>NZ_JBIVGA010000003.1:38338-514928 GCF_044748405.1 Pseudomonas sp. NPDC089996 | reverse complement strand
CACCCGCGCGGCACAGCGCGAGTTTCACTTCCTTGAGATGTTGCCCGGCACAACTGGCTTCCATCAATTTGCAACTGGCGCTGTCGAGGAACTTGGTGAACCTGAAATTGCTGACGGCGGTGCGGCCGGAGGTGGCCCCGCCAGCGGAGCTTGCAGTGGCCGAAGTGCTTTGGCTTACGCCAAAGTCGTAGCCGGTGACTTCAATCCATTTGTTGTATTTTTCATCCAGGGCTCCGCCCGCGATTTCGTCGATTTGTATATAGGCGTCAAATGCCATGCTTACCGCTCCTTTGCAATCATTTTAAGGAGTTTGAGGACTGGCAGCGGAACTTGGCCCGTCAGTGATTGGCAAGGCTAGGTATCGATATCCGGCAAGGCAATAGACCGGGCAAACTTTGGGAAATGGACTACAAGATTGTGGATAACTTCGCTGTGGATATGTCGAATTATTTCATTGACGGGTGTTTGTTGTAGGAAATATTACCTATCGGCTTTGCGGGTGGCTCGGTTGAGCAGCGCGTAGGGAGAGGTCTCAGAAAAATTGGCTTAGCCTGTGCTGGCCTCTTCGCGGGCAAGCCCGCTCCTACAGGTTTCGCGCTTGCTTCAGCCATGGGCGGGGGTCTCCCCGGGGGCGGGTAGGGCCGGCCTATCACGACAATAGCGAACGGTGGTTGTTCTAAAACCTGCGAAAGAGGACAATTATCGGCTTCCCGTCACAACCAGCGACCTTGCATGGCCTTTCTTGCACTTGGTATCAACCATAAGACTGCCTCGGTAGACGTACGCGAGCGCGTGGCGTTTACCCCAGAGCAGCTGGTCGACGCCCTGCAGCAGCTCTGCCGACTGACCGCCAGCCGTGAGGCGGCAATCCTGTCGACCTGCAACCGCAGCGAGCTCTATATAGAGCAGGATCACCTGTCTGCCGACGCTGTGCTGCAATGGCTGGCCGACTATCACCGGCTGAGCCTGGACGAGCTGCGCGCCAGCGCCTATGTCCATGAAGAGCACGATGCCGTGAGGCACATGATGCGCGTGGCTTCCGGGCTCGACTCGCTGGTGCTAGGTGAACCCCAGATCCTCGGCCAGATGAAGTCTGCCTACGCCGTGGCGCGCGAGGCCGGTACCGTCGGCCCGCTGCTCGGGCGCCTGTTCCAGGCCACCTTCAGCGCCGCCAAGCAGGTGCGGACCGACACCGCGATCGGCGAAAACCCGGTTTCCGTGGCGTTCGCTGCGGTCAGTCTGGCCAAGCAGATCTTCAGTGACCTGGGCCGCAGCCAGGCGCTGCTGATCGGTGCCGGCGAGACCATCACCCTGGTCGCCCGCCACCTGCATGAACAAGGTGTACGCCGCATCGTCGTGGCCAACCGCACCCTGGAGCGGGCGAGCATTCTTGCCGAGCAGTTCGGCGCCCACGCCGTGCTGCTGGCCGACATTCCGCAGGAACTGGCCAACAGCGATATCGTCATCAGCTCCACCGCCAGCCAGCTGCCGATCCTTGGCAAGGGCGCGGTGGAAAGTGCCCTGAAGCAGCGCCGGCACAAGCCGATCTTCATGGTCGACATCGCCGTGCCGCGCGATATCGAACCTGAAGTTGGCGAACTCGACGACGTCTACCTGTACACGGTCGATGACCTGCACGACGTGGTCGCGGAAAACCTGAAGAGCCGCCAGGGCGCAGCCCAGGCGGCTGAAGAACTGGTCTCGGTGGGCGCCGAGGACTTCATGCTGCGCCTGCGCGAGCTGGCTGCGGTCGATGTGCTGCGCGCCTACCGCCAGCAAAGCGAGCGCCTGCGTGACGAAGAACTGCAAAAGGCCCAGCGCCTGCTGGCCAATGGCAGCAACCCCGAGGATGTACTGGCGCAACTGGCCCGGGGCCTGACCAATAAACTGCTGCATGCGCCCAGCGTGCAGTTGAAAAAGCTCTCGGCCGAGGGCCGCCTCGATGCGCTGGCCATGGCCCAGGAACTCTTTGCCCTCAACGAGGGCTCGACGGACAAATCCCCGCAATGAAAGCGTCGCTGCTGAACAAACTGGAGATTCTCCAGGACCGCTTCGAGGAACTCACCGCGCTGCTGGGTGATGCCGAAGTCATATCCGACCAGACCCGCTTCCGCGCCTATTCCCGCGAATATGCCGAAGTCGAGCCGGTGTACGCCGCCTATAAAGAGTGGCGCAAGGTGCAGGACGACCTCGAAGGCGCCCAGGCGCTGCTCAAGGACGCCGACCCCGACCTGCGCGAGATGGCCGTCGAGGAAGTACGCGAAGCCAAGGAACAGCTGGTCGAACTGGAGTCCAACCTGCAGCGCATGCTGCTGCCCAAGGACCCCAACGATGGCCGTAACGTGTTTCTCGAAATCCGCGCCGGCACAGGTGGCGACGAGGCGGCGATCTTCTCCGGCGACCTGTTCCGCATGTACTCGCGCTACGCCGAGAAGCGTGGCTGGCGCCTGGAGATCCTGTCCGAGAACGAAGGCGAGCACGGCGGCTACAAAGAGATCATTGCCCGTGTCGAAGGCGACAGCGTGTACGGCAAGCTCAAGTTCGAGTCCGGTGCGCACCGTGTTCAGCGTGTGCCGGAAACCGAATCCCAGGGCCGTATCCACACCTCGGCCTGTACCGTGGCCGTGCTGCCCGAGCCCGACGAGCAAGCGGCGATCGAGATCAACCCGGCTGACCTGCGCGTCGACACCTACCGCGCCTCGGGCGCTGGTGGTCAGCATGTGAACAAGACCGACTCGGCGATCCGTATCACCCACTTGCCGACCGGCATCGTGGTCGAGTGCCAGGAAGAGCGTTCGCAGCACAAGAACCGCGCCCGCGCCATGTCCTGGTTGTCGGCCAAGCTCAACGACATGCAGACCAGCGCCGCGCAGAATGCCATCGCCAGTGAGCGCAAGTTGCTGGTCGGCTCTGGTGACCGCTCCGAGCGCATCCGTACCTACAATTACCCACAGGGGCGGGTGACCGACCATCGTATCAACCTCACCCTGTATTCCCTCGACGACATCCTCGCCGGTGGCGTGGAAGCCGTGATCGAACCGTTGCTGGCCGAATACCAGGCCGACCAACTGGCGGCCCTGGGGGACTGATGACCATCATTGCCAGCCTGCTGCGCAACGCGCAGCTACCGGATTCACCCAGCGAGCGCCTGGACGCCGAGCTGCTGCTGGCTGCTGCCATCGGCAAGTCGCGCAGCTTCCTGCACACCTGGCCCGAGCGCATTGTCAGCAGTGAAGATGCCCAGACCTATGCCGGCTACCTGCAGCGACGCCGTGCCGGTGAACCGGTGGCCTACATCCTTGGGCAGCAGGGCTTCTGGAAGCTCGACCTGGAAGTGGCGCCACATACGCTCATCCCGCGGCCGGATACCGAGTTGCTGGTCGAAACTGCCCTGCAGCTGCTGCCCGCTTCGCCTGCCAACGTGCTCGACCTGGGCACCGGCACCGGTGCCATCGCCCTGGCCCTGGCCAGCGATTGCCCGGCCTGGCAGGTGACGGCCGTGGACCGCGTCGAAGAAGCCGTGGCCCTGGCCGAACGCAACCGCCAGCGCCTGGGCCTGGGCAACGTCCAGGTACTGGCCAGCCATTGGTTCGGCAGCCTGGCCGGGCAGCGCTTCGACCTGATTCTCAGCAACCCGCCGTATATTCGCAGTGCAGACCCACACCTGGCCGAAGGCGACGTCCGTTTCGAGCCCAGCAGTGCGCTGGTGGCCGGCGTCGACGGCCTCGATGACCTGCGGACTATCGTCGCCCAGGCACCAGAGCATCTGCTGCCGGGGGGCTGGCTGCTGCTCGAGCACGGTTACGACCAGGCCGACGACGTGCGCGGCCTGCTGTGTGCACAAGGCTTCACCGAGGTGGCCAGCCGCAGGGACCTGGGCGGCCATGAACGTATTTCACTGGGGCGCTTGCCATGCTGACCGATCAGGAACTGTTGCGTTATAGCCGGCAGATCCTGCTGGCACAGGTCGACATCGAAGGCCAGCTGCGGCTCAAGCGCGGCAAGGCACTGATTGTAGGCCTCGGTGGCCTCGGCTCCCCGGTGGCGCTGTACCTGGCAGCCGCAGGCGTGGGTGAGCTGCACCTGGCCGACTTCGACACCGTCGACCTGACCAACCTGCAGCGCCAGGTCATCCATGACAGCGACAGCGTCGGCATGAGCAAGGTCGATTCGGCGCTGCAGCGGCTGCAAGCGATCAACCCCGAGGTTGCCTTGGTCGCCCACCGCCAGGCACTGGACGAAGACTCCCTGGCCGCTGCAGTGGCGGCGGTCGACCTGGTGCTGGACTGCTCGGACAATTTCGGTACGCGCGAGGCGGTCAATGCCGCCTGTTTCGCGGCCGGAAAACCGTTGGTGAGCGGCGCGGCGATTCGCCTGGAAGGCCAGTTGTCGGTGTTCGATCCGCGCCGTGACTTCAGCCCTTGCTACCACTGCCTGTACGGCCACGGCAGCGAAGACGAACTGACCTGCAGCGAAGCGGGCGTGATCGGTCCGCTGGTGGGCCTGGTCGGTAGTCTGCAAGCGCTGGAGGCGATGAAATTGCTGGCCGGCTTCGGCGAACCGCTGATAGGCCGCCTGCTGTTGATCGATGCCCTCGGCACGCGTCTGCGTGAGCTGCGGGTCAAGCGTGATCCGGCCTGCGCCGTGTGTGGCAAGCGCGATGGCTGATCGCTCGGCGCCGGTCGGTGTGATGGACTCGGGGGTCGGCGGCTTGTCGGTGCTCGCCGAGATCCAGCGCCTGCTGCCAGACGAGTCGCTGCTTTACGTGGCCGATTGTGGTCATGTGCCTTATGGCGAGAAGTCCCCGGACTACATCCGCCAGCGCTGCCGGCGTATCGCCGGGTTCTTCCGGGCGCAAGGTGCCAAGGCGATGGTGCTGGCCTGCAATACCGCAACGGTGGCTGCGGTCGCCGACTTGCGCGAGTTGTACCCCGACTGGCCTCTGGTCGGCATGGAGCCGGCAGTCAAACCCGCCGCTGCCGCTACCCGCTCGGGGGTGGTCGGCGTGCTGGCCACCACGGGCACCTTGCAGAGCGCCAAGTTTGCTGCCTTGCTCGACCGTTTTGCCAACGATGTGCAAGTGGTCACCCAGCCCTGTCCAGGGCTGGTAGAGCTGATAGAAACGGGTGACCTGGGCAGCCGGCAATTGCGCCAGCTGTTGCTCGGCTACGTGCAGCCATTGCTGGCCGCTGGCTGCGACACGTTGATCCTCGGTTGCACCCATTACCCCTTCCTGCGGCCGCTGCTGGCCGAGATGGTGCCGGCCGATGTGGCCATCATCGATACGGGTGCCGCCGTGGCGCGGCAACTGCAGCGACTGCTGGGCATGCGCGACATGCTGGCGAGCGGGCCCGCGCGGGACGCGGCGTTCTGGACCAGTGCCGATCCACAATTGCTGAAACAAGTCCTACCTGCGCTGTGGCATAAGTCTGACAGTGTGCAAAGCTTTGCGTTGTGAAAAAAACGTTAAAAGCCGCTGAACTATCGTACTAGTCCCGATTTCTACCGCATTGCCTGATGGCAGGTAAAAACTAATAACAGCGGAAGAAAGGACGTTTCTCATGAAGAAACTGCTCGGCTTGGCGGCGGCTGCCGCGGTTACCCTGGGGCAAGTGATGGCGGCGCAGGCTGCCGATGTTTCGTTTTCTGTAGGGCAGACGGGCGACTCCACCATGGTCTACCGCCTGGGGCTGCAGTCGAACTGGGATGCGAGCTGGTGGCAGACCAGTGTCGGCCGGCTGACGGGCTACTGGGACGGGGCCTACACCTACTGGGACGGTGACGAGACAGCGAGCAACAACAGCCTGTCGTTCGCCCCGGTGTTCGTCTATGAGTTCGCCGGGGAGTCGGTGAAGCCCTACATCGAAGCAGGGATAGGCGTGGCGGCATTTTCCAGCACCGAACTTGAGAGCAACGAGCTGGGCTCGTCCTTCCAGTTCGAGGACCGGATCGGCTTTGGTCTGCGTTTTGCCGGCGGGCATGAGATCGGGGTCAGGGCGATTCACTATTCCAATGCGGGCATCAAGCAGCCCAACGACGGTGTCGAGAGCTACAGCCTGCATTACCGCATGGCCCTCTGATTACCCCTGTGCCGGCCTCTTCGCGGGACAATCCCGCTCCCACAGGTGCAGCGCAGGGCTTGCGGGAGCGGACTTGCCCCCCCGCGAAGAGGGCAGGCCCGGAAACACACGACTTAGCGGGGCAATGGCCACAAGCTGCTGATATCCAGCACCTCCAGCACCAGCTCAGGTTCGCGCATCACCAGCCGCGAGAGCAACTCATCCGCCGCACTTTCTGGCGTCCAGGCATCCGGAACGGCCTGCACGGAAGTTATCGGCGTCTTCAACGACTGCGGTGCCACCACGGTCAGGTCAATCCCCCGCCCCTTCAATTCCTCCCGTTGTTCACGCGACCACTGCGGCACATTGTTCCAGCCCGCCGACACTTGCGTGGGCGAATAGAGCTGCAGCGCCGAATAACGGTTGAAAATCACCATCACCTGCGGCTGGTGCCCCTGCGCCAGCAACGGTTGAGCACTGGCCAGGCAAAGCTCGGCAGCCAGCTGGTTGCCACTGACGATGGCCTCGAACAATTCGTTGTCCGCCACGTCATCGGCCAGGTATTCACTGGTCCCGCCGTTGATGATCAACACGTCCAGCCCGCACCAGGCATGGCATATCTGCTCTGCCGCGCTGGCGGCCTCGCCTTCTTCATGCAATTCCCAGGGCAAGCTCAACAGGCGGCTGCCATATTGCACTGCCAAAGCATCCAGTTCCTCGCTTCCCTTGCCACTTGCGGCAACGCGATGCCCTTGTTCGAGCAAACGCTCCACCAGGGCCAGACCCAGTCCGTTGCTGGCCCCCGTAACCCAGAAACTACGCGAGTGATTCAAGATACTGCCCTCTGATCCTGCCGGCGTGGAAGGCCCTTGAAAGCTTCCAGCGCACGTTGGCGGCTACTACTGAGATCGACTATTGGACTGTGATACAAATTATTAGCAAAAAGATCCTCTGACTTCATCGGTTGATGGATGGATTTCTCATCCATATCTCGTAATTCCGGCAGCCACTGGCGAATGAAGCGGCCCTCGGGGTCGAAACGCTGCGACTGGGAAACCGGGTTGAAGATACGGAAATAGGGCACTGCATCGGTGCCGGTGGACGCACTCCACTGCCAGCCACCATTGTTGGCGGCCAGATCGCCGTCTATCAGGTGACGCATGAAGTGCCGTTCGCCCAGGCGCCAGTCGATCAGCAGGTTCTTGCTGAGGAACATGGCGACGATCATCCGCAGGCGGTTGTGCATCCAGCCGGTGTGCAGCAGTTGGCGCATGGCTGCATCGATGATCGGGAAGCCGGTGCGGCCCTCCTGCCAGGCCTTGAGGTCATCCGGCGCATCACGCCAGGGCAGGGCTTCGGTCTGGGCGCGAAACGCACGATGCCGGGAGACCTGTGGGTAACCCGTCAGGATGTGCTTGTAGAATTCGCGCCAGAGCAGTTCGTTGACCCACGTCCGTACGCCGCTGTTGCCGCTGTCGAATTCACCCCGGTTGCTGGCGAGGGCGGCATGCAGGCATTGGCGGGGCGAGATGACGCCCGCAGCCAGATAGGCAGACAGCTGGCTGGTGCCGGGCCTGGCCGGGAGGTCGCGCAGGTGCTCGTAGTCCTCGACCGTTTCATCGATAAAACGGGCAAGCCGCGCCTGCGCTTCTTCTTCACCGGCGGGCCAGTGATCGCTCAGGGCGCGGGCAGGCTTGTCAAAACCGTCGATATGCTGGGGTATCGGGTTGCTGGGGATATTCAGGGCGGCCTGCTTTTTTACCGGCCGCGCCATTGTCGGCAGGCTGCGGTGCAGGTGTTCGAGGCAGACCTTTCTGAACTGGCTGAATACCTGGAAGTAGTCGCCGCTGCGGGTAAGGATGGTGCCCGGCCGAAAGAACAATTGGTCGAGGTAGCTGTGGGCGCGGATACCGGCATCCTCCAGCAGCTTGCGCGTGGCGGCATCGCGGCGCTCTTCGTTGATGCCGTATTCATCGTTCCAGTGCACCGCTGCGATGTCATGCTGGCGGCAGACCTCGAGCAAGGTAGCCGGGGCCTGGTCCCAGGTGTCGATCTTGCGCACCAGCAGCGGGATGTTCAGCTTGTCCAGCGACTGGCGAAGCTGGCGCAGGTTACGCAGCCAGAAGTCGACCTTGCAGGCGGCGTCGTCATGGGCTTGCCATTGGCCGGGGCTGGCCAGCCACAAAGCCACGGTCGGGCCGCGTTCGCAGGCGACGGCGAGGGCGGAATTGTCATCGATGCGCAGGTCGCTGCGCAGCCAGATCAGTTGCATGGTGCACTCATCTCTACAGGCCGGCGGTCATTGCCTTGCAGCACACGCAATGCCGCCTGCGGGGTATCGAACAGAAAAACATCGGATAGATCGAAAGCGTGCAGCTGTGCCTGGTGCAGGGCGATGGTGGCACCGCCCAGCAGCTTGGTCCCGGCGATGCCCTGCAAGGTGCGCAACAAGGCACTGGCTTCGATACGCGGGCCAAGGTGCATCAGCACTGCCCGGGGCTGCAGGGTGATCACCGCCCGCTGCAGTTGCGCGCTGGCCACGGGTTGCTCGAACACCTCTACCGGGATGCCGTTGCTGCTCAGCAACCAGGCGCACAGCCACAGGCTTGGGTCGAACAGGCGCTCGCTGTCTTCACAGAGCAACACGACGGGACCTTGCAACAATTGATTGTCGTGATAGACCCGTGCCCCTAGCTTGCTGCGCAGCCAGGTGTGGAAAAACACCTGTTCAAGGCGGGCGTTGAAATGGGTGCGCCAGCGAATGGCGAGGGACGCCAACAGCGGCAGCAGCAACTGTTCGCACAGCGTCACGGCGGGGTACAAGGCCATGACCTGGTTCAACTGCTGGTCGAGGGTGCGTTGGGAAAGGTTGCCGATGGCCTCGATCAGTTGCTGCTGGCGCGGCTGCCAGTCCCCCACCGGGGCTCGCTCCACCGGCTGATCGAGCAGTTCACGAACCTGGCCCACCGAGGCACCGCGCTCTAGCCAGGCCAGAATCGCATGCACCCGTTCGAGTTGCGCTTGCCCGTACAGTCGGTGCCCCTTGGCGGTACGCTGCGGCTTCAGCAGGCCATAGCGGCGCTCCCAGGCACGCAAGGTGACGGGGTTGACGCCGGTGCGCCGGGCCAGTTCGCCAATCGGCAGGAGTGTTTCAGACAGCATTGCGCAGGCCCAGGCTGTCAGGGTGCGGCTGCAGGTAGGCCTGTTGTTGCAGATAAGGGTCGGGGTGCTTGCGCAGGTGATGCTTGAGCAGGGTCAGCGGCACTACCAGCGGCACCACGCCTCTCTGGTACTGGCCGATGATGTGCTGCAGTTCGGCCTTGTCCTGCTGCGTCAGCGAGTCCTTGAAGTAACCGCTCAGGTGCTGCAGGACATTGCAGTGGGTGCCACGGCTGGCGCATCGGCGCAGGGCCTGCATCAGTTGGCTGAAATAGCGCGGTCCGATCTGTTCGGGATCATCGTCCCGGCTCATGCTGCCCAGCAGGCGGCCGAGCTGACGGTAGGCCTGTGGGTTGTTCGCCATCAGCAGGTACTTGTAGCGTGAATGGAAGCGCACCAGGGCGCCGCGGCTCAACCCTTGCCCCAGCAATTGTTGCCAGTCGGCGTAGGCATAGACGCGGCTGATGAAGTTTTCGCGCAGTACCGGGTCGTGCAGGCGGCCCTCTTCCTCGACCGGCAGGTCGGGGCGACGGGCGCAGAAGGCAGCGGCATAGGCCCCCGTGCCACCTTGTGGCGCAGGGTGGCCATTGTCCTGGTAGACCTTGACCCGCTCCAGGCCGCACGAAGGGGACTTCTGCATGAAGATGTAGCCACAGATGTCATCGAGCTCATCGGCCATTCGCTCGGCATAGTCATGGAGGGGGCCGGCCAGGTCGGTGCCGGGGTTGCGCGTACCAACCACCGAGGGGTGCATTGGGTCGCCAACCAGGCGTATCGCCTCGCGTGGCACGCCCAGTCCGATGGCGACTTCAGGACACACTGGCAGCCATTCGAAATGCGCTTGCAGTTGTTCACGGCACAGATCGGAAGCCTTGTGCCCGCCGTTGTAGCGCACATTATGGCCGGTCAGGCAGGCGCTGATGGCGATACGAGGCTTATGAGCGGGGGCAGGTTCGTGCATGGCTGTCTCCGGAAAACTTGTACATGGATGCAAGCGCGTACAAGTTCATTCCAGCACAGCCAGAAAGTTATGCAAACTAGTATTTTTGTATAGTTTCGCCGTGTGACGCTATTCGAGGTGCTCCAGCAGCCGTCGCGCGGCTTCCTGGCCACTGAGCCAGGCACCTTCGACACGCCCCGACAGGCACCAGTCACCACAGGCATACAGGCCCTGGTCGGCATCGGCCAGGGCCCCCCATTCGTGATTGCCGGCCGGTCGCGCATACAGCCAGCGATGGGCCAGGGCGAAGCTCGGAGCGGGTACCACGCAACCCACCAGCTCGGCGAATTCCCCCCTCAGATGTTCGATCACGTCTTCCTTGGCCAGGTCGATGTGCTGCTTGCTCCAGTTCGACGTAGCGTGCAGCACCCAAGTGTCGAGGTGCTCTTCACGGCCGGGCTTGCTGCGGTTGCGGGCCAGCCAGTCGAGTGCGCTGTCCTGCACGAAGCAGCCCTGCATCGGGGTATCCAGCAGTGTCTGGAAGGCCAGGGCGACCGCCCAGGTCGGTTCCATCTGCACGCCGGCTGCCACCGCGGCGAGCTTGGGTGTGGCCGCCAGCAGCGGGGTGGCCTGTGGCGCGGGTACAGCGATCACCACGCGGCTGAACGGGCCATGGCTGCACCCTTCGGTGTCCTGCAGGTGCCAGTATTGCTTGCCGCGGAATACTTCGGCGATGCGGCAGCCGAAATTGACCGTGACGTCCTTGAGCAGCCCTCGGGTGATCGCGCTCATGCGCGGCACGCCGACCCAGCGGGTCTGTTCGTCGGGGGAGGGGGTAAGTTCGCCATTACGGTAGTTGTACAGTTGCGGCTTCCACTGCTCTGCCCAGCCAGCGGCTACCCACTGCTGCACCTGCTCGACGAAGCGCCGGTCGCGAGCGGTGAAATACTGTGCGCCAAGGTCGAGTGCGCCGGCTTCGCTGCGCTTGCTGGCCATGCGCCCGCCACTGCCATGGCCTTTGTCGAATACGTGAACGAACTGCCCGGCCTTTTGCAGGGCCTGGGCGGCGGACAGGCCGGCGATACCGGCACCGATGATGGCAATAGGTACTGTCATGATGGCCTCTTCGAACCTGGCTGTAGGCAGACTACGCTGTCAGGCAAACCTGTACAATGCACAATCTTTGTATAAGGTTATTCCGCTTCACAGGCTTGATGGCCTATGTTTATCCGAGAGCGATGAGTCTGGAAAAGTGCCTTGTTCTTAAAAATAGACCATGGCCGCACGCTGCGAGGACACAGCCATGCATATATTGCTGACAGGTGGTACCGGGTTGATCGGCCAGCACCTTTGCCAATACTGGCTCGGCAAGGGCTATCGGCTTACCGTTTGGAGCCGGCGCCCTGATCAAGTGCCGCGATTGTGCGGCAGCGCGGTGCGCGGCGTGGGGCGGCTGGAGGACCTGGGCGCCGATGAACAGGTGGATGCGGTGGTCAATCTCGCCGGTGCGCCAATCGCCGACCGGCCCTGGTCGGCCGCGCGGCGCCACGTGTTGTGGGCCAGTCGCATCACCCTTACCGAGCAACTGCTGGCCTGGCTGGACAGCCGTGAGCAGCGCCCCGAGGTGCTGATTTCCGGTTCCGCCGTGGGCTGGTATGGCGATGGCGGCGAGCGCGAACTGACCGAAGCCTCGCCGCCGGTTCGCGAAGACTTCGCCAGCCAACTGTGCATCGCCTGGGAAGAAACCGCCCTGCGCGCGCAGCCGCTCGGCATTCGCGTGGTGCTGGTGCGCACCGGGCTGGTGCTGGCCAGTGACGGCGGCTTTTTGTCGCGCCTGCGTCTGCCGTTCAAGCTGGGGTTGGGCGGGCCGTTGGGTAATGGTCGGCAGTGGATGCCTTGGGTGCATATCGACGACCAGATCGCCCTGATCGATTTTCTCTTGCAGCACAAGGATGCCAGCGGTCCTTATAATGCCTGCGCGCCAGAGCCGGTACGCAACCGCGACTTCGCCAGGCAGCTAGGGCGTGCCCTGCACCGGCCCGCGTTCGTGCCCGTGCCCGGCCTGCTGCTCAAGGCAGGCCTTGGCGAGCTGTCGACCTTGCTGCTCGGTGGCCAGCGCGCGCGCCCGGTGCGCTTGCTGGCGGCAGGCTTCACCTTCCGCTTCAACGATCTGCAATCGGCCCTGGGCAACCTGTCCAGCCGCCTCTGACATAGGACGCTGCATGACCGATCACGCTTTGCTGCTGGTCAACCTGGGTTCCCCGGCCTCCACTTCGGTGGCTGACGTGCGCCGCTACCTCAACCAGTTCCTCATGGACCCCTACGTGATCGACCTGCCCTGGCCGGTACGGCGCTTGCTGGTGTCGCTGATCCTGATCAAGCGCCCGGAGCAGTCGGCGCATGCCTATGCCTCGATCTGGTGGGATGAAGGCTCGCCGCTGGTGGTGCTGACCCGGCGTCTGCAGGCGGCGATGGTCGAGCACTGGCCGCACGGTCCGGTGGAGGTTGCCATGCGCTACGGCGAACCGGCACTGCCTGAAGTGCTGGCGCGTCTGGCCGCACAAGGTGTGCGCAAGGTGACCCTGGCGCCGCTTTATCCACAGTTCGCCGACAGTACGGTGACCACAGTGGTGGCGCAGGCGCAGCAGACTGTTGCCGAGCGCCACTTGCCGCTGCAGTTGCGGGTGTTGCAACCGTTCTACGATCACCCTGAGTACATCGACGCCTTGGTCGCCAGCGCCAGGCCGTACCTTCAGCAGGATTACGATCACCTGCTGCTTAGCTTCCATGGCTTGCCGGAGCGCCACCTGAAGAAGCTCGACCCGACTGGCAAGCATGATTTCCAGGCAGCGGACTGCTGCAAGGACGCGTCCGCCGCGATGCGTGCGGTGTGCTACCGCGGGCAATGCCTTGCGACGGCCAAGGCATTTGCAACGAAGATGGGCATCCCCGATGGCAAATGGTCGGTGTCGTTCCAGTCGCGGTTGGGGCGGGCCAAATGGATCGAGCCCTACACCGAAACGCGCCTGGATGAGCTGGCCAAGGCCGGGGTGCAGAAGCTGCTGGTGATGTGCCCGGCGTTCGTTGCCGATTGCATCGAGACGCTGGAAGAGATCGGCATGCGTGGCAGCGAGCAGTTCGTCGAGGCGGGCGGCAAGGAGCTGGTGCTGGTGCCGTGCCTGAATGATCACCCGGAATGGGTGAGGGTGCTGGCGGGGATGTGCGAAAGGGCCTGAATATCGGACGGCCTGTACCGGCTTCTTCGCGGGGCAAGCCCGCTCCCACAAAGTTCGGTGGACACCGGTCAATGTGTGCGGGCTTGCCCCGCGAAGAGGCCAGTTCAGGCTAACGCCGGATCAAGGCAACTGATCATCCAGCTTCTTGTGCTTCCAGCCATCGTTGCCCGGCAGGATCAGATTCAGCGCGATCGCCACGATGGCGCACAGGGCAATACCCTTCAGGCCCCAGTCGTCCGGGCCGTCGCCGCTGCCGATCAACACGCCGCCGATGCCGAACACCAGGGTCACTGAAACGATCACCAGGTTGCGCGCTTCGGCCAGGTCGATCTTGTGGCGGATCATGGTGTTCATGCCCACCGCCGCGATCGAACCGAACAGCAGGCACAGAATGCCGCCCATCACCGGTACCGGGATGCTCTGCAGCAGCGCGCCGAACTTGCCGATGAAGGCCAGGGTGATGGCAAAGACTGCCGCCCAGGTCATGATCTTCGGGTTGTAGTTCTTGGTCAGCATCACTGCGCCGGTGACTTCGGCATAGGTGGTGTTGGGCGGGCCACCGAACAGGCCGGCTGCGGTGGTGGCCAGGCCGTCACCCAGCAGGGTGCGGTGCAGGCCGGGCTTCTTCAGGTAGTCGCGGCCGGTCACGCTGCCGACTGCAATCACGCCGCCGATGTGCTCGATCGCTGGCGCCAGGGCGACCGGGACGATGAACAGAATGGCTTGCCAGTTGAATGCTGGCGCTGTGAAGTTGGGGATTTCCAGCCACGGCGCGGCCGCTATCTTGGCGGTGTCGACCACGCCAAAGGCGAACGACAGGGCAAAGCCCACCAGCACGCCGGAGATGATCGGCACCAGGCGGAAAATGCCCTTGCCGAACACGGCAACGATCAAGGTGGTCAGCAGCGCCGGCATGGAAATCAGCATGGCGGTCTTGTAGGGCATCAGTGCCGAGCCATCACCGGCCTTGCCCATCGCCATGTTGGCGGCGATCGGGGCCATGGCCAGGCCGATGGAAATGATCACCGGGCCGATCACCACCGGCGGCAGCATGCGGTCGATGAAGCCGGTGCCCTTGACCTTCACCATCAGGCCCATGAAGGTGTACACGAAACCTGCGGCCATCACGCCGCCCATGGTCTCTGCCAGACCGAACTGGCCCTTGGCAAGGATGATCGGCGTGATGAAGGCAAAGCTCGACGCCAGGAACACCGGCACCTGACGGCCGGTGACCAGCTGGAACAGCAGGGTGCCGATGCCGGCGGTGAACAGCGCCACGTTCGGGTCGAGGCCGGTGATCAGCGGCATCAGCACCAGCGCGCCGAATGCCACGAAAAGCATCTGCGCGCCCGAGACGACCTGGCGCCAGAGCGGGTCGTTGAAGCCGTCCTGCATGGTCAGGCGTCCTTCTGCTTGGTGCCGAAGATCTTGTCACCGGCATCGCCCAGGCCTGGGACGATGTAACCATGCTCGTTCAGGCGCTGGTCGATCGACGCGGTGTAGATCTGTACGTCGGGGTGGGCTTTCTCGACCACCTCGATGCCTTCTGGCGCGGCGACCAGCACCATGGCGCGGATCTCCTTGCAACCGGCCTTTTTCAGCAGGTCGATGGTGGCAACCATCGAGCCGCCGGTGGCCAGCATCGGGTCGATGATCAGGGCCAGGCGCTGGTTGATGTCCGGCGCGAGCTTTTCCAGGTAGGTGTGCGCTTCGAGGGTCTCCTCGTTGCGGGCGACGCCGACCGCGCTGACCTTGGCACCCGGGATCAGGCTGAGCACACCGTCGAGCATGCCGATGCCGGCGCGCAGGATCGGTACCACGGTGATCTTCTTGCCGGCGATTTTTTCAACTTGCACCTTGCCACACCAGCCGTCGATCTCGTAGGTTTCGAGGGGCAGGTCCTGGGTGGCTTCGTAGGTCAGGAGCGCGCCGACTTCCTGGGCGAGTTCGCGAAAATTCTTGGTGCTGATATCGGCACGGCGCATGAGGCCGAGCTTGTGGCGGATCAGCGGATGGCGGATCTCACGAGTAGGCATGGGGGGGCTCCGAAAGGCGGGCAAAAAAACCGCGCTAGATTAATCTATTCAGCCTTTGCTGTCGTGCAGTCCTTTTGCACGTTAGTCCATAAATGCTTGATCTGTGACGGGCGGATGCGTACCTTTGCCCGCTTTTCCAAAATGCCCCCCGGAGAGCGCCATGTCCGCTGATCTCGAGCACATCCGTCAAGTCATGCGCGAGGCAGACTGCCTGTACCACGAAGCCGAAGTCGAAGCGGCCATCGCCAAGGTCGGCGAGCAGATCTGCAACGACCTGCACGACAAGAACCCTGTGGTGTTCTGCGTGATGAACGGCGGCCTGATCTTCGCCGGCAAACTGCTGACCCACCTGCAGTTTCCGCTGGAGGTTTCGTACCTGCACGCTACCCGTTACCGCAACCAGACCAGCGGCGGCGAGCTGTTCTGGAAGGCCAAGCCGGAAGTGTCGTTCATCGACCGCGACGTGCTGATCGTCGATGACATCCTCGACGAAGGCCATACTCTCAGCGCCATCATCGAGTTCTGCAAGCACGCCGGTGCCCGAGCGGTCCACACTGCGGTGCTGATCGACAAGGATCACGACCGCAAGGCCAGCCCGGACCTCAAAGCCAGCTATGCCGGCCTGCCGTGCGTGGATCGCTATATTTTCGGTTACGGTATGGACTATAAGGGTTACTGGCGTAACGCTAACGGTATCTTCGCTGTCAAAGGACTGTGACCATGGGTCAGCCTGCTTTCATCGACCAAACGCTGTTTGCCGGGCTGGCGCGGAAAGCCGCTGATGCCCCGCGGGGGCGGTACCATCACAACTTCCACGAGATGGAGGACCCTTGCCACCGCCTTGCGGTCGGCCTGCAGCCCTCCACTTATATCGCACCGCACCGGCACCTGAGCGACGACAAGGCAGAAACCTTGCTGGTGCTCAAGGGGCGGTTGGGCCTGCTGATGTTCGACGAACAGGGTGGGGTGACTGGCAAGCGCATTCTGGAGGCTGGTGGCGATTGCCTGGGCGTGGATCTGCCGCCAGGCATCTATCATGGCCTGGTGGTGCTGGATGCCGACAGCATTCTGTTCGAGTGCAAGGCCGGCCCTTACCGGCAGTTGGTCGAGGGCGAACATGCGCCCTGGGCACCCCGTGAGGGTGAAGCCGGCGTGGCAGAATACCAGGCCTGGATGCTCGCGCAGTTCGCTTGAGATCTGCCGTAGCCTGCGTGCTAGAGTGCGCCTTCATGCCAAGGAGCCTCACATGCGTGCGATTCTTCCCCTGCTGCTGGCGGTGAGCCTGCCTCTCGCCGCCGCACCGCTGCACAGCCAGTTCCTCCCGCCCGATGACCAGTCCCTGCGCCAGGAAGCGCCGACCGGCCAGCAATTGCTGCAAGTGACCGACTACGCCGTGGTGGTGGGCGCCCAGCGGCAGTCCGATCAGCAGCCGATCCCGATCACCGCTTCGCTGCAGATGCGCCTGAAGGGCAAGCCGTTGAGCAAGGGCGCGACGATCGGCCAGGTGCTGCTCAACTTCGAAGGTGAGGCTGGCAAGAGCCTCAAGAAGCCGGTGTACGACGACAAGAGCCGGACCTTGAGCCTGAATTACCCGGTCAGCGATTATCGCGTGATCATGGACCTGCTGCGCAACGAGACGGTCTATGTGCAGTTCCTGACCTACGCCAACGGCCACATCTGGGCCGACCTGCACACCGGTACCGTACGTTCGCGTTGAGGCGTGCCGCTTGTGGGGGGTACACTGCCGGCCTTCGAAATTCCGTGATGGTCAGTTGGAGCCGGCAATGCGCAAAGACAAGAAGCAGGTGATTGGTGACGAAATCAGCGACGACTACATCAAGTCGTTCCTACAGTTTGAGCCGGCCGATGGTGTGACCTCGCCTTCGCACCACAAGCTGATCAAAGGCTACCGTGGCCTGCGGGTCGATGACTTCGAGCGCTTCGTCGGCTTCTTCGTCGAAGCAGGCCTGGACCTGGATGGCAAGGACGAGCACGGCAAGACCTTCGTAGAAGTGATCGCCGACCAGCGCAACGCGCCGGAGTACGTCGAGATCATCGCCAACGCCCGCGGCTGATCTTTAGTCTGTACCGGCCCTTTCGCGGGCACGCCCGCTCCCACAGAAGTCTCGCAAGGCCCGTGCACAGCGGTGAACCTGTGGGAGCGGGCATGCCCGCGAAGAGGCCGGTACAGGAAAAGAACCAGGCACAAAAAAACGCCCCGAGGGGCGTTTTTCCGTTTCAGGCCGGCTCAGGCGTAGTGCTTGGCCGGGCTGTCTTCCACCAGTTCCAGTGCCACATCGTTGTCGGTACTGATCTTGTGGTACAGCGCTGCATCGGCGGCCAGGGCCTTCTCGCGGGCCGGGAAGATTTCCTTGAGCTTGGCAGCCCAGGCACCTTTGGCCTGCTCGGGGAAGCAACGCTCGATCAGTTCGAGCATGATCGACACGGTCACCGATGCCCCCGGCGAGGCGCCGAGCAGGGCAGCCAGGCTGCCGTCCTGTGCCGAGACCAGCTCGGTACCGAACTGCAGGATGCCGCCTTTCTTCGGGTCCTTCTTGATAATCTGCACGCGCTGACCGGCCACTTCCAGGCGCCAGTCTTCTGCTTTGGCCTCTGGGTAGAAGCGGCGCAGGGATTCCAGGCGCTGTTCCATCGACTGCATCACTTCACTGACCAGGTACTTGGTCAGGTCCATGTTGTCACGGGCCACGGCCAGCATCGGGCCGATGTTGCCCATGCGCACCGACAGCGGCAGGTCCATGAGCGAACCGTGCTTCAGGAACTTGGTGGTGAAGCCGGCGTAAGGGCCGAACAGCAGCGAAGTCTTGCCGTCCACCACGCGGGTGTCCAGGTGTGGCACCGACATCGGCGGGGCGCCGACCGCAGCCTGGCTGTACACCTTGGCCTGGTGCTGCTTGACGATTTCCGGGTTGTCGCAGCGCAGCCACTGGCCGCTGACCGGGAAGCCGCCGAAGCCTTTGCTTTCCGGGATGCCGGACAGTTGCAGCAGCGGCAGGGCCGCGCCGCCAGCACCGAGGAACACGAAGCGGGCGTCGACTTCGCGGGCACCGCCGCTGTTGACGTCCTTGATGCTCACGGTCCAACCGCTGCCGTTACGGCGCAGGCCGACGACCTTCTTGCTGTACTTGACCTGTGCATCCGCAGCGTCACCCAGCACTTTGAGCAGCTTGTTGGTCAATGCTCCGAAGTTGACGTCGGTGCCTTTGGCCACGCGGGTTGCGGCGATCTGCTGGTCGGCCGGGCGGCCTGGCATCATCAGCGGCATCCACGCGTTCATCACAGCCTTGTCTTCGGTGTACTCCATCTCGGCGAAGGCATGGTGCTGTTTGAGCATCTCGAAGCGCTTCTTGAGGAAGGACACACCTTTGTCACCTTCGACGTAGCTCAGGTGCGGGACCGGGTTGATGAATGCACGTGCCGAGCCGAAGGAGCCCTTCTTGCTCAGGTAAGCCCAGAACTGGCGCGAGACCTCGAACTGGGTGTTGATGTGCACGGCCTTCTTGATGTCGATGCTGCCATCGGCGGCCTGGGGCGTGTAGTTGAGTTCGCACAGGCCGGCGTGGCCGGTACCTGCGTTGTTCCAGGGGTTGGAGCTTTCCGCGGCTCCGGAGTCCATTGCCTCGACGACCTCAAGCTTCAGGGTCGGGTCAAGCTCCTTGAGCAGTACGGCCAGGGTGGCACTCATGATGCCCGCGCCTACCAGTACCACATCAACCGATTCGTTCTGCGCCATTTAACGCGTCTCCACAATCTACAGCTACCTAATTGACAGCATAGGACCACTGGGGTTGCCAGGATCGCCATGTCCGACTCTTCGCAGTTCTTGCCACTTCCGCGGACACCGCCAATCAGTCTTTGGGTTCAGGTATTGAACGCCGTTTGCCACAGGTGCGGCAATTCGACTTATGGTCAAGGTGTCGTGCGTGCGCTATGGAACGACCTCAGGCACTCATCCGAAATGAGCACTTCAGCCGCCTGTTCAGGGCTGTTCGGGACACATCTGCCGCTTTTGCACATGCCAGACTGTTCATTTGCTCGCCACACTCTTGTGAAGTAGTGAAAACCGTTTTTTCACGCTCTTTTGGAGTCGTGAACCTCAAAAGGGGACTGCGCGATGGCAACCCGCAGGTTCATGCAGTGCGAAGGGCCGGAAAGCAGGCACGACAGCCGATGCAAGACCTGAGTGGAAGGCTCTCTGTGGGCGAAGCGGGTGAAGGTGCCGGGGTCAATCGGCAAATGCGGGGCCCGATCAGGAGACGTCCTTATAATCGGGGGGAGATTATAACGATGTCGCGGGCAGAAAGGTCGTTATTCGTGGTTTTTATTGCAGCGTTTGTCAGGCCGCGAGGATGCGTTGGTGCCAGCGGCGGTTTGCAGGGGCGCAAACCCGGGCTTCTGCAGGCAGCTCACGGCCCAGCCAGGCGAGCTGGATTTCACTGATCCGGACCCATCCGCTGCCGCTTGGCGCCTGACTGCATTGCTTGAACGCCAGGCATTTGCCTTCGCCGTCGAGGCGGGCGTAGGCATGGTGGCGTGGGCGTTGGCAGAACAGTGTCCAGAGCGAAGCCATGGCGGTGCTTCCTGTGCGTTCGGGCTTGGCGCAAGGATAAGGGCGAGGCCATGAAACGATTGTGACAAGCGGACCGGACCGATGACTGGTTTGTGCAGGGCTGGGTATACTGTGGGCCTTTGCCGCATTTTCTGGAGAAACGCGCATGTTGCAACGTCTGTTGTTCGGTTTGATTGCCGTGGCCAGCCTCAGCCTGGTCGGTTGTGCCCACAGCCCGCAACAACTCAGCCCGCAACCCACGCTCAAGGCCCAGCTCGCACCGGTCGGCCACGGTCAGCCGGTGGTGGTCAAGGTTGTCGATGGGCGTGCTTCACAGTCCCTGGGCACCCGTGGTGGCATGTACCCCGAGACCAGCACCATCAGTGTCAGTGGCAATGATGTCGTGCCCAAGCTGCAGGCCCAGGCCGAAGCGGCCGTGCGCCTGCTCGGCTTCACCCCGACCCCGAACGCCTATAACGCACCGCAGCTGACCGTGACCCTGGCCGAACTGAAGTACCAGTCGCCGAAGGACAACCTGTACGTCACCGAAGCCACCATCGGCGCCACCTTCCGTGCCGACGTGCAGAACGCCAGCCGCCGTTACAGCGGCCGCTACGGTGCATCGCTGGACCAGCGCTTCGGCATGGCGCCGAACCAGGAAACCAACACCACCTTGGTGAGTGATGTTCTGAGCGACGCGCTGACCCGCCTGTTCAAGGACCCGACCATTGGCCAGGTGCTGGGCGAATAAGCCTTTCACCTGATTGATAAGAACCCGCTGCCGGCGCCCCGAACAGCGGGTTTTTTATTGCCTGTACGGCTTCAGGCGGCTTCTATGTGGAAATCCAGCAAGCTGACGCCGGTGAGCAAATCCACTTCTGGCAAATCTTCATGCACATGCCCGCCCAGGGCACAGTAGACCAGCCACTGACGGTCGTGGACATTGATGGCAAAACCATCGATCAGCGCCTGTTGCTCATCACTCTGAGCCACCAGATAGAGGCGGTCCTGGTTTTCGGCATGCAGCATCAACACGCTCCGGTACGGGAAAAGGCCGATAGAGTGGCCTGCCCTGATGACGCGCATGTGACAAATGAAATTTAGTGACACTTTGTCGCCACGATCGGGCGAGCAGGCTGGACTTCGGTAGAATGCCGGGCTTCGCTGTGGCTATGACCGAGGTTGTGTGATGTCTTTGCAAGTGCTCTGGGGGTTTCTTAGCGCCCACCCGACCAAACTGATCAATCTGCTGGCGCTATTGCTGACCTGCCCGGGTGGTTTGCTGCTGCAGAGTGCGCGGCGGCGTGAGGTGACCACCCGCGAGAGCCTGGCGGTGGATGAGGGGGTAGTGGATGCCTTCGACCAGCGCGTGCCGCGCTACTACTACATCCTGGGTTTTTCCTGCCTCGCCATGGCCTTGCTGCTGTCCTGGTTCAGCACCTGGATCTGAGGCTTCCGGGGCTGCAAAGCAGCCCCGAATTCGGTCAGGCGACCGGGGCCTGCTGCCTGACCTGATACTGGTTGCGCACCGGCGTCGCATACTGCAACACCAGGTACGGCCGCTGCTCTTCAGGGCAAGCATCCAGGCGGCGCTGCCACTCTTCGCTGGCCTTGGCCAGTTCTTCTGCCGGGAACACCTGCTCGGCGCTCGGCACCTGCAGCGCCTCGTCCTTCTCGCTCCACATCGCATAAGCCAGGTAATGCACCGGGAACAGGCGGTAGCCGCCGAGGATCTGCCGGTCGGTTTCCTGTGCCAGCTGCTTGGTGTCCTCGTAGTAATCGGTCACCGGTGGGGCGAAGTGGATGTGCACCCGGCCCTTGTAGCCGGTGATGCCCTTGGCGATGCTGTTGTCGTCCTCGCCCGGGGCCTTCTTGTAGGTGCCGGTAGTTGCACGAATGTACAGCTCGCGGGCCTTGGCCTGGTCGCAGGGGTCGTATTCGTAGCTGATGGAAACCGGGATCAGGTTCAGGCTCTGGATCACCGCACCGAACGGCTCGTCCTTGCGGCTCATGTGGAACATCTTGAGGATCGCCGAATCGGTACGGTCGTCACCGTCCTTGGCGCGGCCTTCGGCCTGGGCGATCCAGATCGACGCGCCATCGTTGCGGATCGAGTGGTTGATGTAGGCCGAGAGCAACTGGTAGGCCGCGAGCTTTTCGCGGCGGCCGCTGATCGAGCGGTGCACGATGAAGCTCTTGTTCAGGCGCATCATGTCGCTGACGAACGGCTTCTGCAGCAGGTTGTCGCCGATGGCGATGCGTGGGGTCGGCAGGCCGGCGTGGTACACCGCGTAGTTGACGAAGGCCGGGTCCATGACGATGTCGCGGTGGTTGGCCAGGAACAGATAGGCAGTGCCCGACTTGAGCTGCTCGACGCCGGAGTAGGTGACGCCATCGGTGGCACGCTCGATGGTCTGGTCGACGTAGTATTCGACTTTGTCCTGCAGGGTCGACACGCAGGTGACGCCGGCGAATTCTTTGCGCAGGCGCCTGGCGATCAGCGGCTTGAGCAGCCAGCCGAGGGCGCCAGCGGCGCGCGGAAATTTGAAGTGGGTGAGGATATCGAGGAATGCCGGGTCGCTGAGCAGGCGTGCCAGAACGGCAGGGACCTCAGCGTCGTCGTACGGTCGGATGGCATCGAATTCGCCCATCATGCTCTCTTGTTGGAAACGGCTAGGGTAATAAGGTAAGGGGGGGGGCCCGAAAAACGGCTCAGGCACACGCAAGCCCTGTAAACAGACCGGCAATTATACGCACAAGTCACCCCGGAGGCCGCGATGCTCGAACAAGCGTCTTACGATTGCCCTTATTGTGGTGAAGTGGTCGAGACGACTCTGGACCTGTCCGGGGGCGACCAGGAGTACATCGAGGACTGCCAGGTATGCTGCAAGCCTATCCGTTTTGTGCTGCAGGTTCATGGCGACGAATGGATGCTGGACGTCTACGGTGAGAACGACTGATGCGGCGGATCTATGAACCGGAAAACCTCCTGGAGGCCGAAATGCTGGTAGGCATGCTCGCCAGCGAGGGCATCGAAGCGCACCTGGCCGGCCGCGACCTGATGGGCGCAGCCGGAGAGTTGCCGCTGCAGGGGTTGCTCGGGCTTGCGGTGCCCGATGAACAGGCCGAATACGCACGGCAGCTGATCGATGCGTACAATGGTGCCCAGCCGCTTGCCGGCGACGAGCCGGAGAGTCATCCCGGTACCTTGATCTGCTAGGTTCTGAAATCCCCCATGTGTGGACGTTACGCCCTGTTTCGCTGGCCTCAGACGCTGGCCAGCCTGCCGGGCTTCCCTGCCGGCCAGCCGGCCCAATGGAATATCTCGCCCGGTGCTTCGGTGCTGATCCAGCGCCAGCTCGATGGCCAGCAGCAACTGGCCAAGGCGCGCTGGGGGTTGACCCCCGCCTGGCTCACCGACCTTACCCGCACCCCTGCCCATGCGCGGGCCGAGACATTGGCCGAGCAGCCGATGTTCCGCGAGGCGTTTCGCCTGCGCCGGTGCCTGATGCCGGCCAACGGTTTCTACGAGTGGCGCGGTTCGGTGCGCAAGAGGCCTTACTGGCTGACACCGGGGGAGGGCGCATCGTTGTACTTTGCCGCCATTTGGGAAGCCTACCCCGTGCAGGATCAGGTGTGGCTGAGCTGTGCGGTGGTGACCCAGGCCGCGATGAACCAGCGCCGTCCGTTGATTCTCGACGAAGCCGGGCAGGCTGCATGGCTGGACCTGGAAACACCGCTTGCGCGCTTGCACGAGCTGCTCGCCAGCCCGCCGGCGACGCTGCGCGAGCGGGCGCTGGCGAACTTCGTCAACGATCCGAAACTGGACGCGCCGGAGTGCCTTACCCCCGCTTAGGTAAAAACTGCCTTGCGGCTATGGCGGGAGGCGGGCAACTCGGCCTAGGATACGGCGCATGTAAAAAGGGAGTGTTTTCATGCGTAAGTCTTTTGTCGTCAGCCTGTTGAGTGCTGGCATCTTGCTGGCCGGCTGCCAGGCGGTGAATACCACCAGCGGCGGTGCTGTCGGCGTCGAGCGCCAGCAGTACATGTTCAGCATGCTGTCGACCGATGAGGTCAACCAGATGTACGCCCAGTCTTACCAGCAGACCCTCGGCGAAGCGTCGAGCAAGGGCGTGCTGGACAAGTCCAGCGCCGATGCCAAGCGTGTGCAGGTAATTGCCGACCGGCTGATCGCCCAGGCGCCGAAATTCCGCCCAGACGCGGCGCAGTGGCAGTGGGAGGTCAACGTGATCAAAAGCGACGAGCTCAACGCCAACTGTGGACCGGGCGGCAAGATCATTGTCTACACCGGGTTGATCGACCAACTCAAGCTCACCGATGCCGAGATTGCTGCAGTCGTCGGGCATGAAATCGCCCACGCCCTGCGTGAGCACAGCCGCGAAGCCATGTCCAAGGCCTATGGGGTGGAAATGGCTCGCCAGGGCGCGGGTGCGCTGTTTGGTCTTGGCCAGAACAGCATCGCGCTGGCCGACCAGGTGGTGAACTACGCCATGACCCTGCCCAACAGCCGTGCCAATGAAAACGAAGCTGACCTGATCGGCCTGGAGCTGTCGGCGCGTGCCGGTTACGACCCGAATGCCGCCATTACCTTGTGGAACAAGATGAGCAAGGCTTCGGAGGGCGCACCGCCCGAATTCATGAGCACTCACCCGGCATCCGAAAGCCGGATCGCCTCGTTGCAGGCGGCGATTCCGAAGGTGATGCCGCTGTACGAAGCCGCAAAGAAGTAGAACCGATAAGGCGGCTGCTTTGCCGCCCTTTCGCGACACAAGGCCGCTACATGGTGGGAGCGGGCTTGACCCGCGAATGGGCGCAAAGCGCCCCCGCTTTCAGCATTACCCCACCCAGCCACTGGTCTTCATCGCCGAGTACACGGCCACGATCGCCAGTACGAAGAATGCAGCAGCCGCCAGGCGACGAATCAGCGTCAGCGGCAGCTTGTCTGCAGCGAAGTTACCCGCCAGCACCACCGGCACGTTGGCAATCAGCATGCCCAGGGTCGTCCCGACGATGACCAGGATCAGGTGCGGGTACTGGGCTGCCAGCATCACCGTGGCGACCTGGGTCTTGTCACCGATTTCGGCCAGGAAGAACGCGATCAGGGTCGTCAGGAACGGTCCGAAGCGGCGTGCCGGGTTCTCGTCATCGTCCATCTTGTCTGGCACCAGCGTCCACAGCGCAGTGGCGGTGAAGCTTGCGGCAAGCACCCAGTGCAACACCGACTCGGTAAAGAAACTGCCGACCCAGGCACCCACCGCACCGGCTGCAGCATGGTTGGCCAGGGTGGCGGCGATGATGCCGGCGATGATTGGCCAAGGCTTGCGAAAGCGTGCAGCGAGGATGAGCGCGAGCAATTGCGTCTTGTCGCCGATTTCGGCCAAGGCAACGATTGCAGTGGGGACCAACAGTGATTCCAGCATCAGGATTCCTACGGGGGCGGGTCGACACGGCTATGACACGTACAGCCTTCCCGCCCCGGGTAAGGTGTGCGTGTCATAGGTCTTGTCAAACCCCGGACCTGTCTGTGCAGGTCGCTGGGTCGCACGCGCCATGGCCTGTGGGCCAAGTATGTTGACGCGTACCGGGCGAGCAGGGTGCTCGCGGGAGACTACTCCCCTAGGACGGTGCGGATTCTGCCTAGCCGAAACGGTTTCGGCAAGCCCTGTTTCTAACTGCGTGTGGCGCGATAGATGCGGAAGCCATCGGCTTCGGCGCAGGTCTGGCAGTTGCCCAGGGCGCCCTCGATCAGTGGTTGATAGCGCAGGAAGCTATTCGCCACGAGGCGCATTTCGCCACCTTTTCGAAGATGTTGCCCTGATTTTTTCAGCAGGTTTTCCGACGCCTGGTAATTGGTGTGCACCCCGGTATGGAACGGTGGGTTGCTCAGGATCACGCTCAGGTCGGCGGGTGCGGCATCGATGCCATCGCCGCAGATGACTGCGCCCTCAAGGCTGTTGGCCGCCAGCGTCAGGCGGCTGGCGGCTACGGCGAAGGCATCGACATCCAGCAGGGTCACCCGGCTCTGTGGATAACGGCGTTTGACCGTGGCACCGAGCACCCCGGCGCCACAGCCGAAGTCCAGTACATGGCCGCCTGGCAGGTTGTCCAGGTGCTTGAGCAACAGGGCGGTGCCGCGGTCGAGGCGGCCGTGGCTGAACACGCCTGGCAGGCTCACTACCTGCAGCGGGCCGTCTTCGAGGTCGAGCGTGAAGCGCTCGGCCAGGCTTTCCAGGGGTTTGGCTTGCGGGACGTTGTCCACGGTCACCTGCCAAAGCTGGCAATGCCGGGCGCTGTCCAGCTTGCGCGGTTTGCCGAAAGCCTGCAGCTGCTTGGCTGCGCCTTCGATGCCGCCACGCTTTTCCCCCACCAGGTACAGTTCGCGGCCAGCCAGGCGGGATGCCAGTGCATTGAGCAGGTAGGCCGCCAGTTCCCGGGACTTGGGCAGGAACAGCACGGCTGCCTCGAAGGCAACCGGCGGCACCTCGACGCCGAAGTGACTGCGCCCGGCGAAGCGGCTGTCGAGCATGGCCTGGTCACCGGCATGCCAGGCCCAGCCATGGGCCTGGGGCAATTGCCCGAGCAGGCCATCGGCGGGGGCGCCAGCGAGCAGCAGCGGGCCCTGGAACAGCTCTGCCTGGCGGAGCAACACTTCACTGCGCGGGTCCATGGACGACGCCTCCTGAAAAAGTGGCGCAGTTTAGCAGAGCCGAGTGCGGGATTGAGCCGGCGCTTAGCTGACCACGCGACGGGGCTGGCCTTCGAAGAATGCCTTGGCGTTTTCACTGAGCTGGCCGACGATGCGCTGGCGCGACTCCACCGCACCCCAGGCGCTGTGCGGGGTGATCAGCAGGCGCGGGATGCCTTTTTCCAGCAGCGGGTTGCCATCGACCGGCGGCTCGACGCTCAGCACATCGGTGGCGGCGCCGCCCAGGTGGCCATTGCGCAGGGCGTCGGCCAGGGCCTGTTCGTCGATCAGGCCGCCACGGGCGGTGTTCACCACCAGCGCGCCCCTTTTCAGCAGGGCCAGTTCGCGGGCACCGATCATGTGCCGGGTATGCTCGTTGAGTGGGCAGTGCAGGGTCAGCGCGTCGACCTGTGGCAGCAGTTCGTCCAGCGCCAGGCGATCATGACGGGCCGGGCGGCCGGGGATCTGCCCGCTCAGCACGCGCATGCCAAAGGCTTCGGCCAGCCGCGCCACTGCGCCGCCGAGTTCGCCATGGCCGAGCAGGCCGAGTGTCTTGCCCTCCAGTTCGACGATCGGGAAATCCAGCAGGCAGAACTGGCTGGCCTTGGCCCACTGGCCATCGGCAACCGCCTGGTTGTAGTCGCACAGGCGCGTGGCCAGGGCCAGCAGCAGGGCGAGGGTGTGCTGGGCCACCGACGGTGTGCCGTAGCCCTGGCAGTTGCAGACGGTGACGCCCTGGGCGCGGGCCGCTGCCAGGTCGACATTGTTGGTGCCGGTCGCGGCCACCAGGATGAGCTTCAGCTGCGGGTTGGCGGCCAGTGTGGCGGCATCGAGCATGACTTTGTTGCTGACCACCGCGACAGCGCCCTGCAGGCGTTCGGCGACCTGCTCCGGGCGAGTGGCGGCAAACAGTTCGAACTCTTCGAACTGCTGCTGCAACGGCGACAGGTCGAGGTCGCCAAGGTCCAGGGATTGGTGATCGAGAAACACGGCACGGCGCAGGCTGGGCATCTGGAGAAGCTCCGGTGGCGGGGCAGGGGTTGGTCCATCACCCGCACAATGCCACTCATACCTCGCACAGCCAAATCATTCCTTCGGCTGATTTGACCGTCACATTGAGCTACTACAGTAGTTCCAGACTTGTCCGGCATGCTTTTCAAAAAAGGGACCACCATGTTGCAGACCCGCATCATCAAGCCCGCCGAGGGCGCCTATGACTTCCCTCTGTTGATCAAACGTCTGCTGATGTCCGGCAGCCGCTACGAAAAGACCCGCGAGATCGTCTACCGCGATCAGCTTCGCCTGACTTATCCACAGCTCAACGAGCGCATTGCCCGCCTCGCCAACGTGCTCACCGAGGCGGGGGTCAAGGCCGGGGACACCGTGGCGGTGATGGACTGGGACAGCCACCGCTACCTGGAATGCATGTTCGCCATCCCGATGATCGGCGCGGTGGTGCACACCATCAACGTGCGCCTGTCGCCCGAACAGATTCTCTACACCATGAACCACGCCGAAGACCGCTTCGTGCTGGTCAACAGCGACTTCATCGGCCTTTACCAGGCCATCGCCGGGCAACTGACCACGGTGGACAAGACCGTGCTGATCACCGATGGCCCGGACAAGACCGCCGAGCTGCCGAACCTGGTCGGCGAATACGAGCAACTGCTTGCTGCCGCCAGCCCGCTCTACGACTTCCCGGATTTTGACGAAAATTCGGTGGCCACCACCTTCTACACCACTGGCACCACCGGCAACCCCAAGGGCGTCTATTTCACCCACCGCCAGCTGGTGCTGCATACCCTGGCCGAGGCTGCAGTGACCGGCAGTATCGACAGCGTGCGCCTGCTCGGCAGCAACGACGTGTACATGCCGATCACGCCGATGTTCCACGTGCATGCCTGGGGCATCCCCTACGCGGCAACAATGCTTGGCATGAAGCAGGTCTACCCAGGCCGCTACGAGCCGGACATGCTGGTCAAGCTGTGGCGCGAAGAGAAGGTCACTTTCTCGCACTGTGTGCCGACCATCCTGCAGATGCTGCTCAACTGCCCATCCTCCCAGGGTGAGCATTTCGGTGGCTGGAAGATCATCATCGGCGGCAGCGCGCTCAACCGGGCGTTGTATGAAGCGGCGCTGGCCCGGGGCATCCAGCTGACGGCGGCGTATGGCATGTCCGAAACCTGCCCGCTGATTTCCGCCGCGCACCTGAATGACGAACTGCAGGCCGGCAGCGAGGATGAGCGCGTCAGTTACCGCATCAAGGCCGGCGTGCCGGTGCCGCTGGTGGAAGCGGCGATCGTCGATGGCGATGGCAACTTCCTGCCGGCCGATGGCGAGACCCAGGGTGAACTGGTGCTGCGTGCGCCGTGGCTGACCATGGGTTACTTCAAGGAGCCGGAAAAGAGCGAGGAGCTGTGGCAGGGCGGCTGGCTGCACACCGGTGACGTCGCCACCCTCGACGGCATGGGCTACATCGATATCCGCGACCGCATCAAGGACGTGATCAAAACCGGTGGCGAGTGGATCTCCTCGCTCGACCTCGAAGACCTGATCAGCCGCCATCCGGCCGTGCGCGAGGTAGCGGTGGTAGGGGTCGCCGACCCGCAATGGGGCGAGCGCCCGTTCGCGCTGCTGGTGGTGCGCGACGACAAGGCAATCGACGCCAAGGCGCTCAAGGAGCATCTCAAGCCTTTCGTCGAGCAAGGGCACATCAACAAGTGGGCCATTCCCAGCCAGATCGCCGTTGTTACTGAAATTCCCAAGACCAGTGTCGGCAAACTCGACAAGAAGCGCATCCGCCAGGACATCGTGCAGTGGCAAGCCAGTAACAGCGCCTTCCTGTCTACCTTGTAAGCGTGCCGCAGGTCGCGCGCGACAGAACGCGACCCGCGTGCTAGACAGTCTGAAGCCTTGCCAAACGAAAAAAATCGGCCATGCTTCAGCACGGCCAATCGCTGCCGGGGAAACACCGGGACGATTTGGCAGCCGGTGCGCAAATCACACTTTAGAGGGATCAAGCACCTGAGCCTGCTGGCTATAGTCGGGGCCAGGGGATCTTCAGGAATGGGGGAGAGCGGTACGCGCAAGACGTACCGCTGCAGGGCAACCTGCATACCGGTCGCTCGGGCCGTTTCTGAAAGGACTCACTGCCATAACAATAAAGTACATGGAGTAGCGTCGATGAAATCTGCAAATCCGTTCTGGCGCCGGGCCAAGTTGCCCCTGGCCGTCAGCCTTGCTTCCACGCTCGCAAGTCCTGCTTTCGCTGTCAGTTTCAACATCGGTGAAATCGAAGGCCAGTTCGACTCGTCGCTCTCCGTCGGGGCCAGTTGGTCTACCGCCAATCCCAACAAGAACCTGATCGGGGTGAACAACGGTGGCAAGGGTCTGTCGCAGACTTCCGACGACGGCCACCTGAACTTCAAGAAGGGCGAGACGTTCTCGAAGATCTTCAAAGGCATCCATGACCTCGAACTCAAGTACGGCGACACTGGTGTGTTCGTGCGCGGCAAGTACTGGTACGACTTCGAGCTCAAGGACGAAAGCCGCGAGTTCAAGGACATCAGCGACTCGGGCCGCAAGGAGGGCGCCAAATCCTCAGGGGCCCAGCTGCTCGACGCCTTCGTGTACCACAACTATTCGATCGGCGATCAGCCAGGCTCGGTACGCCTCGGCAAGCAGGTGGTGAGCTGGGGTGAAAGTACCTTCATCGGTGGCGGCATCAACTCGATCAACCCGATCGACGTGGCCGCCTTCCGCCGCCCGGGCGCCGAGATCAAGGAAGGGCTGATTCCCGTCAACATGTTCTACATCTCGCAGAGCCTGACCGACAATCTGTCGGCCGAGGCCTTCTACCAGATCGAGTGGGACCAGACCGTCGTTGACAACTGCGGCACCTTCTTCTCGCAACCCGACATCATCGCCGACGGCTGTACCGACAACCTGCGCGTACTCAACAGCAGCCGCACGGTGCCGGCAGCGGCCCAGCAGTTTCTCGCCACTCGCGGCGTGAACATCAACGAAGAGGGCGTGATGGTCGCCCGCGGTGCCGACCGCGACGCCCGTGACAGCGGCCAGTTCGGCGTGGCCATGCGCTACATGTTCGAGCCGCTGGACACCGAATTCGGTGCCTACTTCATGAACTACCACAGCCGTGCACCGATTTTCAGCGCCACCGGCGCATCGCCTTCGGTGTTCGCCGGCCTGAGCCAGCTGCCCGCACAGCTGCGTGCCCTGGCGCCGCTGATCGTGGCGGGCAACTCCAAATACTTCGTCGAATACCCCGAAGACATTCGCCTGTATGGCCTGAGTTTCTCCACCACGCTGCCCACCGGCACTGCCTGGAGCGGTGAAATCAGCTACCGGCCAAATGCTCCGGTGCAGTTGAACACCACCGATATCCTGTTTGCCGGCGTGCGTCCGATTGGCGGCGCATTGACCAATGCCTCGTTGCTCACCGGCACCCCAGGCCAGGACCTGAACGGCTATCGTCGCAAGGAGATCACCCAGTTCCAGACCACCCTGACCCACTTCTTCGACCAGGTGATGGGCGCCAGCCGCATGACCGTGGTCGGTGAAGTCGGCGTCACCCATGTGGGTGGCCTGGAGAACGCCCACGATACCCGCTACGGCCGTGACCCGGTGTTCGGCCCTGGTCCGCTGCCAGCGACCGGCGGCGCCGACACCTGCCAGGCGCTCAACGCGAGCACCATCGCCGGTGCCGGTGCTGGTGCGTCGACCACCAACCTCAACCGCAAGTGCGAAAACGACGGCTACACCACCAGCACCTCCTGGGGTTACCGCGCCCGGGTCATCTGGGACTACAACGACGTGTTCGCCGGGGTCAACCTCAAGCCCAACGTGGCCTGGTCCCATGACGTATCCGGTTACTCGCCGGGCCCTGGCGGCAACTTCGAGGAAGGGCGCAAGGCGGTCAGCCTGGGCCTGGATGCCGAGTACCAGAACACCTACACCGCCAGCCTGTCGTACACCAACTTCTTCGACGGCAAGTACAGCACCGTGGATGATCGCGACTTCGTCGCCCTCAGCTTCGGCGTGAACTTCTAAGAACCTTGATCCAGGACGACACGAGATGAACAAGACCAGAAGTCTGCTGCAAGCCGGTGTACTGGGCCTGTCCCTGCTGGCGACCAGCGTCATGGCTGCGGTTTCCGCCGATGAAGCGGCAAAACTGGGCAGCACCCTGACCCCGATGGGCGCGGAAAAGGCCGGTAACGCCGATGGTTCGATCGGCCCGTGGGAGCCACTGTCGAAGACCGCAGGCAGCGTCGATGCCAAGGGTTTCCTTGCTGACCCGTACGGCAGCGACAAGCCGCTGTTCACCATCACGGCGCAGAACGCCGAGCAGTACAAGGACAAGCTCTCGCCAGGCCAGCTGGCGATGCTCAAACGCTACCCGGATACCTTCAAGATCCCGGTGTACAAGACCCACCGTGGCTCCACGGTGCCAGACGATGTATTTGCCGCGATCAAGAAGAACGCCACCGCGACCACCCTGGTCGAAGGCGGCAACGGCCTTAACAACTTCCAGACCGCCGTACCTTTCCCGATCCCGAAAAGCGGCCTGGAAGTGATCTGGAACCACATCACCCGCTACCGTGGCGGCAGCGTGACCCGCCTGGTGACCCAGGCCACGCCGCAGCAGAACGGCTCGTACAGCCTGGTGTACTTCCAGGACCAGTTCGTGTTCCGTGATCGCATGAAGGACTACGACCCGAACAACCCGGGCAACATCCTGTTCTACTTCAAGCAGGAGGTGACCGCCCCGGCACGCCTGGCCGGTACCGTGCTGCTGGTGCACGAGACCCTCGACCAGGTCAAGGAACCGCGCAAGGCATGGATCTACAACGCCGGCCAGCGCCGTGTGCGCCAGGCCCCGCAAGTGTCGTACGACGGCCCGGGTACTGCGGCCGATGGCCTGCGCACCTCGGACAACCTGGACATGTACAACGGTGCGCCGGACCGCTACGACTGGAAGCTCGAAGGCAAGAAGGAGATGTACATCGCCTCCAACGCCTTCATGCTGGATGACCCCAAGCTCAAGTACGCCGACATCCTCAAGGCCGGGCACATCAACCAGGACCTGTCGCGCTATGAGCTGCGTCGGGTGTGGCATGTGGTCGCGACGCTCAAGCCGGGCCAGCGCCACATCTACGCCAAGCGTGACTTCTACATCGACGAGGACACCTGGCAAGCTGCAGTGATCGACCAGTACGACGGTCGCGGCCAGTTGTGGCGCGTGTCCGAGGCCCATGCCCAGCCGTATTACAACGTGCAGGTGCCGTGGTACACCCTTGAAGCCATCTACGACCTGCAGTCGGGCCGCTACCTGGCCCTGGGCATGAAGAACGAAGAGAAGCGTGCCTACGACTTCGGCTTCACTGCCAGCAAAGCCGATTTCCAGCCAGCCGCCCTGCGCCAGTCGGGTATCCGTTGAGCTGAAACTCTGCAACTCCGTGTGACCTCCCAGAACGCCCCGGCTTGCCGGGGCGGTTCTGTTTCAGCGGCCGATAAGGCCGATGAATACCTCGCCAAAGCCCCGCCCCAGCCCATACCCATCGGCCATGTTGCTTTTTGTCGCAGTCTTTTACGGACAGATGGCGCCCATTATCTTCAAATGCGTTGCATTACCCGCTAGTCTCGCAAACATCCGTACCGCCGTAAGTCTTACCAACAGAACGAGCCGGCCATGACAGATCTGTCCCGTACGCATGGAATCGCCAGCCAGGCCCTGGGCCTGCTGGACGGGCGTTTCTTCCGGCCACCGCAGCCGGACGGCCACGTGCCGCGTGCGCGACTGTGCCAGCGCCTCCAAGGTGGCCTTGGCGGGCGCCTGTTGCTGGTCAACGCCCCCGCCGGCTTTGGCAAAAGCTCCCTGGCCATCGAGTTCTGCGAGTCGCTGCCCGACCATTGGCGCAGCCTCTGGCTCGGCCTGAGCCAACGGGACGCTGACCCAGGTCGTTTCCTCGAGCGCCTGCTCGAAGGCTTGCAGCAATATTGCCCGGCACTGGGCGGCCAGGCCATGGGCCTGCTGAAGATGCGCCAGCGCCACCAGCCCTTTGCCTTCGAAGAATGGCTCGACAGCTTGCTCGACGAACTGGCGCTTTACCTTCAGGCCGATACGCCCTTGCTGTTGGTGCTGGACGATTACCACCTGGCTCAGGGGGCGGTACTCGATCGCTGTCTGCAATTTTTCCTCAATCACCTGCCCGCAGGCCTGGTTCTGCTGGTGACCAGCCGCCAGCGCCCGGACTGGCACCTGGCGCGGTTGCGCTTGTCACGGCAGTTGACCGAACTCACTGAGCAGGACCTGCGCCTGACCGCCGAAGAGTCTCTGGCGGTGATTGGTCGGCAACCCTCTGGGCTGCGTGGGCAGGCGCTCGACAACCTGATACAGCGCAGCGACGGCTGGGTGGCCGGGCTGCGCTTCTGGCAGTTGGCAGCCACTGAAGCCGGTGACGAGCATGCCTTGCCCCAGGCGCTGTACGGCGGTGAAGGGTTGATCCGCGACTACTTGCTGGAAGAAGTCATCGAGATGCTGCCGGCGGATGTGCAGGCGTTTCTGTTCGACACGGCTTGCCAGGAGCGCTTCTGCGCCGCGCTGTGCGATGCACTGCGTGACCGTAACGACAGTGAAGAGATCCTGCGTTATCTGCAGGCGCATCAGGTGTTTCTGGTGCCACTGGATGAGCACGGTCACTGGTATCGCTACCATCACCTGTTCTCCGACCTGTTGCGCAGCCGCCAGTCCAGCGAACCGCTGGTTCGCCTGCAACTTCGCGCCTGCCGCTGGTTCCAGGCCCAGGGGTTGCTCGACGAGGCGGTGGAGCAGGCATTGCGCGCCGGGCACCTCGATGTTGCCGCTAACCTCGTGCAGAGCCTGTCCGAGGAACAACTGCTGGCTGAACAGAACGTCGGCATGCTGTTGCGCTGGAAAATGGACTTGCCCGACAGCCTGCTGATCAGCACGCCGCGGTTGATCGTGCTGTACAGCTGGGCGCTTGGCCTGGCTTGCCAACTGGATGCCGCAGAGGAACTGGCCAGTTACCTCAGTCGCTTCCTGCCTGCGCCTTCCGCCACTGCACAGAAGTCGATGCTGGCGCAGTGGCTGGCCCTGAGCGGGGTCATTGCCCGTGGCCGTGGTGACCGCGAGCGGACCCTGGCCTACTGCGGCGAAGCGCTGCAGAGCCTGCCGAGCAAACGTTACGGTCAACGCCTGGTGTGCTTGTCGACGCTGTCCAACCTGGCCATTGCCGATGGCGATTTCTGGCGTGCGCGCGGCTGGAACCGCGAAGCGCTGGAGCTGGCGCAGCGTGTCGGCAACCCGTTGTTCGAGGCGTTGGCGCATTACGACCGTGCGCGGGTGCTGCATGCCCGCGGCGAGGTATTGCGAGCACTGGATGAAGTGCGTCAGGGTCTGCAACGCCTGCAGGGGTTGTCGGCACAGCGGCTGTATGCGGTGCGGGCGCGGCTGACCCTGTACGAGGGTTACCTGCTGGTGGCGCGCCTGCAACCTGTGCAGGGGCGTGCGCGCTTGCGCGCGGGGCTTGGCGAGGCGCGCGCCTGCCGTGACATCAGCGTGCTCATCGGTCATTGCGTGATTGCCTCGCTCGATGGCCGCGAGGGCCAGTACGCCGAAGCATTCGCCGAGCTGGCCGAAGCAGAGCGGCTGATGCACATCTGGGATGTGCCGCCGATCTTCTACCTGGCGATGATCACCCTGGTGAAGTGCGAGCTGTGGCTCGCCCAGGGCCGTACCGACCTCGCCGAATCCTGGCTGCTGCGCCTGGGCCAGACTTACGGTGGTGAGCACCCGGCGGCGGCGCCAGAGTTCCACCCGTTGTTGCCTCTGCATATCGAACTGCAGCAGGCGTTGCTCGAGCGTGTGCAGCGGCGCAGCGAAGACGCCGTGACACGGCTGTGTGCCCTGGCCGAGCGCGGGCAGGCCAGTGGCGGCATGATGCTCACCTTGCACGCACTGTCGCAGTGGATCGACCTGTCGTTGAGCGAGGGGCGTGAAGCGCAGGCAGTGCAGTTGCTGCCCATGGCCTTGAGCGCAGCCCGGGGAGGGGTGATGCAACCTTTCCAGCGGCTGATCGAATTGCACCCTGCATGGTTGCGTGAACAGTTGCTTGGGCAACCCGCCTGCCATGCTCAGGCCGAACTGCTGACCCGCCTGCCGTCGCCGGCGACGCCCGCAGGCAGCGCCGCCGAGGCGTTGAGCGGTCGAGAATTGGCGGTGCTCGAATTGATCGCCCAAGGCTGTTCCAACCAGCAGATCAGCGAGCGGCTGTTCATCTCGCTGCACACCGTCAAGACCCACGCCAGCCATATCAACAGCAAGCTCGGAGTGGAGCGCCGCACCCAGGCGGTGGCCCGGGCCAAGGCGTTGGGCATGCTGTCCTGAAGGTAGCTGCAAGGGGCATGGCGCTATAAAATGATGGCTCTTGGCTATCGCCTGGGCGCTGCATGCTCAACCCTCATCTTTCCTGAGTGGCTGCCGATACAGGTTTCGGCGGTATGCATCGCCTCGCGCCATCCACCCATCTACCCAATACAGGTCGTGTTGATGCTGCAGTACGGGCAAAAAAACTTTCTGATCGTCGACGACTTCACCGACTTTCGCACGTCGACCCGTTCCATGCTGCGCGAACTGGGCGTGCGCGATGTGGATACCGCTGACAGCGGTGAGCAGGCCCTGCGCATGTGCGGCCAGAAGCGCTATGACTATGTCCTCCAGGACTTTCATCTCGGCGACGGCAAGAAGAACGGCCAGCAAGTCCTTGAGGATCTGATCCTCGACAAACTGATCAGCCACGAATGCGTGTTCATCATGGTCACTGCCGAGAGCAGCCAGGCCATCGTGCTCAGTGCCCTCGAGCACGAGCCCGATGCCTACCTGACCAAGCCGTTCAACCGCGTGGGCCTGGCCCAACGCCTGGACAAGCTGACCCAGCGCAAGACCCTTCTCAAGCCGATTCTGCAGGCCCTCGACCGTGGTCGTCCGGCCGAAGTGCTGGCCGCCTGCGCCGAGCTGTGCAAGAAGGACCCGCGTTTTGCGCCGTTGTGCCTGCGCTATCGTGCCGATGCGCTGCGCGACCTCAACCGCTTCGATGAACTGGAGAAGTTTCTCAAGGGTATCCTCGCCAGCCGCCCGCAACCCTGGGTGTATTCGGCGCTGGGCAGCCTCATGCACAAGCGTGGGCAGAACGCCCAGGCCCAAGGCGTGTATGAACAGGCGCTCAAGGCATTCCCGATCATGCCCGGGCTGTATGACGGCATGGCCGAAGTGCTGGTCGCACAGGGCGAAACCAAGCGTGCCCAGAGCATGCTCGAAGAAGCGGTGCGCTTGTCGCCTCTGGCCGTGCGCCGGCAGGCCGCGCTGGGCAAGCTGGCATTGGATAACGAAGACTTCGAAAGCGCTTCCAAGGCCTTCCGCCATGCGGTGAGTCAGGGGCAGAGTTCGCGCTACAAGGATGCCGAAAGCAACCTTGGGCTGGTCCAGGCGCTGATGAGCAAGAACGCAGGCTTCGGCCTGGATGCCCGTGCCCGGGTCGAAATCAACACCGTGCTGAGCGAAGTGGCCAAGGACAACATCGAAGACCAGGGCCTGCAAGTGCGTGCCCGGCTGATGAAGGCCGCCAGCCTGCAGCAGGCAGGCGACCCCGAGACCGCCGCCAAGCTCACCGAGCAGGCCATGCAGCGGCTGGAGAAAATGGACCAGTTCTTCTCGGTCGAGGCTGCGTTGACCGTGGCCAGGCAATTGCAGTCGCTCGGCCAGGAAGCGGCCGGCGGCAACATCCTCAAGGGTTGCGTGGAAACCTACGGCGACGACCCCAAGGTCATGCAGAGCGTGGCCAAACTGACTGACGACCCGGCGGTACTCGGTGCGGTCACCGAAGCCGTCGATCTCAACCGTCAGGGGGTGCGCAGCTACCAAGCCGGGCAACTCAACGAAGCCTTGCAGATGTTCCGCAAGGCGCTGTCGCTGCAACCGAAGAACATCAGCATTGCGCTCAACACGGCGCAAGCCCTGCTGCGCATCGGTGGCGAGGTGACACCGCCGGCGATCGAGCAAGAATGCCGCGACTGCCTGACCCGCGTGGCGGGCATCCCGACCAGCGACAGCCGCTACGACCGCTACCGCAAACTGCATATCAAGGTCTTCGGCGCATGAGTCAGGATAACCAGGGGCTGGATTTTTCCACGGTGATCGCCTCCACCGTGCATGACCTGAAGAACTCGCTGTCTGCGCTGATCCAGTCCCATGACCAATGGCTGGCACGGCTGCCTGAAGAGTGGCGCTGCGGTACCGAGCAAGGAGTGATCGAGCATGAGTTCCGCCACCTCAATGGCATGCTGGTGCAGTTGCTGGGGCTGTACAAGCTGGGGGTGAACCAGCTGCCGGTGTGCCCGGACTACCACGAACTGGATGACTTCATCGAGGCGCAACTGGCGGCCCACCAGGAAGTGCTGCAGCACAACGACATCCTCGCCACCTGGCGCGTCGACACCGACAATCCGTTGGGCTTCTTCGATCGCGAACTGGTGGCTTCGGTCATCGCCAACGTGGTCACCAACGCCACCCGTTATGCCGGCCATGCGTTGTTGATCAGCATTGGCGAGGAAGACGAGCAGCTGGTCATCAGCGTCAACGACGACGGCCCCGGTTACCCGGCGCGGATGCTCGAGCGCCAGCAGGATTACGTGCAGGGCATCGATTCGCAGAGCGGCAGCACCGGGCTCGGGCTGTATTTCGCGGCGCGAATTGCGGCGTTGCATGAGCGTAACGGCGTGCGCGGGCGGATCGAGATCGCCAATGGTGGGGCGCTTGGGGGCGGGTTGTTCAGGTTGTACTTACCATGAGTAGCGTGCTTCGAATGTTGAGTACTTTGCAGTTTTGAGGGTTTTTCCCAAGGTCTAGTAGGAAAATTCCTAGGCGTATTGTCTGCTCTGTTTTCGATGGCCTCTGAGTGGCAGTGTAGATACGAGGTTTCTACATTTCACTTGCAATCGACAGGAGGGTTTCTACTATGTATCTACCTTGGGAGATACTCATGCAGATCAAGATTCAGCAATGGGGCAACAGTGCGGCTATCCGTTTGCCGGCCGCTGTGCTCAAGCAGATGCGCCTCGGCGTTGGCTCGACATTGAGCCTGGATGCAGCAGGAGAGACCCTGGTCCTCAAGCCCGTCAGGCCCAAGCCGAAGTACACGCTAGAAGAACTGATGGCTCAATGTGATTTGAACGCGCCGGAGCCTGAGGATATGGCTGAGTGGAACGCAATGCGCCCAGTGGGGCGTGAGGTGTGAAGCGGGTCAAGTTCGCCAGGGGCGATATTGTTCGGGTCAACCTGGATCCTACCGTTGGACGAGAACAGCAAGGCAGCGGGCGTCCAGCCCTCGTGCTTACCCCTGCTGCCTTTAACGCGTCCGGTCTGGCTGCGATCGTGCCAATTTCTCGAGGCGGTGACTTTGCCAGGCATGCAGGTTTTGCTGTCACCCTCAGTGGCGCGGGCACGCTGACGCAAGGTGTGTTGTTGTGCAACCAGATTCGTACGGTGGACCTCGACGCCAGAGGCGCCAAGCGTGTCGAGTCGGCTCCTGAAGTTGTTATTCTTGATGCATTAGCACGCGTTCAAACCCTGTTCGAATAACCGGTTGCTTTTGAATTCACTCATGGAAAATGCATCCACAGCGCTGATCCGCGAAACCTTCCCCGTAGGCCCCCTGCAGTGCAACTGCACGCTGATCGGCGACCCGGTCAGCAAGAAGGCCATCGTCGTGGACCCAGGCGGCGACCCGGACAAGATCCTCGCCCGCCTGCAGGCCCATGGTCTGGCCCTGGTGAGCATCATCCACACCCATGCGCATTTCGACCATTTCCTCGCTTCGGGCAAGCTCAAAGAGCTCACCGGCGCCACCTTGCACCTGCACAAGCAGGACCAGGTGCTGTGGGACAACCTGGAGATGCAATGCCAGATGTTCGGCGTCCCCTATACCCCGGTGCCGTCGCCAGACCACTGGCTTGGCGATGACGAGGAACTTGCCTGCGGTTGTGGCGTGGCGCTGCACACGCCAGGGCACACTCCGGGCTCGATGAGTTTCTGGTTCGCCGATGCCAAGTTGCTGATCGCAGGCGACACCCTGTTCCGCCGTGGCATCGGCCGCACCGACCTGTGGGGCGGCGACCAACGCGCCATCGTGCGTTCGATCAAGGAGCGGCTGTATCGCCTGGACGAAGATGCCATCGTGGTCACCGGACACGGGCCGGATACCCGACTGGGCGACGAGATGCGCGAGAACCCTTTCGTTCGCGCCTGAGTCGCCTACCATGCGCCGGCATGAAAAGCCTTTCATGGAATTTTTCCGTATCTTTGCGTTCGAAGCCTGGCATCGATCCCTCTGCGATCTGCCGCACATACGAATTTTTGTAGGAGCTTGTCCATGTTCACCATGCGTCGTCTGATTATCGTCGCAACCGCTGCAGCCCTGATCACCGGCTGCGCCGGGCAGAATCCATACAACAGCCAAGGCCAGGCTCAGGGTGAGTCCACGGGGATGAGCAAGACCGCCAAGTACGGCGGCCTGGGCGCGCTGGCCGGTGCCATCGCCGGTGCTGCCATCGACCACAACAACCGTGGCAAGGGCGCGCTGATTGGCGCCGCCGCAGTCGGTGCCGCCGCTGCTGGTTACGGCTACTACGCCGACAAGCAGGAAGCCGAGCTGCGCGCGAAAATGGCCAATACCGGCGTCGAAGTTCAGCGCCAGGGCGACCAGATCAAGCTGATCATGCCAGGCAACATCACCTTTGCCACCGACTCGGCCAACATTTCGTCGAGCTTCTACAGCCCGCTGAACAATCTGGCCAACTCGTTCAAGTCGTTCAACCAGAACACCATCGAAGTGGTCGGCTTCACCGACAGCACCGGCAGCCGCCAGCACAACATGGACCTGTCGCAGCGCCGTGCCCAGGCCGTCAGCACCTACCTGACTTCGCAGGGCGTGGATGCTTCGCGGGTGTCGGTACGTGGCATGGGCCCGGACCAGCCGATCGCCAGCAATGCCGACGCCAATGGCCGCGCACAGAACCGCCGTGTAGAGGTCAACCTGAAGCCTATTCCGGGCCAGCAGTATGACCAGCAACAGGGCCAGGTTCAGCAGTACCCCTGATTGATCGCCGGGGCCGCAAAGCGGCCCCCAATGATTTCAGCGGGTAACGCTGGCCTGAATGGCAGTCAGGGCGATGGTATGCACGATATCGTCCACCTGCGCTCCGCGTGGCAAGTCGTTCACCGGCTTGCGCAACCCTTGCAGCATCGGCCCCAGGCTGACCCCGTCGGTACTGCGCTGCACCGCCTTGTGGGTGGTGTTGCCGGTGTTCAGGTCAGGGAACACGAACACCGTCGCACGCCCGGCCACCTGGCTTTCAGGGGCCAGCTGGCGAGCGACCTGCGGGTTGGCAGCGGCGTCATACTGCAGCGGCCCGTCGATCAGCAGCCCTTGCTTCGCGCTCTGTGCCAGGCGCGTGGCTTCGCGCACTTTCTCCACTTCCTCGTCACTCGCCGAATCGCTCGAGTAGCTGATCATCGCCACCCGTGGCGCGATGCCGAAGGCCTGCGCCGACTCGGCGCTCTGCCGGGCGATTTCGGCCAGTTCGCTGGCGCTGGGGTGCGGGTTCATCACGCAGTCGCCGTACACCAGTACCTGTTCGGGGAACAGCATGAAGAACACCGACGACACCAGGCTGGCACCGGGTGCGGTCTTGATCAGCTGCAGGGCCGGGCGAATGGTGTTGGCGGTGGAATGCACCAGGCCCGAGACCAGGCCATCCACCTCGTCCAGGGCCAGCATCATGGTGCCGATCACCACCGGGTCTTCAAGCTGTTGCTCGGCCATTGGCGCGTTGAGGTTCTTGCTCTTGCGCAGGTTGACCATCGGCTCGACATAGCGCCCGCGAATCAACTCGGGGTCGATCACTTCCAGGTCCGGCGGCAGGGTAATGCCTTGCGCACGGGCCACGGCTTCGACCGCCTCGGGCTTGGCCAGCAGCACGCAACGGGCGATTCCACGCGCCTGGCAGATGGCTGCGGCCTGTACCAGCAGCGGCTCGGCGCCTTCCGGCAGGACAATGCGCTTGTTGGCCTGCTGCGCCCGCTGGATCAGCTGGTAACGAAACACCGCTGGCGACAGGCGCATCTCCCGTGGCGTGCCGCAACGTTGGTGCAGCCAGGCGGCGTCCAGGTGGCTGGCGACGAAGTCGGTGATGAATTCGGCCCGGTCTCGATCGTCCACCGGGATTTCGCGGTTCAGCGAGTTGAGCAGGTTGGCGGTGTCGTAGGAGCCGGTGCTCACCGACAGAATCGGCAGGCCGGCCTGCAGGGCGCCACGGCACAGGCCGAGGATGCGTGCATCGGGCTTGCTGTCGCTGGTCAGCAGCAGGCCAGCCAGGGGCACGCCGTTGATGGCGGCCAGGCTCACGGCCAGGATGATGTCATCGCGATCGCCCGGGGTCACCACCAGGGTGCCCGGGGTCAGCAGTGGCACGGTATTGGCGACGGTGCGGGCGCAGATGATGATCTTGTTCATCCGCCGTTGCTCGTAGTCGCCGGCGTTGAGCACCTGGGCGCCGAGCAGTTCGGCCACGTCGCGGGTGCGCGGGGCGTTCAGCTCGGGCTGGTAGGGAATGCAGCCGAGCAGGCGAAAGTCGTTGCCGCGCAGCAGCGGCGAATGTTCGCGCAGGCGGGTGGCGAAGTCGGCCATGCTTTCGTCGGTGCGCACTTTGTTGAGGATCACCCCCAGCACCTTTGGATCGCGTGGGCCGCCGAACAACTGGGCCTGCAACTCGACCCGTCCGGAAAGCTCGCTGAGCACTTCGTTTTCCGGGGCCGAGACCAGGATCACTTCGGCATCCAGGCTCTTGGCCAGGTGCAGGTTGACCCGCGCCGCATAGCTGGCGTGGCGGGTCGGGACCATGCCCTCGACCACCACCACGTCATTGCCGACGCAGGCCTGCTGGTAAAGGCGGATAATCGCTTCGAGCAACTCATCCAACTGGCCATCGCCAAGCATGCGCTCGACCTGGGCCAGGCTCAGTGGAATGGGTGGCCTGATGCCGTGGGTGCGGGCAACCAGTTCGGTGGAGCGCTCCGGGCCCGTGTCGCCGGGGTGCGGCTGGGCAATCGGCTTGAAGAAGCCGACCTTGAGCCCGGCGCGCTCCAGGGTGCGCACCAGGCCCAGGCTGATGGAAGTCAGGCCGACACCAAAGTCGGTCGGCGCAATGAAAAATGTCTGCATGCGTGCTTCTCGAATAAGCGGTGCAAGGGATCAACGCTCAAGGGTAGCGCTATCGGCACCCTGTGCGCACCAGCCACAGGCGAATGCCTGGCCGATGCGCCCGGCGCGCTGCCCGGCATCGAGCACCCACGGCGTGCCTGCCACGGTGGCTGGTGGCGCAGGTGCTGGGTGTGGCCGCAGGACAGCTCGACCACCCAGTGGCCTTCTTCGTCCTGGTGAAAGCCGGTGATCCGACTGATGGGTCGCCCCTCGTCCGCGTTGCGGTCGCAATCGGGCGATGCCTTGGTTACACTTGTCCGCTCTACATACTTTTGCAAAAGGTCTTGCCCCATGCTGATCGCCGCCAACAAGGCTGTCTCCATCGACTATACCCTGACCAACGACGCCGGGGAGACCATCGACAGCTCCGCCGGCGGTGCGCCGCTGGTTTACCTGCACGGTGCCGGCAACATCATCCCAGGCCTGGAAAAAGCCCTGGAAGGCAAGCAGGCCGGTGATGAGCTGGAAGTTGCCATCGAGCCGGAAGACGCCTACGGCGAATACTCGGCCGAACTGGTCAGCACCCTGAGCAGCAAGATGTTCGAAGGTGTCGACCAGCTGGAAGTCGGCATGCAGTTCCACGCTTCGGCGCCGGACGGCCAGATGCAGATCGTCACCATCCGCGATATCGACGGCGACGACGTTACCGTTGACGGCAACCACCCGCTGGCTGGCCAGCGCCTGAACTTCAAGGTCAAGGTTGTCGACGTGCGCGACGCCAGCGATGAAGAAATCGCTCACCGTCACATCCACGGTGAAGGTGGCCATCACCACTGATTTTCTGCGCTAAGCTCAGAAAGTCGCCAGGCGCTCGGACAAGCTGGCATGCCTCCCAACAGGGGGCGCGCGGCTTGGAAGAGCGCCTTTTTAGTGGGCGCAATTCGCCCCCAGCGGCAAACGGGAACCTGAGAGGGGATTCATCATGAGTGCATTTCACGACCTGACGTTGAAGGCGCTGAACGGCGAAGACCTGCCCCTGGCACCGTTCAAGGGCCAGGTGGTGCTGGTGGTCAATGTCGCCTCCAAGTGCGGTTTGACGCCGCAATACGCCTCGCTGGAAAAACTCCAGCAGCAGTTCAAGGGCAAGGGTTTCAATGTGCTGGGCCTGCCCTGCAACCAGTTCGCCGGCCAGGAGCCGGGCAGCGAAAAGGACATCCAGGAATTCTGCAGCCTGAACTACGGCGTGAGTTTCCCGCTGGGCGCCAAGCTGGAGGTCAACGGCCATGACCGTCATCAGCTGTACCGGCTGCTGGCGGGGGAGGGGGCGGAGTTCCCTGGCGATATCACCTGGAACTTCGAGAAGTTCCTGGTGGGCAAGGATGGCCGGGTACTGGCGCGTTTTGCCCCACGAACGGCACCGGATGATCCGACCGTGGTGCAGGCAATAGAAAAAGCGCTGACCTGATCTTTAGCCGGGGTGCGAAGCACCCCCGGCGATACCCCAGAATCACCCAGATCAATAATGCTGGGCCCCACTTCTCACTGCCCCTAACCTCAGGCGCATTTCCTCCCTCAGACGGAAGCGCCCCATGTCCAGCAACCCCCTTTTCCAGCCTTTCACCCTCGGCGCGCTCGAGCTGCCGACCCGTGTCGTCATGGCGCCCATGACCCGTACCTTCTGCCCAGGTGGCGTGCCACACGCTGGCGTGGTCGAGTATTACCGCCGGCGTGCTGCGGCCGGCGTGGGGCTGATCATCACCGAGGGCACCACGGTCGGGCACAAGGCAGCCAATGGTTACGCCAATGTGCCGCGCTTCCATGGTGCAGATGCGTTGGCGGGCTGGAAGCAGGTGGTCGACGCGGTGCATGCCGAAGGAGGCCGCATTGTGCCGCAGCTGTGGCATGTGGGCACGGTGCGCCGCCTGGGTACCGAGCCGGACGCCAGCGTGCCGGGTTACGGGCCGAGCGAAAAGGTCAAGGACGGCCAGGTACTGGTGCATGGCATGACCCGTGACGATATTCGTGAAGTGATCGCCGCCTTTGCACAGGCGGCTCGCGATGCCAAGGCCATCGGTATGGATGGCGTAGAGATCCATGGTGCTCATGGCTATCTGATCGACCAGTTTTTCTGGGACGCCAGCAACCGTCGCAGCGATGAATATGGTGGTGACCTGGCCGGCCGTTCGCGCTTTGCCATCGAGCTGATCCAGGCCGTACGCGCCGCTGTGGGCCCGGACTTCCCGATCATCTTCCGCTTCTCGCAATGGAAACAGCAGGACTACAGCGCGCGCCTGGTGGAAACGCCGCAAGCACTGGCAGCGTTCCTCGAGCCGCTATCGACGGCGGGTGTGGATATCTTCCACTGCTCGACCCGGCGCTTCTGGGAGCCGGAGTTCGAAGGTTCCGAGCTGAACCTGGCCGGCTGGACTCGAACCCTCACCGGCAAACCGAGCATCACCGTCGGCAGCGTGGGTCTTGATGGCGAATTCCTGCAGTTCATGGTCGCCACCGACAAGGTCGCCAAGCCCGCCAGCCTCGAAGGTCTGCTGCGACGCCTCGGCGATGAAGAATTCGACCTGGTAGCGGTTGGCCGCGCATTGCTGGTGGATGCCGAATGGGCGCAGAAGGTGCGCGAAGGGCGTGAGGCGGACGTGCTGCCGTTCAGCCGCGAGGCGTTGACGACCCTGGCTTGATCGCCAGTGCGGAGCCTGCCGGCCGGGTGCTGGCAGGTGCCGTGTAGCAGGCGTTGAACAGGTGCGACTCGAACTGTTCGACGATCGCCGGCCAGCCTTGGCGGCTGGCATGCTGGCGGGCGTTCAGGCGAACCCGGCGCAGGGTCTCGCTTTCTTCCAGCAGCCAGCAGGCGGCATCGATGAACGCGCACTGGTCACCGGGCATCGCTAACGCGCCGCTGTGGCCATGGCGGATATGCTGGGCTGCGGCAGCTTCGTCATAGGCGACCACGGCCAGCCCCGAGGCCATGGCCTCGAGCACCACGTTGCCGAAGGTTTCGGTAAGGCTCGGGAACAGGAACAGGTCGCCGCTGGCGTAGTGTTCGGCCAGCGCTTCGCCGCGCTGAGCGCCGCAGAACAGCGCATCCGGCATCTGCTGTTCAAGGGCCGCTCGCTGAGGGCCATCCCCCACCACGACCAGGCGCAGGCGCCGCTGTGGATAAGTTTTCTGCAAGGCCTGCATGGACGGTTGCAACAGCGCCAGGTTCTTTTCCGCCGCCAGGCGCCCGACGTGCAGCACGGCGATGTCGTCTGGGCCAAGCCCCCAGGCCTCGCGTAAGGCCTGGCTGCGCCGGGCAGGGTTGAACAGGCCTGCATCGACGCCCCGGGCCATCAGGGCCAGGCGCTCGAAGCCGCGGCGTTCCAGCTCCAGGCGCTGGCTGACGCTGGGGACCAGGGTGGCGGCAGTGCGCCGATGGAACCAACGCAGGTAATGGGTGAGCAGCCGCGCCAGCAGGCCGAGGCCGTACTGGCCGGAGTATTGCGGGAAGTTGGTGTGGAAACCGCTGACCACGGCCACCCCCAGGCGCCGTGCTGCGCGCAGGGCACTGAGGCCCAATGGCCCTTCGGTCGCGATATACAGCACGTCAGGGCGCTGCCTGCGCCAGCGGCGCAGCAGCTTGTGCATCGACACCTCGCCCCACTGCAGGCCAGGGTAACCGGGCAGTGCCCAGCCACGGCAGAGCAACAGGCCTTGGTCGTCACCCGCCGGTGCCTCATTGGCTTGCCGTGGGCGCACGATTTCCACCTGATGGCCACGCTCTCGCAAACCTTCGCTGAGGCGGCCAAGGGTATTGGCCACACCGTTTATTTCGGGCGGGAAGGTTTCGCTGACAAGTGAGATGCGTAGGGCAGGTGTATTCATGACAAAAAGTTTCCACCTGCTGCGTTGCGCTCACATGACAGCTTTGTGACGTGCAGGTGACGCCTGATTTTCGGTAGCTGGAACTCTATGAACTTTTCTTTTCAAGGTGCTCAAGCGGCGCGCGTTGCAGCCGATGAAGATGCATCAAATTCGGCGCGTGGCGCTTGGGGAGCGGTGATGTTCAACAGCAAGCTCAAGAAAGAAATTCAGCAACTGCGCGAAGAGCTGATAGCGATCGAGCAGGTCAAGAACAGCCTCGACAGCGAGATGCTGGTGCTGCAGCTCGACCCCAAGGGCCGCATCGAGCAGGTCAACGGCAACTTCGAGAGCGAGATGCTCTACCGTGCCGAGCAACTGATCGGCCGCAACATCGAAGACATCGTGCCGGCGCACGTGAAGAAACTCGATTTTTACCAGCGCATGAAAACCGCCATCAGCCGTGGCGAGCACCTCAATGGCGCGTTCCGCCTGCTGCGCGGCAATGGCAAAGAGGCGTGGCTGCGTTCCATCCTGCAGCCGGTGAAGACTGCGGACGGACGTATCAGCCACTTCTCCATGCATTCCAGCGACCTGACCCGTACCATCGAAACGTCTCGTGAGCACGAGAGCCTGATCAAAGCGCTGATGCGCTCCACTGCCGTGATCGAATTCAACCTCAATGGCGAGGTACTTACGGCCAATGACCGTTTCCTGCAGACAGTGGGATACAGCCTGGAACAGGTACGCGGCAAGCATCACCGCCTGTTCTGCGAGCCGGAGGAAGCCAGCTCGGCGGGTTATCAGGCATTCTGGGACAAACTGCGCCGGGGCGAATACGTGGCAGACCGTTTCAAGCGGATCGACGCCCACGGCCGCACGATCTGGCTGGAAGCTTCCTACAACCCGATATTCGATGCCCAGGACGTGCTGTACAAGGTGGTCAAGTTCGCCACGGTGATCACCGACCAGGTCAACCAGGAGAAGGCTGTCGCGCAGGCCGCCGACATCGCCTACAACACCTCGCTGGAAACCGACAGCAGCGCCCGCAAGGCGACTGAAGTGGTGACCCAGACTGTGGAGGTGATGCGTGGGCTGGAGGGTTCCATGCAGGACGCTGCCGAGGGCATCCAGGCACTGGACAAGCAGTCGAAGGTGATTGGCGCGATCATCAAGACCATCAGCGACATCGCCGGGCAGACCAACCTGTTGGCGCTCAATGCTGCCATCGAGGCCGCCCGCGCCGGCGAGCAGGGCCGTGGCTTCGCCGTGGTCGCCGACGAAGTGCGGCAGCTGGCCTCGCGTACCAGCAGCGCCACCGAAGAGATTGCCAAGGTGGTGCAGCAGAACGAGCAACTGGCTCAGGCGGCGGTGGACATCATCGATACCAGCAAGCGCCAGGCCGAACAGGGGCTGGCGCTGGCGGCGGATACCGGTGGGGTGATCGTCGAGATTCAAGATGGGGCGAAGAAGGTGGTGGATGCGGTGGGGCAGTTTTCCAGTCAGTTGAGTCATTGATTGGGGCTGGGGGCTCGCCTTGAGGTTTTTCAGCGCCTGTGAGACCGAGCGCCGCGCGGGCGGCGCTCGGTCTCAATGCCGACAAATCCCTCCAGCCCTACTCAGCGCCGCACCAACCCGATCTCCATTCACCCCACCAGCTACGAAATAGACATTTCCTACAACCGTCTCAGGAATTTCCCACCCAGCTTCATGATGTGATTTCCCCTGCACAAAACTGGCAGGGAGACGCCTCATGCTGCTCTGGCACATCGTGCCCACCTGGCGCGATATCGAGACACGCATCACCGATGAAATGGGCTATCAGGGAGGTGGCCATTTTCGTACTTACCTCAACGAAGAAGTACCGTCACTGGCCCTCAACCTGCGCCGCGTGGACAGCGTGCGGCGCGCGTTCCACAAAGCTGAATGGGTAGCGGGCGGGTTGCTGCTCCAGCGCTTCGCCGACCTCGAGATCCAAAGCATCCTCAACGACCTGCTCGCCGTCGCCGAGCAGATGGCGATGATCGTCGCCGGCAGCGCCCTCAAGGTCAGCGGCTGGATCCTCGGCGCGCTGGGCATCGCCTCCATCGCCGAGTTCTTCGTAGAAGGCCTGCCGCGTATCGGCGAGTACTATCTGGACGGCATCGGCATCGCCTGGGAAGGCACACGCGGTGAGGAAGGGCTGAACGCGTTCAGCCAGGACAACCCGTTCGCCATCGACTAGGCAGCGCATTTCATCGCCACCGGGCATGTGGAAGTGGTCATGCTGCTGTTGGGCGCCATGGTGTCCTACCTCACCCGTGGGGGCGGCAATGCAGGTGTGCTTGCCCACGAGATGGCCGCCAGCAAGAAAGGCGCACGGATCGGGCAATGGATGCTCAAGCATGAAGAGGCCCTGAAGAAACGGCCGGACCTGCAGGTGCCGGAGCGGCGCAAAGGCGCGGCGGGTGAGCCACAGCCTGCGCAGCCGAACCGGCCGGCGGGGAAAGACAAGGAGCCATCCACGGGCAAGCCGGGTAGCATGCCGTTGCATACGGTGGCGTGTTTCAAGGCAGATAACTTGCCAGTTTCGAAACATGGCGAGTTTGAGAGGCAGTTGAAGGGGCAGCAAGATGGACTCAATCGGCTGACAGTTGAGGAGTTCCTGGAGCACGTCGCCAACCCCATAAAACGAAGCCCTAGCGCGGCCAGGCGAGCGCGTAAGGAATTCGAAGAAGGTTTAACCCAGCGACTAGAACAGGAATTGCAGGAGTCAATGGGTTTCAGGGCCGCAAAAATAGAGGCCTCAAAAAGGGCAAAGGAAACCATGGCAAGCCTTGCAGCCCTGCACAACCCGGATCTTATCGCTGGGGGCAGGGACGTCATTTCAGATTTTGGAGATCGCCAGGTCAACTCAAGTATTGGGCCGCAATGGAGTACTAAGATTGACCACATGAAGAATGCGGCAGCAGCAGTTCCGGAGTCATCGAGGAATAAAACTGTCATGAATGTCAAACTTCATAAGTGCTAGGAGGTTGGTGATGGATGAGGCGTTTTCGATTTTTTTAGAAGAATTTGGTGCTCCCATCGAACGCAGGGAGGTGCCAGTTTCGAGCATTCAGCGCTATCGCGGATTACTGCCTGATCAGTTGCTGGAATATTGGTCCGAGCATGGGTGGTGTGGCTATGGTTCTGGGATTTTCTGGATGGTCAACCCGCAAGAGTATGATGGAGTAGTAGCCTCTTGGCTGGAGAATACAGAATTTGAAAAAATGGATAGTTATCACGTAATCGCTAGAAGTGCCTTTGGGGATCTCTATCTATGGGGAGAGAAAACAGGCGCATCACTCAAGATTACCAGCATTCTTTCGCGCTGTAGTGTTCACAAATCCATTTATATTGGGGATAAAATGGACAAGGGCGTTCAAGCGTTCATGGTATCCAAGCGGGTAGGCACGAACGACTATGGTGATTTGTTCAAACCCGCACTAAAGAAATTTGGCCTGCTCGGTCCAGATGAAATGTACGGTTTCACCCCTGCATTCATGCTCGGAGGGCTCGACGATCTTGAACACATGGAGAAGCTGAAGATTGTCGAGCATTTGATGTTTCTCTCGCAAATTACCGAGCTCAAGCCATTTGACTATTCAGACTGTTAGGAGGCTTGTCTTTACTGTGGCATTTGAGATGTAAGGATTTGTTCCGGCGCTAGCGTTTGGTGGGTTAAGCAAGCTTGAAAATTTACGAAAGGTAAGCGTAGTGGAGCACTTGATACTGCTCACTCAGTTGTCACCTCTAAAACCCTACAGTTTCTCCGATTTCTAAAAGAATACGCTTCGAAAAGGGGCTGCCCCGCAGCCCCTCGCTCAATCAGCTCCGCTCCCTTACCCAGAACAACGTAGCCCCCGCCACCGCCGCCGGCATCATCAGCACGTTCACGCCCGGAATGAGCAAGGCCAGGTAGGTAATGCCGCCAAACCCCATCGACTGCCAGCGCTTCTGCCGCAACCACGCCAGCATGTCCTGCCAGCTCATCTTGTTGTTGTCCGCCGGGTAGTCGATGTACTGGATAGCCATCATCCACACACCAAAGACCAGCCACAGCGGCGCGGCAACCACGTTGACCACCGGAATCAGCGACAGGATGAACAGGCCGATGGCCCGCGGCAGGAAGTAGCCAAGCTTGCGCATCTCGCGGCCAAAGGTACGCGGCACCATGGCCATCAGCTCGCCCCAGCTGAACGCCGGGAACGGGTCCTGGCCACGCACGACCACTTCGACCTTTTCCGCCAGAAAGCCATTGAACGGCGCGGCAATGATATTGGCCACCAGGGTGAAGGTGAAGAACACCATCAGCACCAGCAAGGCGACGAACAGGGGCCAAAGAATGTAGGAAAGGAAGCTTAGCCAGCTGGGCAGGGTCGGCATCAATGCGTCGAGCCACAGGCTGAACTCGTGGCCGGCGAAGTAGATCAGGCCGCCGAACAGCAACAGGTTGATCGCCAGTGGCAGCAGCACGAACATCCGCAGGTTGGGGCTCAGCACCAGTTTCAGGCCTTCGCGCAGGTACTGGGGGCCGGAGAGGACAGGGGCTTGCATCGGGATACTCCGCAGAGAAGGGAAAACGCGCTGACCTTACCGAGTTTGCCGCGCCGACGAAAGGCAGGCGGGCATGAAGAAACTGGCTGTAACAAATGTGCGAGGGCCGCTTGCCCAAGTGAAAATCGCAGATAGAGGATGCCTATGAGGTGGATTGTCGAAGGATATTTCCTTAATCTCTGCCACCTCGCTACAGTGCGCTCAACTTTCCGCTTTCTGGACCTGCGCGTTGTAGCCTTCCCCAAGTGCTGCGTGGGTCCTTTTAATTTCCAGCTGGCGGCCCCTGCGGCCCGCTCGACAGGAGTTCGACATGTCTGAAGTACGTCATTCGCGCGTCATCATCCTCGGTTCCGGCCCTGCCGGTTACAGCGCCGCGGTCTACGCCGCCCGCGCCAACCTCAAGCCACTGCTGATCACCGGCATGCAGGCGGGTGGGCAGCTGACCACCACCACCGAAGTCGACAACTGGCCGGGCGACCCCCACGGCCTGACCGGCCCAGCCCTGATGCAACGCATGCAGGAGCACGCCGAGCGTTTCGAGACCGAGATCGTCTTCGACCACATCAATGCCGTCGACCTGGCCAACAAGCCGTTCACCCTGCAGGGTGACAGCGGCAAGTACACCTGCGACGCGCTGATCATCGCCACCGGTGCCAGCGCCCGCTACCTGGGCCTGCCATCGGAAGAAGCGTTCATGGGCAAGGGCGTTTCCGCCTGCGCCACCTGTGACGGTTTCTTCTACCGCAACAAGCCGGTCGCCGTGGTCGGTGGCGGCAACACTGCCGTGGAAGAAGCGCTCTACCTGGCCAATATCGCCAGCAAGGTGACCCTGGTACACCGCCGCGAAACCTTCCGCGCCGAGAAGATCCTGGTCGACAAGCTCAACGCCCGCGTTGCCGAAGGCAAGATCGAGCTCAAGCTCAACGCCACCCTGGACGAAGTGCTGGGTGACAACATGGGCGTGACCGGTGCGCGCCTGAAGAACAATGACGGCAGCAGCGACGAAATCAAGGTCGACGGCGTGTTCATTGCCATTGGCCACACCCCGAACACCTCGCTGTTCGAAGGCCAGCTGACCCTCAAGGACGGCTACCTGGTGGTTGCCGGCGGCCGTGAGGGCAACGCCACCGCCACCAATGTCGAGGGCGTGTTCGCTGCCGGCGACGTGGCTGACCACGTTTACCGTCAGGCCATCACCTCGGCCGGCGCCGGCTGCATGGCGGCATTGGACGTCGAGCGTTACCTGGACGGCCTGGCCAACGCCTCGTTCTGATTCAGGCAATAAAAAAACCGGCCATCCGGCCGGTTTTTTCATGCCTGCAATTTGCTCACAGGCTCAGCCGCATCGACAGGTCAACCGCCTTCACATCCTTGGTCATGGCGCCAATCGAGATGTAGTCGACGCCGGTTTCGGCAATGACCCGCAGGGTGGTTTCATTGACCCCGCCGCTGGCTTCCAGCTTGGCCTTGCCCGCGGTGATATGCACCGCTTCGCGCATTTCATCCAGGGTCAGCTCGTCGAGCATGATGATGTCCGCGCCTGCATTCAGCGCCTGGCGCAGCTCATCCAGGCTTTCCACTTCGATTTCCACCGGTTTGCCGGGGGCGATGCGGTGCGCCGCCGCCACTGCCTCGGCCACGCCACCGCTGGCGGCGATGTGGTTTTCCTTGATCAGGAAGGCGTCATAAAGGCCGATGCGGTGATTGTGGCAGCCGCCGCAGGTGACGGCGTACTTCTGCGCCAGGCGCAGGCCCGGCAGGGTCTTGCGGGTGTCGAGCAGCTGCACCTGGGTGCCTTCGACCAGGTCGGCCAGGAAGCGAGCACGGGTAGCCACCCCCGACAGCAGTTGCAGAAAGTTCAGCGCGCTGCGCTCACCGCTGAGCAGCGAACGCGCCGGGCCTTCGAGGTGGAACAACGGCTGATTGGCGGTCGCGCGCTCGCCATCGACCACCTGCCAATGCACGGCCACGCGCGGGTCGAGCTGACGGAACACGGCATCGACCCAGGCGGTGCCGGCGATCACGCAGTCTTCGCGGGTAATGATGGTGGCCTTGGCCAGGCGCTCGGCCGGGATCAGTTGCGCGGTGATGTCGCCGCTGCCGATGTCCTCCAGCAGCGCACGGCGCACATTGGCTTCGATCTCGGCGGTCAGGTCGGCAAGGCGTAGGTTCGGCATGGTCGGCTCCACTAGCAAGATGCCGGCGATTATAGGGCAGGGGAGCGGCGCCGTGTACCGCTGCCGCGCAGGCGACCATTGGTCAGGTCAAATGAGCATTTTCCTGAAAACAGAGTCACTTCCCGGCACGCAGAAGAGTGCTGGCAGCGGTCGGCATTTTTACCGATAATAGCGCCCAACATTTGGCGTCATAGCTTTGACGATTGCTCGCCCTGTCGTACAGGTCACCCCCTCAAGGAGTCCGGGATGTATAAAGAAGGCAAGGTGGTGCCCCTGGCAGCTGCCCTCGATCGTGGCTCACGCACGCCTTTGCCATGCCTTCCAGTGCTGCTCCTGCAGGTACGTGACAAGGCAGCCTTGCAACTGCGCCAGGCGCTGCAAGCGCTGTTCGACAATGCAGACGACACGCTTTTCGAAATGGCCGACCGGGCGGCCGACCGCTTCGATCAGAACCTGTACTTCGAGGCCATGCGTGACCTGCGCCTGAAGCGCAAGAGCATCGAACGCGGCTTTCTCGATATTTTCTACGACACCTTCGCCCGCATCGGCCAGTTCGACCCGCTGGGGCAGCAGGGTGCGAACAACAAGGTGCACATGGAGCGTACCGTCGCCGTCGACGGCATGGTCGCGCGGGTGCTGTCGCGTGATGGCTTCGCCCTCGAGCAACTGGGTATGCGCCTCCAGCGCCTGCTGGCACGCAGCTTCGACGAGCAGCAGAACCCGTTCGGGCCTGCTGCGCTGTGTGGTTACTTCCTCGATGCCGGGCGCAACCTGGGGGTGGGCCTGCGGGTCAAACTGATCCTGCTGAAGCTGTTCGAGCGCTACGTGCTGCGTGACATCGACGTGCTTTATGCCGAGGCCAATCAGTTGCTGGCCGCTGCGGGCGTGATGCCCGAGCTGCAGCCGGCGCCGCGTCGGCGCGCCGAGGACCACCGGCTGGGTTCGCGGCGCGTATCGGTCAGCCTCGAACCTGATGCCATCGGTGCGGACAGCGCCGGGCATGCATTCATGCAATCGCTGGAAGGCTTGCTGGCACCGTGCCGAGGCCGCATCGCCCCGCGCCTGCAAGCTGTCGCCAGCGCCCAGCCGATCAGCACTGCCGACCTGCTGCGCCTGCTTTCGCACCTGCAGCACTACGTGCCGGCCACCGTCGACGATGACGACTTCGACCTTGAGCAGCAGCTTGAACAACTGCTGCTGCGAGTCAGCGTGCGCAGCGGTACCCGGCGGCACATCGCATGCGCCGACGAGGACATGATCAACCTGGTCGGCCTGCTGTTCACCTGCATCGCAGCCGACCGCAACCTGCCGCAGAGCCTGCGCGCACTGATCGTTCGCCTGCATATTCCGCTGCTCAAGGTGGCGCTGCTGGACAACAGCCTGTTCAGCCGTGCCAGCCATCCGGTGCGGCGCCTGCTCAACGAGATCGCTGCTGCCGCGATTGGCTGGGAGACCGGCAGCGAGGGCCTGCGCGACAGCCTGCATCTGCGTGTGGAGCGCATCGTCCAGCGCCTGCTCAATGACTTCACTGAAGACACCGCACTGTTTGACGAACTGCTGGAGGACTTTCTGGCCTTCAGCCATGACGAGCGCCGGCGCAACGAACTGCTCGAGCAGCGTACGCGTGATGCCGAAGAAGGGCGCGCCCGTGCCTTGCAGGCCCGTCAGCAGGTGCAGCAGGCGCTCAACCTGCGTCTGCGCGGGCGCACCCTGCCGCAGGGGGTGGTAAACATGCTGGTCCAGGCCTGGAGCCAGGTGTTGCTGATGGCCTGGCTCAAGCAGGGCGAGGCGTCCCAGGCCTGGCAGCAGGCGCTGGCGACCATGGATACCTTGCTCGCCAGCATTGCCCCGCATCAGCAGCCACAGGCGTTGTTGCAACAAGTGCCAGGCTTGCTCAAGGCCCTGCGTGACGGCCTGGCCAACGTGGCGCTGGACTCGGCGGCCACGCGCGGGTTCTTCCAGCAGCTTGAGCAGTTGCACTTGCGTGCGTGCGAGGGCGCCGAACGGCCAGATGGCAGCGATGAACTGGCCGAAGTCCTGGTCGCCGAGGACATCGTGTTGGCCATCGCCGAAGAGTCCGCCTGCGCACCGCTCCTTCAACGCGATGAGCAAGGGGCGGAGCTGCGCCAGGTCCAGCGCCTGCGGATCGGCACCTGGGTAGAAATGCTCGATGACGACGAGCCGCTGCGCTGCAAGCTGGTGGCGCGCATCGACAGCAGCGACCGGCTGGTCTTCGCCAACCGTACCGGGATGAAGGTGCGCGAATGGAACTCGGCCGGCCTGGCGCAGGCCCTGCGGCGCGGCGCGGCACGGCTGCTGGATGATGGCCTGCTGTTCGAGCGGGCACTGGAAACCGTGCTCGAAGGGCTGCGCCAGCAGCAGGTTCACTGAACCGGCGGCATTACAATCATTCACCTGCACAGCGGCCCGCACGCAAGGCATACTGCAGCTCTGTACCGGTACTTTTCAGGATTTGCCCCATGCAATTGAACCGTGCCACTGGCTGGTTCGACGAAGGTGAAATCGCCCACTGCCCTTCGCCGAACTTCAACGCCCGCCCGGAGGGCGAAGCGATATCCCTGCTGGTGATCCACAACATCAGCCTGCCGCCGGCCTGCTTCGGCAGCGGTAAGGTCCAGCAGTTCTTCCTGAACCGCCTTGACCCGAACGAACACCCCTACTTTGCCAGCATCAGCCACCTGACCGTTTCGGCGCACCTGTTCGTCGAGCGCAACGGTGCGGTGACCCAATTCGTGTCGTTGCTCGACCGTGCGTGGCATGCCGGCGTGTCGTGTTTCGACGGGCGCGAGGGTTGCAACGATTTTTCCATCGGTATCGAGCTCGAAGGCACCGACGATCTGCCCTACACCGATGCCCAGTACGCCGTGCTGGAGCAGCTGACCCGGCAGATCCAGGCCGCCTGGCCGGTAATCAGCCTTGAGCGCATCCAGGGCCACAGCGACATTGCCCCGGTGCGCAAGACCGACCCCGGCCCGGCCTTCGACTGGGCGCGCTACCGCAAGGCCGTGAAGGACAACGAGGACAACGCATGAGTTTTCTGGTGCTGTTATTGGCGCTGTGGGTGGAGAAGTTTTCCGCGCTGCGCCATCAGGTGCAACGAGATGGCTTTTTCCTTGGCGAACTGGTGCGACTCGAGCGCAGTGGCAAGGTCCACCCCTGGTGGACGCTGGCGATCCTGGTGCTGGCACCGGTCGCCCTGCTGGTGCTGTTGCTGCACGTGCTGGAGCCGGTGGCCTATGGCCTGCTGGCGTTGCCGTTGCACTTGCTGGTACTGATCTACAGCCTGGGACGCGGCGATGCCAAGCGTGCGCTCGGGCCATTTCGCGATGCCTGGCGGCGTGGCGACGACCAGGCCGCGCTGCATGTGGCCGAACGCGACCTGGGCCTGGCGGCCGACGAGCCCCATAGCCTGCTGGTACGCGTGCAGGGTTACCTGTTGTGGCAGGCCTACCAGAGCTTCTTCGCGGTGATCTTCTGGTATTTCGTGCTCGGGCCAGGCGCGGCGCTGGCCTATCGCCTGCTGGCGCTGACGGGCGAGCATAGCCGTCAGCCTGCGCTCAAGGCGCGTGCTGAGCAGCTGCGGCATGTCATGGACTGGCTGCCGGTGCGTGTGCTCGCCCTGAGCTTCGCACTGGTCGGCAATTTCGTTGCGGTGATGCGGGTAATGCTGCACGAGCTGCTCAACTGGCACATCAGTGCCGGGCACCTGGTGGCAAGAGTCGGGCGCATTGCCGATGACATCCCCGAAGAAGAAGACCCCCAACGCGGCCTCGGGCGGCTGGACAGCCTGTGGGAACTGCTGCTGCGCTGTGCGGTGTTGTGGTATGCAGGGTTTGCCCTGTGGACGGTGCTGGTCTGACCGGGCGCGGTTGGTGTAGGGACGGGCTGGTTAACCTTAAGTTACAAACCTCCGATTCGTTCTGCGGTATACAAGTGGCCTAGTGCTATCTCTGCAGAACAACAAGAATCCATGGAGGTGCCCCGTGAAGCGTCTGCTCTACCCGGCCATCGCAGTGATGAACAGGCTGAGCTTTGGCCAGAAGTTCAGCCTCATCAGCGCCCTGTTCTTCCTGCCCATGCTGGCCACCAGTTTTTATCTGGTGCGCGATGCCTACCAGCAGTTCCAGGCTACCCGTGCCGAGTTGCAAGGCATCGCCCCGCTGGCGGACAGCCTGAACCTGCGCGCCGACCTGGAAGCGCTGGGCAATCTGTTGCAGATCAATGCCGTGCTTGGCCAGTCAGGCCAGGCCGGGGACTTGGAAGCGCGTATCGCGGCGTTGCAGGACAAGGTCCAGGCGCAGTTGCACACGTTGCAAGGGGATGAGGCGGTACCGCAAGGCAAGCTCGAAGAACTGGCAGGGGCATTTGCCAGTGCACGGGCAGAATCGTCGCTGCAGAACAAGGCCGCACTGTTCGACAAGCTGCTGGCCCAAGCCCAGATGCTGAGCAAGCAGGTGGTGAGCCAGGCCGGCCTGAGCCAGGACAGACAGGCGCCGGTACGCCAGCTGAGCGAACTGCTAGGGGTGACCACGGCGCAGGTTACCCAAGCCCTCGGGGAAGGGCGGGCCATGGGCGCCGTCGCGTTGGGGAGGGGGTTCATCGACTCCTCTGGCAGTGCCCGTTTCGAAGACCTCGTGCAACGCCTCGATCGCCTGGCGGCCGACTATAGCCTGCGGCTGGACGACGCCCTCGCCACCGACGCTGGCGCCGAGGCCGGCCTGGCACAGGCCGCGCAAACCAGCCAGGCGACGGTCAGGCAGGCTGCGTCGTTGTTCGAAGAGCGAGTGTTGGTGGCGGAAACCCTCGATGCGCCCTGGCCGCTGTTCTACGAACAGGTCGGCGAACTGATTGCACAGACCTACAGGCTGAATGACGCCGTGCTTGCGCACTTGCAAGGGCAGCTGCAAGCGCGCCTGGCAGAGCAGCGCTTGCGCATGCTTGCATTGGGCGCGGTGCTGGCCAGTGTGTTCGTGCTGATCCTGTACCTGTATGGCGGCTTCTATGTGTCGACCCGGGCCACATTGCGGCGGCTGGGCGGTGCCATGGACAAGGTGGCAGCGGGCGACATGACTGTCAGCTTCCAGGCCGACAGCCGCGATGAGCTGGGCGAGCTGGGCCAGGGCTTCAGCGAGACCGTGCGCCGTATCCGCGGCCTGATCGACCAGGTCGGGCGCACCGTGATGGCGGTCGAAGAGCAGGCCGGGCAGGTGCTGGCGGTTTCGGCGCGGAGCAATCAGGCGGTCAGTGGCCAGCGTGAGCAGATAGAACAGGTGGCCACGGCGATGAACCAGATGAGCGCCACTGCGCAGGAGGTGGCGCGCAGTGCCGCGCTGGCTGCGAACGGCGCACAGCAGGTCAACCTGGAAAGCGCCAATGGCCGTAGCCTCGTGCACAGCCAGCAAGCCAGCATCGGCCGCCTCGCCGAGGAAATCGACCAGACCGTACTGGCGATCAATCGGTTGGCCGATGACAGCCAGGCCATCGGCCAGGTGCTGGAAGTGATTCGCAGCATTGCCGAGCAGACCAATCTACTGGCCCTGAATGCCGCCATCGAAGCAGCCCGGGCCGGTGAGCAGGGGCGTGGGTTTGCCGTGGTGGCCGATGAAGTGCGTACCCTGGCGCGGCGTACCCAGGATTCCACCGCGCAGATCGCGCAGATGATCCAGCGCCTGCGCGACGGTGTGGAGACGGCGGTACGGGCTATGGGTAGCAGCCATCAGATGGCGGCGGGCACAGTCGATGAAGCGCGCCAGGTGCAGCAGGCGCTGGGCAACATCCTGGGAGCAGTGGGTGGGATCGTCGAGCAGAACCAGCAGATTGCTGCAGCGGTGGAGCAGCAGACGGCGGTGGCACATGATATCGACCGCAACATCGTGGCGATTAACCGGGCGGCGCAGGATACAACTCATGGGGCCTGCCAGGCGGAGGATGCCAGCCGGGTGCTGTCGACGCAGGTGGAGGAGTTGAAGCGGTTGATCGGGGCGTTCAGGGTCTGAGGTTTACCTGTGCCGGCCCTTTCGCGGGCACGCCCGCTCCCACAGGTACAGCACAGGCCTTGAATGGGGTGCTATCCCTGCGGGTTTACCCGCGAAAGGGCCGGCACTACCAGCCAAAAAGCTCACAGGCATTGCGGCTGCTGGCTTCAGCCAACACTTCAGCCTCGATGCCCATCACCTCGGCCAGCGCCTGGGCGATCTCCGGCAGGTGCTCAGGGCTGTTGCGCTGGCCGGCAAACATCGCCGGCGCCATGTCCGGCGAGTCGGTCTCCAGCACGATGCTTTCCAGCGGCAGGCGCGGCAGGGTCTTGCGCAGGCGTAGCGCCTGCGGCCAGGTCGCTGCGCCCCCCAAACCCAGCCGGAAGCCCAGCCTGATGTATTCCTGCGCCTCTTCGTAACTGCCGGCAAAGGCATGGATCACCCCCGCCCGCGCCGGCTTGTAGCGCTTGAGCGTAGCAATCACCTGGGCGTGGCTGCGGCGTACATGCAACAGCGCAGGCAGCTCGAAGTCACAGGCCATCTGCAGCTGTGCTTCGAACAGCGCCTGCTGGCGCGCTTTGTCCAGCGCTTCGAGGTAGTAGTCCAGGCCGAACTCGCCGACGGCGCACAGCCGTGGGTCGCCATGCAGGCGCTCCAGCCATTCGCGCAGCTGCGTCAGGTGCTCTGGGCGGTGCTGCTCAAGGTAGATCGGGTGCAGCCCCAGCGCCGCCTGTACGTTGCCTTCGGCGCAGGCCAGGTCCCACACCCGTTGAAAATTCGCCTGATACACCCCCAGCACCACCATGCGCTCCACGCCCCGCGCCGCCGCGCTGGCCAGCAGGCGCGAGCGGTCGGCGTCGAAGTCGGGGAAATCCAGGTGGGTGTGGGTGTCGATCAGGCGCATGATCAGGCCGCGCCGATGCGTTGCTTGAAGGTGCGGCCAATGGCATGCACGCCGGGTTCGTAGCGCTTTTCCTCGATCGCGGCCAGGGCCAGTTCCAGCGCGGTGGCAGCGATCAGGCCATGCTGCTGAGCCATGGCGTTGACCGGCAACGGCAGGAAGTCGAGCAACTGGTTGTCACCGAAGGTGCCCAGTTGCAGCTGACGCGAGTCGGCCGGGCGCGCCTGCAAGGTATCGAACACACCTTGCAGCAGCACGTAGGAGGTGGTCACCAGGGCATCCGGCAGGCCGCCTTGTTCATCGATCAGTTGCTGCATCAGGCGCTGGCCGCATTCACGGCTGAACGCCTCGCCCTGATAGCGGCGGACCACGCCGTCGAAACCCTGCATGGCTTCGTCGAAGCCGCCCGCACGGGCCTGGCTGACCGACAGCTCCGGGCGTGCACCGATCAGCGCGATGCTGCCGGGCGCGGTGGCCAGCAAGCTGTCGGCCAGCTGGCGGCTGGCATCGCGGTCGTCGCTGATCACCGAGCAGAAGTGTGCCGGGTCCATGCGCCGGTCGATGGCGATAACCGGCAGGCCCTTGTCCTGCAGTTCGCGGTAGCTGTCGTCCTCCGGCGGCAGGCAGCTGGCGACGAACAGGGCATCGCAACGGCGGGCGCGGAACAGCTGCTGCAACTGGCGCTCGCTGTCGGGCTGGTCGTCGCTGCTGGCGATCAGCAGCTGATAGCCACGGGCGCGGGCGCCTTGCTCGAGCTGTTTGGCGATACGGGCATAGCTGGGGTTCTCCAGATCCGGGAGAATGAAACCCAGGGTGCGGGTGTGCCGGCTGCGCAAGCCGGCGGCCTGCGGGTTGGGGGTGAAGCCATGGGCTTCGACCACCGCGCGTACCCGCTCGACAGTGCTGCTGCTGATGCGCTGCTGTTCGGCCTTGCCATTGATGACATAACTGGCAGTGGTCACTGACACACCGGCCAGACGGGCGATATCGCTGAGTTTCACCGAATATTCCTTGTTATTACCGGGCCTGGTTAGGAAACCAGGACCGGGTAGTTTGACCCGGGTTGGCCGCTACGCGCAGGCGACCATTGTCGCAATTGTCCGACAGGATGGGGCTTTTTCCCCGGAAGATTATCGAGTAACGTGGCCGCTTGGTCAGATTAAACGTTTCAGCTATTGAATTTTCTGCCTCGGCTGCCGCCCATGCAAGGCTGTCGAACTGGCTGATTCCGTGAATATCACAACAATACCTCAGTACCCGCCGTGAAAACCAAGCCGGGGCTGCAAAAGGAGAAGGTCATGCTCGAGCTCGCCAAAGAGCAGATAGCCATGGGCCAGAAGGCCGCCGACAAGGCCGGGGCGTTGCGCCTGCTGGCGGATCAGCTGGTGGCCGACGGCCTGGTTGCCGAAGGGTATCTCGAAGGCCTGCAGGCGCGCGAAGCGCAAGGGTCGACGTTCCTTGGCCAGGGCATCGCCATCCCGCACGGCACCCCGCAGACTCGCGAGCTGGTGTTCGCCACAGGCGTGCGCCTGTTGCAGTTCCCCGAAGGCGTGGACTGGGGCGATGGTCAGATTGTTTACCTGGCCATCGGCATCGCCGCCCGCTCCGACGAACACCTGCGTCTGCTGCAACTGCTGACCCGCGCCCTCGGTGAAACCGACCTGGCCGAGGCGCTGCGCCGGGCGGGTTCTGCCGAGGCGTTGCTCAAGCTGCTGCAGGGCGCGCCACAGGCACTGGCCCTGGACGCGCAGCTGGTCGGTCTCAACCTGCCCGCCGAAGATTTCGACGAGCTGGCCTGGCGCGGTGCGCGCCTGCTGCAGCGCGCCGGCTGTGTCGACAGCGGCTTCGCTGGCGTGCTGCAGCAGGCCGACCCGCTGCCACTGGGCGAGGGCCTGTGGTGGCTGTACAGCGAGCGTCAGGTGCGTCAGCCGGGCCTTGCCTTCATCACCCCGCAACAGCCCCTGCGTTATCGCGACCAGCCGCTCAATGGCCTGTTTTGTCTGGCCAGCCTCGGTGCCGCCCACCAGGCCCTGCTCGAGCGCCTGTGCGAAGTGCTGATCGAAGGGCGTGGGCAAACGCTCTACCAGGCTACCAGCAGCCGTGCGGTCCTCGAGGTGCTGGGCGGTGAGGCACCGGCCGACTGGCCCAGCGTGCGGGTCGTGCTGGCCAACCCGCATGGGCTGCACGCCCGCCCGGCAAAGATCCTGGCGCAATTGGCCAAGGGCTTCGAGGGCGAAATCCGTATGCGCGTGCTCGACAGCGCACAGCCGGCAGTGTCGATCAAGAGCCTGAGCAAGTTGCTCAGCCTCGGCGCCCGTCGTGGCCAGGAACTTGAGCTAAGCGCTGAGCCATCGATTGCCGGCGATGCGTTGCCAGTGCTGCTGGCTGCCATCGAGCAAGGCCTGGGTGAGGAAGTCGAGCCGCTGGTGCCAACCCGCACAGCGGCCACTGCCAGCAGCGACGTGGCCATCCAGGCGCCCGTTGCTGGCAGTCGAATTCAGGGCGTCAGTGCATCCCCGGGCATTGCCAGCGGCCCGGCGCATGTCTGCGTCGAGCGCGACATCGATTATCCGGTGCGCGGCGAGTCGCCGGCCCGGGAGCGCCTGAAACTGCGCGACGCGCTGGAGGCTGTGCATGGCGAGCTGCAGGCACTGGTGCAACGCAGTGACAAGGCGATTGGCGAGATCTTCGTCACCCACCAGGAAATGCTCGCCGACCCGGCCTTGAGCGACGATGTCGAAGCCCGCCTGGCTCACGGCGAAAGTGCGGCGGCAGCGTGGATGGCGGTGATCGAGGCGGCGGCGCGCCAGCAGGAAGCGCTGCACGATGCACTGCTGGCCGAGCGTGCGGCGGACCTGCGCGACATTGGCCGCCGGGTGCTGGCCCAGCTGTGCGGTGTGCAGGCCCAGGCCGAGCCGGAACAACCCTATGTGCTGGTCATGGCCGAGGTCGGGCCCTCCGATGTCGCCCGCCTGGACCCGGCCCGTGTCGCCGGTATCGTCACCGCCCATGGCGGTGCCACCGCGCACAGCGCGATCGTCGCTCGCGCCCTGGGCATCCCGGCAGTGGTCGGCGCGGGGCCAGCGGTGCTGCTGCTCGAAGCCGGCACAGCGCTGCTGATCGACGGCGAGCGCGGCGTGGTCAACGTCGCCCCGCCCGCTGACGAGCTGCAACGGGCACTGGCCGAGCGCGACCTGCGCGAACAACGCCTGCAAGCCGCCTGGGCCAAGCGCCATGAGCCGGCAGTGACCCGCGACGGCCATGCCATCGAAGTCTTCGCCAACATCGGCCAGAGCAGTGGCATCGACAAGGTGGTGGAGGAGGGTGCCGAAGGTGTTGGTCTGCTGCGCACCGAGCTGATCTTCATGGCCCATGCCCAGGCACCCGACGTCGCCACCCAGGAAGCGGAATACCGCCGCGTGCTCGACGGCCTTGGCGGCCGGCCGCTGGTGGTGCGCACCCTCGATGTGGGCGGCGACAAGCCGTTGCCGTACTGGCCGATCGCCGCCGAGGAAAACCCGTTCCTCGGCGTGCGCGGTGTGCGCCTTACCCTGCAACGCCCGCAGATCATGGAAGAGCAGCTGCGCGCCTTGCTGCGCGCCGCCGATCAGCGGCCACTGCGCATCATGTTCCCCATGGTCGGGCAGGTTCACGAGTGGCGTGAGGCGCGGAGCATGGTCGAGCGTCTGCGCCAGGAAATCCCGGTCGCCGACCTGCAGGTCGGGATCATGGTCGAAGTGCCGTCCGCCGCCTTGCTGGCGCCACAACTGGCCCGTGAAGTGGACTTCTTCAGCATCGGCACCAACGACCTGACCCAGTACACCCTGGCCATCGACCGTGGCCACCCGAGCCTTTCTGCCCAGGCCGACGGCTTGCACCCGGCGGTGCTTAGCCTGATCGACATGACCGTGCGCGCCGCCCACGCCGAGGGCAAGTGGGTGGGTATCTGCGGCGAACTCGCCGCCGACCCGCAGGCGGTGGCCGTACTCCTGGGCCTGGATGTGGACGAGTTGAGCGTGGCTGCCCGCAGCATTGCCGAAGTCAAAGCCCTGGTGCGCCAGGCCGATTACCAGACGGCCCGCGCCCTCGCGCGCGAGGCCTTGCAACAGGACAGCGCCGCAGCGGTTCGCGCGCTGGTGGAGCGTTACTGAATGGCCAAGATCCTCACCCTGACCCTGAACCCGGCGCTGGACATCACCGTCAGCCTCGACGCCTTGCGCCCGGGGCACGTCAACCGCGCCCAGGCCCAGCAAACTCATGCCGCGGGCAAGGGCCTGAACGTGGCCCAGGTACTCGCAGACCTTGGCCACAGTGTCACCGTCGGGGGCTTTCTTGGCTGCGACAACCTGCAACCGTTCGAGGCGTTGATCGCCCGACGCGGTTTTGCCGACTGCTTCGTGCGGGTGGCCGGTGAAACCCGCAGCAACCTCAAGCTGGTCGAGGCGGATGGTCGGGTCACCGACATCAATGGCCTGGGGCCGGACGTCGACGAAGCCGCCCGCGCCCAATTGCTGCAACGCTTGGCGCTGGTGGCCCCCGGGCATGACGCAGTGGTCGTGGCTGGCAGCCTGCCGCGTGGGGTGAGCCCCGAGTGGTTCCGCCAATTGCTCCAGCAATTGCAGGCGCAAGGGCTGAAAGTGGCCCTCGACAGCAGTGGCGAGGCGCTGCGTGCCGGCCTGCAGACTGCCCCCTGGCTGGTCAAGCCCAATACCGAAGAGCTGGGCGAAGTGCTGGGCGTGAACGTGCAGACCTTCGCCGAGCAGCACACCGCTGCCGAGCGACTGCTGGCCTGCGGTGTCGAGCATGTGGTGGTATCGGCGGGCGAGCAGGGCGTCAGCTGGTTTACCGCCGGCCTGGCGCTGCAGGCGCGCCCGCCCCAGGTGCGGGTTGCCAGTACCGTGGGCGCGGGTGATTCGCTGGTCGCCGGTATGGTCCACGGCCTGCTGGCGGCGCAGTGCCCGCAGCAGACCTTGCGCTGCGCCACGGCCATCGCCGCGCAGGCCGTGACCCAGGTCGGCTTCGGCATCTGCGACCGCGAGCAGCTGGCGCAGCTGGAGGCCGCCGTGCAACTGACAGAACAACAAGAGGGTTGCCAATGAACATCGCCATTGTCACCGCTTGCCCCAACGGGCAGGTGTCCAGCGTGCTCAGCGCCCGCCTGCTGGCGGCTGCCGCTCAGCGCCGTGGCTGGAGCACCAGTGTCGAGGTACAGGATGCCGAGCATCCGGAGCGCCAGCTGACACCTGCGCAAATCGCCGAGGCCGATTGGGTGCTGGTGGTCTCCACCGGCCCGGTGGACCTCGCACGCTTCACCGGCAAGCGCGTGTACCAGAGCACCCCGGCGCAAGCCCTGGCCGACCGTGAGGGCTTCCTCGACGAGGCGGTGGGGAAGGCCGAAGTGCTGGCTGCGCAACCGGTCAGCGCGGCGCCTTCGGGGGCTGTACGGATTGTCGCGGTCACCGCCTGCCCCACGGGCGTGGCGCACACCTTCATGGCCGCCGAAGCCTTGCAACAGGCCGCGCAACAGCTGGGTTACCAGCTCACTGTCGAAACCCAGGGCTCGGTCGGTGCGCGCAACCCACTGTCGGCCCAGGCCATTGCAGATGCCGATGTGGTGCTGCTGGCCGCTGACATCGAGGTGCCGACAGCGCGCTTTGCCGGCAAGCGCATCTACCGCTGTGGCACCGGCATTGCCCTCAAGCAGGCACGTGCGACCCTGGAAAAGGCCTTGGCCGAGGCCGAGGTCGAAAGTGCCGCAGGTTCCACCTCGGCGGCCCCGGCCAAGGCCGAGAAAACCGGCGTCTACAAGCACTTGCTGACCGGTGTTTCGTTCATGCTGCCGATGGTCGTGGCCGGTGGCTTGCTGATCGCCCTGTCGTTCGTCTTCGGCATCGAAGCCTACAAGCAGCCAGGCACCTTGCCGGCCGCGCTGATGCAGATCGGCGGCGAGGCGGCGTTCAAACTGATGGTGCCGCTGCTGGCGGGTTACATCGCCTGGTCCATCGCCGACCGCCCGGGCCTTGCGCCGGGCATGATCGGCGGCCTGCTGGCCAGCACCCTGGGTGCCGGCTTCATTGGCGGTATCGTCGCCGGCTTTCTCGCCGGCTACAGCGCCAAGGCCATCGCCCGCTGGGCGCGCTTGCCGAGCAGCCTGGAGGCGCTCAAGCCGATCCTGATCATCCCGCTGCTGGCCAGCCTGTTCACCGGCCTGGTGATGATCTACGTGGTCGGCCAGCCAGTGGCGGCGATGCTCGAAGGGCTGACTCACTTTCTCGACAGCATGGGCACCACCAACGCCATTCTGCTCGGGCTGCTGTTGGGCGGCATGATGTGCGTCGACCTCGGCGGGCCGATCAACAAGGCGGCGTATGCCTTCTCGGTGGGGCTGCTGGCGTCTTCCAGCTATGCACCGATGGCGGCGACCATGGCCGCCGGCATGGTGCCGCCGATCGGCCTGGGCATCGCTACTTTCCTCGCCCGGCGCAAGTTCGCCCAGAGCGAGCGCGAGGCGGGCAAGGCGGCATTGGCGCTGGGGCTGTGCTTCATCTCGGAAGGGGCGATTCCCTTCGCGGCGAAGGACCCGTTGCGGGTGATCCCGGCGAGCATTGCCGGTGGCGCCTTGACCGGTGCACTGTCGATGTACTTCGGCTGCAAGCTGATGGCGCCGCATGGCGGGCTGTTCGTGTTGCTGATCCCCAATGCGATCAACCATGCGCTGTTGTATCTGCTGGCGATCGTGGCGGGCAGCCTGGTGACTGCAGTGGTGTATGCGGTGATCAAGAAGAGCGAGCGGGTGGAGTTGGCCGTTGCGCCTGTGAAAGGCTGAAGCCTTCTGTTTGATTTGCCGGCCCTTTCGCGGCTAAAGCCGCTCCCACAGGTATTGTGTGATTCCTTGTAGGAGCGGGCTTGCCCGCGAAGGGCCATGGCAGGTTAACGACGGTGCTTGTGCCGCAACGGCACCAGCAGGTCGCCCAGGCCGTTGTGGTCGACCTCGTGCATCAACGCCAGCAACCCGCCCAGTTCCCCCGTCGGGAACCCCTTGCGCGCAAACCAGGCCAGGTAATCCCCCGGCAGGTCGGCAATGATCCGTCCCTGGTATTTGCCAAAGGGCATGGTGCGGGTGACCAGCAGTTCGAGCATTTCCGGTTTCATCGACGAAGCCTGGCAGTGAATGAGCGCCGACCATACTGCAATCTGCACGAGCGCCCAAGCGGCAATCATGCATAACACCGTTTTCAGACGTTAATCGATATCGATTAAATCTTTGATTTAAAAGGAGTTATTTTTTAGGTATGGCTTGGCATGAAGGCTGCTCCAGTAAAGATGACTATCACCTGCCAAGGAGTTCGTGCCATGAGCAACCCCAACAAAGACGTGATCGATGTACTTAACGACCTGGTCGAGTACAGCAAGGATGGCGAAAAAGGTTTCAAGGCCTCGGCCGATGATGTGAAAAACCCCGAGCTGAAAACCTTCTTCGTCCAGCGCGCTGGCGAATGCGGCAATGCGGCCGCCGAGTTGCAGAGCGAAGTGCGCCGCCTGGGCGGTGACCCTGAAACGTCCACCAGCATCAGCGGCGATCTGCATCGCGGCTGGGTGAACCTGAAGTCCATGGTCACCGGCAAGGATGAGGAAGCGGTGCTCAACGAGGTGGAGCGCGGCGAGGACCATGCCCTCAAGGCCTACAAGGAAGCCCGCGAGAAACTGGTCAAGCTGGGACGCACTGCCAGTGACTCGAGTTATGCCCTGGTAGAGAAACAACTGCAGGGCGTGCAACGCAATCACGACCAGGTGAAGGCGCTGCGTAACGCCGCTCGCGCCCGCTCCTAGTCAACAGGCCCCTCGACCCGGTTGCGGCCATTGGCCTTGGCCCGGTAGAGCGCTTGGTCTGCGGCACTCAGCACACCGGTAAGGTCGCGCTGGGTGCCGGGGATGTAGACCCCGATCCCGATGCTCACCGTCACTGCGTGAGCATCATCTGCAAACGGCGCCAGTGCTTGCACCTGGGCGCGAATACGTTCGGCGAGTATGCGTGCGCCGGCCAGTTCTGTCTCCGGCAGCAGTACCTGAAACTCCTCCCCCCCATAGCGTGCTGCCAGGTCTGCCGGGCGGCGTATGCAGCGCTCCAGTGCCCTGGCCACCTCGCGCAAGGCGTGATCGCCCCCGGCGTGGCCATGGCGCTGGTTGAACGCTTTGAAATGATCCACATCCACCATCAGTACGGCCAAGGGTTTGCCATTGCGCTGCGCCCGGGCCCACTCAAGGCGCAGCACCTGGTCCAGCCGGCGCCGGTTGGCCAGGCCGGTCAGGCTGTCGGTCGCGGCAAGGGTCGCCAGGCCCTGTTCGGCCTCGTGACGACGGCGCAGCTCGCGGCCCAGCAGCAAGGTCAGCCAGAGAATGCCGATACACAGCACGCCCGTCGCCGCGCTGACGACGATCGCTGTGCGCCGCCATGACTGGAACACTTCCTCGGCCGAATGCACCACCAGCACGATCAGGGGCAGGTCGGCAACCTGGGCGAACGTGTACATGCGCTGGGTGCCATACACGCTGGACTTGGCGGTGAAGCTGCCGCTGCGCTCGCCGAGGATGCGCTTGAAATTGGGGCGGTCGCCGAAGTGGGTACCGATCAGCGGATCCTGGTCCCGGGTCGGTTGGCGGGCGAGCAGTTGGCCGTCGGTATTGAGCAGGTTGATGCTGCTCTCGTCGCCGATGTCCAGCCGCTGGAAAAGCTCGTTGAAGTAGGACAGGCGAAGCGCGCCAGCCGCCAGCCCGGCGAAGGAGCCGTCAGCTGCAGAAATGCGCCGGCTGAAGCTGATGCACCAGTCAAGGTCGCCCAGCCTGGCCTTGAACGGCGGGCTGATGAACAGCCCGAGGCGCGGATCGTCGCGATGGGCCTGGAAGGCCGGGGTATCTGCGAAGTTGGCCTGGCGTGGGGTGATGCTGATCGAGTCGCCTACCACATCCCCTTTGGCGTTCAGCCAGAGGATGTCGCCCCGGACCGGCGCGGCGAAGGTCTGGTTGAACAGGATCTGCTGGCGCAACTCGGGGGCGACCTTCAGCAGTGCCGGGTGCCGCACGGCCCAGATCAACCCGCGCAGGGACTGGTCGTAGAGTTCGACGTTGCGCAGGATGTCGCTTTCGATCAGTTGCACGATGTTGCTGGAAGAGCGCACGGCCGATTGCTCGACGTTATCGCGCTCGCGGGCCAGCAAGTAGCTGACGATGGTCACGATGGCGAGCACGGCAAGGCAACTGCCCAGGTTGAGGATCAGCTCGGGGTGCGACCTGTAGAGTGCGAAACGCGGTGATCGAGTGGGCATGCGCGCTACTGCTGAGGCAGGGCCGTTTGCGGCGGGCGACATTCTAGGGAAGCACGGATTGTCGGACAAGTTTTGTCCGACGGAATCACGAAACGAGGGCAAAGCCCTCGCCAGCGGTCTCAGATCAGAAGATGTTCAGCGGATAATCGACGATCACCCGCACTTCATCATTGTCGCTGTTGCTGTCGATCGACGCATACCCTTGGCTACCGCGGTGAGTGGCATAGCGCAACTGCACCGCCAGGTCCTTCAGGTCGCCTTCCTGGAATACATACTTCACGTCCAGGTCGCGCTCCCAATGCATGGCGTTCTTGCCATCGGCGCGGTAGTAATCGTAGTGGCTGGTGTCCTGGCTGGCCTTGGTCAGGTCCGCCTCGCCGCGCGAGTACGACAGCGAAGTGCTGAGGCCAGGGATGCCGATACCGGCAAAGTTGTAGTCGTACTGCAGCTTCCACGAACGCTCGTTCGGGGCGTTGAAGTCCGAGTACATGCGCGAGTTGTCCAGGTACACGCTGTCGCCCAGGTTGATGTAGTCGAACGGCGTGTTGCCGTTGACTCGCTGGTAGGCGGCGGTGACGCTGTGGTACCCGGCGTTGACCGTGAAGTGCACGCTGTAGGTGTTGTTGTCGATCTTGCCCAGCAGCGCCTGGCCGGTGTCCTGGGTGTGGTAGAAGTGCACGCCTGGGTTGAGGCTGACCAGGTCGTTGACCACGTAGGTGTAGTCGAAGTCGGCGTAGTACTGGTTCCAGATGTCCTTCAGTTCGGCCGCGTAGAGGTTGGTGGTGATGTTCTCGGTACCACTCCACGACGCGCCGGCCCAGTTCAGGTGCTTGCTCTTGTCGTGCTCGTCCAGGCTGCCGTAGTAGGTGTCGATACGGCGGTGGCCGCTCTGGTTGTACGGGTGGGTGAAGCTGACCTGGCCGCCTTCGAGCAGCAGGCCGTCCACGCTGTGGTTGGTCAGGCTTACACCGCGGAAGGTCTGCGGCAGCATGCGGGTTTCGCCGCCAGCGATCACCGGGTTGGTGATGAACAGGTCACCGGCTTTCAACTCGGTGTCGAATGCCTTGAGCTTGACCGCTGCACCGGCCGTGGAGAACGAGTGCGGGGCGGCGCCCAGCTCACCGTTGTCCTTGATGTGCTCGGGCAGGATGCTGGTGCCGGCATGGCCGCCACCGCCGTCGAGCTTCAGGCCCAGCATGGCGTGGGCGTCGAGGCCGAAGCCGACTGCGCCCGGGGTGTAGCCGGATTCGAAACGGGCGACCGCGCCCTGGCCCCACTCGCGGGTGTCGCGCACGCCGGCGTTGTGGTTGTCGCGGTTGAAGTAGGCATTACGAAAATGCAGGTTGAAAGACGATCCTTCGATGAAGCCATCAGCCTTGTCTTCATCTGCCTGGGCGGTGAAGGGGATCGTTGCAGTCAATGCAATGAACAGCGGGGTAAAACGAAACGCGGAAGGCACCGGTACTAGCTCCTTTGGTCTGGCGGTGGGGCAGTTTTTGTTTTTTGAATGTGCGTCTTTTTATAGGTGTACGTTACGGCGGGGCTGATAGTTAGAGCACATAAAAAAAGCCGCTGATCGGCAGCGGCTTTAAAAGGCTAACATATCGGCACCGACGGTGCCCATGGCGTAGCCAAGGGAAAACTGGAGCAGGTGCGACGCGCGATCAGCTATCGGCATTGGCGTCGCTGGTAACTTTCGAAGCTGTCTGTTCTGCGTCTTTGCTGGCGTTGTCCTGGTGTGCCAGGGCTTCGCGAGAGTCTTGGTGAACTGCGGCAAGTTCTGCAGTGCGCGCAACGAAAGCCGGGGATTCTTCGGCCATGGCCAGGGGCGACAACAACAGGGAAGACAGAACGAAAACGCTGGCAATACCCATACTGTTGGACATGATTGAAACTACCTTCTTGCGGGGCAAGTGCTATGAGGACGGGGCTAAAGTTAGCCCGTGAAGTGCTGGGGAAACAGCCTCTTTGGCGATAAGCACTGTTGCGCGAAAGGTAATGATCTCGACAAAAGCAATAGGACCTTGGCCGCAAACCACCGTACTAGACAGCCTGCGCGGTCCATTGTGGGAGCGGCCTTGCGTCGCGAAAAGGGCGCGAAGCGGCCTCAGGATTTGAGCCATTGCCAAGATTGCTGGGGCTGCTGCGCAGCCCTTTCGCGACGCAAGGCCGCTCCCACAAGAGGGCTATGCAGACTTCAAGATCGGCAATCGGATGCCAAAGGTGTTGGCGCCGGCAGCACTGCGCACAAAAACGTCCCCGCCATGCATTAGCGCGATCGCCTTGACGATCGCCAACCCCAGCCCGTGATTGCCACCGCCGCTGTTGCTGCGCGCCGCATCCACTCGATAGAAGCGCTCGAACAGCAGCGGCAGGTGCGCATCGTCGATGGCCGGCCCCGGGTTGCTCACGGCAATGCAGACCTGCTCCGGCTCTGCCTCGATCTGCACCTCGATCACCTGGTTCGGCGCCGTGTGCTGCACGGCGTTGTTCAGCAGGTTGATCAACGCCCGGCGCAGCTGGGCCTTTTCGATGGGCGCCTGGGCATCACCGCTGACGCTGACGCTGACCTGGGCGTCTTCGAGGATGTAGTCCAGGTAATCGAGGGTGGTGGCCACTTCCTCGGCCAGCGATACCTGGGTCAGGGCGGTGGCCTTGCTGCCCTGGTCGGCGCTGGCGAGGAACAGCATGTCGTTGATGATGCTGCGCAGGCGCTCCAGCTCTTCCAGGTTTGACTGCAGCACTTCGAAGTAATGCTCGGCGCTGCGCCCGCGGGTGAGGGCGACCTGGGTCTGGCCGATCAGGTTGGTCAATGGCGAGCGCAGTTCGTGGGCAACATCGGCGTTGAAGGCTTCGAGCCGCGAATAGGCCTGGCTGACCCGGTCCAGCGCGGCGTTGAAGGCACCGGCGAACTGCGCCAGTTCCGGTGCCAGGTTGTGCGTCTGCAAGCGGCCATCAAGGCGCGGCGGTGCCAGCGCCTGGGCCTCGACGGACAGCGCCAGCAACGGCCGCAGGCCGATGCGCGCCACCCAGTAACCCAACACCGACGCCAGCAGCACACCCAGCACCGCCAGGCCGACGATGGCCCCCAGCAGGCTGTGCTGGGCCTGCCAGAAGGTTTCGGTGTCGATGCCGATCAGAAAGCGCAGCGGCGGGCGCTCGCCCAGGGCCGGCAGTTCGCTGACCAGCACCTTGTAAGGGTACGGCCGGTCGGGCAAGCGCAGGTCGCGCATGCCTAGCGAGCCTTCGCCAAAGGCGCGGACCAGTTCGCTGGGGTGGCCGTATTCGTAGGCCGGATTGCTGCTCACCACCCAGAAGCGGATGCGCTTGTCTTCCTCGCTGAGCAGGTTGAGCTTGTTGTTGATCTTGGCCCAGTGCTCGGGTGTGCCGAAGCGGTTGAGGGTGGACTCCAGCACGCTGAAACGCGCATCCAGTTCGGCCGCCGGCAGCAGGTCGAGGCTGCGGTCGACCTGGCGGTACAGCGCCGAGCCGATCAGCACGAACACCCCCAGCGCCACCAGGATGAACAGCGCCGACAGGCGCAGGGCGATGGAGTTAAGCGGCGCGGTTTTCCAGGACATAGCCCATGCCTCGGATGGTGTGCAGCAGCTTGTTGTCGAACGGCCCGTCAAGCTTGGCGCGCAGGCGTTTGATGGCCACTTCGACGACATTGGCATCGCTGTCGAAGTTGATGTCCCAGACCAGCTCGGCGATGGCGGTCTTGGAGAGGATTTCGCCCTGGCGCCGGGCCAGCACGCTGAGCAAGGAGAACTCCTTGGCGGTCAGTTCCAGGCGCTGGCCGGCGCGGCTGGCCTTGCGCGCCATCAGGTCGATCCACAGGTCGCCGACCTGGATCTGCAACGGCTCGTGGCTGCTGCTGCGGCGGGTCAGGGCCTGCAGCCGGGCGACCAGCTCGAGGAACGAGAACGGCTTGCCCAGGTAATCGTCGGCACCTTCGCGCAGGCCGTGTATGCGGTCTTCGACGCGCTCGCGGGCGGTGAGCATGATCACCGGCGTCTGCTTGCGCGCGCGCAGGGCGCGCAGCACGCCGTAGCCGTCCAGGCCTGGCAGCATTACATCGAGCACGATCACCGCGTAGTCGCCCTCCAGCGCCAGGTGCAGGCCGTCGATACCGTCCCGCGCCAGGTCGACAGTAAAGCCCTGTTCGGTCAGGCCACGTTGCAGGTAGTCGGCGGTTTTTTCTTCGTCTTCGATGATCAGCACACGCATGGTCTTGTCCTAGCTGGCACTTGGCGCCGCCGCACGGGCGGCCTGGCGGCGATGGAACAGGCGCTCCAGGGCCAAGTATATGACCGGGGTGGTGAACAGCGTCAGCGCCTGGCTCACCAGCAGCCCGCCGACCACCGCGATGCCCAGTGGCTGGCGCAACTCGGAGCCGGCGCCGAAGCCGAACATCAGCGGCACCGCGCCGAGCAAGGCGGCGAGGGTGGTCATGATGATCGGCCGGAAGCGCGTCAGGCACGCCTGGTGAATCGCCTGTTCGGGTGTCATGCCCTGATGGCGCTGGGCTTCCAGGGCGAAGTCGATGAGCAGGATACCGTTCTTCTTGACGATGCCGATCAGCAGCACCACGCCGATCAGGCCCATGATGCTGAAGTCCTGGCCCATGGCCCAGAGCAGTATCAACGCGCCGAGGCCGGCCGAAGGCAGGGTGGAAATGATGGTCAACGGGTGGACGAAGCTCTCGTAGAGCACGCCGAGGATGATGTACACCGCCACCAGCGCGGCGAGGATCAGCCATGGCTGGCTCGATAGCGAACTCTGGAAGGCCTGGGCCGCACCCTGGAAGTTGCCGCTGATCGAATCGGGCATGCCCAGCTCGCGCTGGGTGCGTTCGAGGACCTTCACCGCATCGCCCAGGGCCACGCCGGGGGCCAGGTTGAACGACAGGTTGGCCGCCGGGAACAGGCCATCGTGGCTGATCGACAACGGGCCGGTGCTCGGCGGCGCGACATGCGCCAGGGCCGACAGCGGCACCATCTCGTTGGTCAGTGGCGAGCGCAGGTAGAAGAAGTTCAGGCTTTCGGCCTTGCCGCGCTGCTTCGCGTCCAGTTCGAGGATCACCTTGTACTGGTTGGTCTCGGTCTGGAATTCGCTGATCTGCCGCTGGCCGAAGGCATCGTACAGCGCCTGGTCGACGTCGGTGGTGGTCAGGCCGAAGCGCGCCGCAGCCTGGCGGTCGATGTCGATGCGGGTGACGCTGGCGCCCAGTTGCAGGTCGTTGGACAGGTCGCGGAATACCGGGTTTTCCCGCAGGCGATCGGTCAGGCGCTGGGTCCACAGGTTCAGCGCCACGCCGTCGTTGCTCTTGAGCACGTACTGGTACTGGGTGCGCGACGGGCCGGAGCTGAGGTTGATGTCCTGGCCGGCCCGCATGTACAGGACGATGCCCGGTACCTGGGCGAGTTTCGGCCGCAGGCGGTCGATCAGTTCGCTGGCCGACACATCACGGTCGCCACGCGGCTTGAGGGCGATCCAGAAGCGGCCATTGGCGATGGTCTGGTTGCTGCCGGTGACCCCCACCGAATGGGAGTAGGCCTGCACGGCCGGGTCGTCGCCGATGATCTTGGCCAGCGCCAGGTGCTTCTCGACCATCGACGGGTACGACACGTCCGCCGCCGCCTCGGTGGTGCCGAGGATGAAGCCGGTGTCCTGCAGCGGGAAGAAACCCTTGGGGATGCCGACGTAACCGACGACAGCCAGGGCCAGGGTTATGCCGAATACGCCCAGGGTCAGGCGCTGGTGGGCGAGGGCACGGTCAAGGCCTTTTTCGTACCACTTCACCAGGCGCTCGCCAAACCCGCCGTGCTGCTCGCCAGGTGGGCGGCGCATGAACAATGCACACAAGGTAGGCGCCAGGGTCAGCGAAACCACCACCGAAATCAGAATGGTAGAGGTGGCTGTCAGGGCGAATTCCTTGAACAGCCGGCCCACCACACCGCCCATGAACAGCAGCGGGATGAACGCGGCGATCAGCGAGAAGCTGATCGACACCACGGTGAAACCGATCTCGCCTGCGCCCTTGAGCGCTGCCGTGCGGCTGTCGTCCCCGGCCTCCAGGTGGCGGTGGATGTTCTCCACCACGACGATAGCGTCGTCCACCACGAAGCCCACCGAGATGACGATGGCCACCAATGTGAGGTTGTTGAGGCTGAAGCCCATGACGTACATCAGCGCGCAACTGGCGATCAGCGACACGCCAAGCACGGCGGACACCACCATCGTTGCCGACCACTGGCGCAGGAACAGCGCCATCACCCCGATCACCAGGGCTACGGCAATCATCAAGGTCAGCTCGACTTCGTGCAAGGAGGCGCGAATGGTCTGGGTTCGGTCCTGCAGCACCGACACTTCGATCGACGCGGGCAGCATTTCCTGCAACTTGGGCAGTGCCGCCATCACCCGGTCGACGGTGTCGACGATGTTCGCGCCGGGCTGGCGGAATACCACCAGGTTGAGCCCTGGCTGGTCGCCGGACCAGGCTTTGACGTAGGCGTTTTCGGCGCCGTTGATCACCTTCGCGACGTCCTGCAAATGCACCGGGGCGCCGTTGCGGTACGACACGATGAGCTTGGCGTAGTCCTCGGGGTGGAACAGCTGGTCGTTGGCGGCAATGGTCGAGACGCTGTGTTCGCCGTACAGCGCGCCCTTGGCCAGGTTGAGACTGGTCTGCTGGATGGCCTGGCGCACATCGGCCAGGGTCAGGCCGATGGCGGCGAGTTTTTCCGGCTGGGCCTGCACGCGAATGGCCGGGCGCAGCTGGCCGGTGATGTTGATCAGGCCGACCCCTTCGATCTGGCTGAGCTGGCGTGCCAGCAGGGTCTCGGCGTAGTCGCTGAGGTCATTGCCTGGCATCTGCGCCGAGCTGACAGTGAGCACCAGCACCGGGCTGTCGGCCGGGTTGACCTTGCGCCAGGTCGGCGGGTTGGGCAGGTCCTGGGGCAAGCGGGCGGTGGCGGTGTTGATCGCTGCCTGGACTTCCTGGGCGGCGGTGTCGATGTTCTTGTCGAGGGTGAACTGCAGGATCAGCGTGGTCGAGCCCAATGCGCTGCTGCTGGTCATCTGGGTCATGCCGGGGATGGCACTGAACTGCACCTCCAGCGGCGTGGCCACCGACGATGCCATGGTTTCCGGGCTGGCACCGGGCAGCTGTGTAGTGACCTGGATGGTCGGGAAGTCCGCTTCGGGCAGCGGTGCCACCGGCAGCCGCGGAAAGGCGATGGCGCCGAGCAGCACCAGGGCGAAGGTCAGCAGCAGGGTGGCGATCGGGTGATCGATGCACCAGGCCGAAACGCCGTTGCGGGTATTCATGGCCGGCTCCTGCGGTCAGCCATTTCCGCCGGTGGCGGTGCGTCGGGGGTGACCTCGACCCGCGAACCGGGCTTGAGCCGTGACTGGCCATCGAGCACCAGGCGCTCGCCCGGCTTGACTCCGGCGATGATGTTCAGGCCGCTGTCCTGGTACAACACCTTGACCGGCACGCTGGTGACCTTGTCACCGTCCAGGCGGTAGACGAAGTGGCCGTCTGTGCCGCGCTGCACCACGGGTGGCGGCACCACCAGGGCGTTCTCCTCGACGGCGGTGCGCAGGCGGATGGTGACCAGTTGCCCCGGCCACAGGCGGCCATCCTTGTTGTCGAACTCGGCTTTAACCCGCACCGTGCCGGTGTTGGCCGAGATCTGGTTGTCGATCAGTGCCAGGTGGCCTTCGCCGAGCAGGTTGCGTTCGCCGTCGGCGTCCATGTAGGCCTGCACCAGCGCCGGGGTGGGGGCCTTGAGCAAGGCTTGCAGGGTGGGCAGCATCTGTTGCGGCAAGGCGAATTCGACGGCGATCGGGTCGATCTGGGTGACGCTGAACAGGCCTTGGGTATCGCTGCTGCGTACCAGGTTGCCGGGGTCGACATTGCGGATGCCGACACGCCCGGTCACCGGCGAGCGGATCTGCGTGTAGGACAGTTGCACCTCGGCATTGGCGATGGCCGCCTGGTTGCCCTTGACCGTGGCCTGCAGCTGGTTGACCAGCGCCTGTTGCTGGTCCAGCGTCTGCTTGGACACACCATCGTCGGTGCTGAGCAGGCGGTAACGCTTGAGGTCGACGCCGGCCACCTGGATCTGCGCCTGGCTCTGGCCGAGTTGGGCGCGGGCCTGGTCGAGGCTGGCGCGGATCGACCGGTCGTCCAGGGTGGCGAGCAGGTCGCCTTGCTTGACCCACTGGCCTTCCTTGACCAGCACCTGGGTCAGCACGCCTTCGACCTGTGGGCGGACTTCGACGCTGTGCAGGGACAGCACCGAGCCGATGGCGCTGGCGTAGCGCGGCACGTCCTGCTGGGCGACGCTGACCACGCGCACCGGGATCGCCGTTTGCGCGCGGGGCGTGGTGGTTTCCTCGCGCTTTGCGTACCAGATGCCAAGGGTTACCAGGGCGAGCAGTGCCAGCGCAGCGAGAAGTACAGAGCGGGAAGGACGTCGCATCGGCGCGGGCACCTTGGCCAAGGGGTGGGGAACGGAGGTGTGTATTGGAGTTTATAGCGCTGCGACCGGGTCGGCAGCGTGACAGCTGGCTGACAGCGGTGACAGGTTGGGGGTGGTGTTGGGTTAGGGGCGCCTGTCTTGAGTTTTTTGGTGATGCCCAAATTGAGCGCCGCCCGCGCGGCGCTCGATCTCATAGGCGCTGAAGATGTTGCGGCAAGCCCCTGGTGGCCCCAACACGGTCCCTTCCAGCAGCTGTAGGAAAATTCCCAAACTGAAACCAAATGCTTCAAGAGCCCGGAGTGACGAATTATCCTACGCGCTCTGTCGAATGGCGTCTGATAGGCAGGGAACAGCTTCAGCGATAATTTCACGGTTCGCCAACAACGGCGAGCGGCCGTGAGAAGCTGCGGCTGTATCTGGGATGCCATTTTTCATGGCAGCCGTGCGCGTGCGGACTTCGGTCCGGGCCGCGGTTCCTGGACGCGGTCTTCTCACCTCGCGTACGGCTGCCACCCTATCCGTGAGAAGAGCACGGTGGTTGCTTTCCAATAGCAATTTCAGGAAAGTTATCATGAAAAAGATCGTACCGGACCCGCCTCCGCGGTTCCCTATTCCTTACATCAAAATCATCGCCGACCTCACCTTCGACGACGCCAAACCCCACGCCGCGGCACTCATGGACAGCCTGTCCAACACCATCCAGCTCCTGCTCGAAACCAAAACCGAAGATCACCGCCAAATCCTGCTGGTAAACATGAGCATCCTCACCGAGCTGATCCATACCCTGGCCTCCCACATGGCAACGCTGGAGAGGGCACATGAGCAATGACCTGAAGACGCGCATCACAGCGGGCAAAGAAACCTTCCTCGACCTCTACGCCATCCAGCCGGGCATCCCGCTCGATCATGCTTTCGATGAGTTGTCTGTCCTGCTCGGTTGCATCCGCCATTTGAGCGAGGAGGCCGAGATGGAGGGCAATCTGGTCGCGGGCAGTGCCGCGCGGATTCTTAGTGCCATGGCCAAGGCGCTGATCAATGACATGGAAATGGGCTTGAACCGCAGCGCCTGAGAGTTACTGGGGCCGCTTTGCGGCCCTTCGCGGACTCGCCCGCTCCCACAGGTACTGCACAACTCACGAAGGCGGCGGTAATCCTGTGGGAGCGGGCGTGCCCGCGAAGAGGCCGGACCTGCCTACCTAGAATCCGATGAAGGCATAGTAGACCGGCGCTTGCGCAGTGGTCCGCAATCCTCGAGCCTGCAAGTCATTCACCAGCTCAGGCTGTTCCACGTGCAGTTCCCACTCGGTACCGGCGTTTGATGAAGCCTGTGCCAGCGCCCCAGCAAAGGCCGCCATCTCCGGCAGATAAGCGGTAAACCCATTGCCCTTCAGCGCACTGGTGGTCATCCCCAGTACCTCGCACACGGCCACCTTGGCCGCAATGTCATCGCGATCCGCCTGCCGCGAAGCCTGCACCATCGCCATCAACGCCGGGTCCACCGGCACTGAACCATGGATCAGCTCAGGCCCTTGTTCCCAAGCCTCGGGCGGGCAATCCTTGTTCTCCGGCCGCAGCGGGATATGCGGGTTGATTTCTACCGGATAGATACGACACACCAGCGGTCGGCTTTCATAGATGGTGCACAGGTCGTTGTCGTCGAGGTTGCGACAGCGCCCCGGGTTGAACGCGGCAAAGGTCACCGAAACACGCACCTCGCTGCCCCCGCAGGGCACCGGATACGAGCGGCGCAGCACATGCTCGCGCTGGTCCACCGGCATGCCCGGCCCATCGACTACGAAGCCTTCGATCAGCACGATCACCTGGCCACCGCCTGCCGCCCACTGGCGTGCTTCGTTCAGAGTCAGCGGCACATGGTGACCGGTACAGCACTTGCCACACCCGGTACAGGCAAAACGCAGGCTGTCGTTCACTTGTCGTCAGGGTTCCATTCGCTGATGTAAGCCTGCTGCTGCTTGCGGTCGTACAGGCAGAGCTCGGTGCCGGTGCGCTGCTGCATGTGCTTCTGTGGATAAACCCCTTCGATCAGCAGGGCACTGAAGCCGACCTGGTCATCGAATTCCGCCGGTTTGCCACGGGCATGGGCATCCTTGAACTGGCTGGCCTTCAGGCAGGCCTTGAGCATCTGCTGGCGCTGGTCGTTCCAGGCCTGGGTGCTGGAGGCCTGGGCGACACCGCTGAACAGGGCGCAGGTGATCAGGAGAGAGCTGAAAAACTTCATACGCGGTTCCGGGAAGTTATCCGAGGGGCGCGAATTATGCCCGAGTCATCCCCGGCGGCAAGCCAGGGAGTTTGTCGCTGAATATAACAACACGGGCTTCAGCGCTCGGCAAACACCACCGTCCGCGCCGCCGTCACCAGGCAGTCGGTCAGGTCGGGCGAGGAGAACTTGGTGAGGATGGCATTGGCCCCGGCCACCTTGGCTTTCTCGCTGCTCATGGCGCTGTCCAGCGAGGTGTGCAGCAGCACGTAGAGATGCTGGAAGTCCGGCGTCTCGCGCAGGGTGCGGGTGAAGGCGTAGCCGTCCATTTCGGACATTTCGATGTCCGAGACGATGATGTTGATCTCCTGCCCGGTGCCCTGCAGCTCCAGCAGCACGTTCATCGCATCCTTGGCGCTGCGCGCAGTGTGGCAGTCGATACCAAGGTTGCGCAGGGTGTGCACCGATTGTTGCAGCGCCACCTGGCTGTCGTCGACCACCAGGATGTTGGCGGCTGCCAGCACGCTCGCGTCTTCCTCGCTCAGTTCACCCGGCTGTGGCTCCGGTACGGGCGGGGCGATGCCGTGGATGACCTTTTCGATGTCCAGCACCTGCACCAGGGTGTTGTCGACCCGGGTCACGCCGGTGATGAACGAGCGGTTGCCCGAGCCGAACGGCGGCGGCTTGATGTCGGTGCTCAGGCAATGGACGATGCGGCTCACCGCCTGCACGTGCAGGCCCTGGCGTGAGCGGCTGATCTCGGTGACGATCAGGCAGCCGCCCTGTGGGTCCTCCAGCGGCCGTTCGCCGATGGCCCGGGACAGGTCGATCACCGACAGCGAATTGCCGCGCAGGGTCGCTACACCTTTCACGTGTGGGTGCGACTCGGGCAGCTTGGTCAGGGGTGGGCAGGGGATGATCTCGCTGACCTTGAGCAGGTTGATTGCCATCAGCTTGCCGCTGCGCAGGGTGAACAGCAGCAGCGACAGCGAGTCCGCGCGGGCATTTTGCGTGGCCATGGTGACCTTCGTGGGAGACAGGGGATAACGGGTTATCGGCCTCAGTTGCTTGGGCTTTAACCAAACTCCCCTGCAAGAGCATGGGGCTGCTTTGCAGCCCTTTCGCGACACAAGGCCGCTCCCACAGGTACTGCACAGCATTCAAGACCTGTGAGGTCCCTGTGGGAGCGGCCTTGTGTCGCGAAAGGGGCGCAGCGCGCCCCCAGGGATTTCAGCCCGTTCACCGTTCGCGCAGGGCTTCGCGGGCGCGGTTCAGTGGTTTGATCAGGTAATCGAGAATGGTCTTTTCGCCGGTACGAATATCCACCGTGGCGATCATCCCCGGCACGATCGCGAAGTGCTTGCCGGCCTTGTTGGTCAGGCTGTCCTGTTCGGTGCGGATGAACACGCGGTAGTAGTAGATCTCCGGCTTCACCTCATCCTGCAGGGTGTCCGGCGAAATCCCCACCACCTTGCCCTCCAGCCCGCCATACACCGAGTAGTCATAGGCGCTGATCTTCACCTTGGCCGCCTGGTCGGGGTGGATGAAGGCGATGTCCCGCGGGGCAATGCGTGTTTCGATCAGCAGGCGCTCGTCCATCGGCACGATCTTCATCACCTGCCCGCCGGGCTGCACCACGCCGCCCAAGGTGTTCACCTCGATGTCCTTGACGATGCCGCGAACCGGCGAACGCAGGGTCAGGCGGGTCAGCGAGTCGCTACGCCCGCGGATCACTTCCGACAGGCTGTCGGCTTCGGCGCTTGCCTTGGCCAGCTCTTCGCGGGCGCGCACCAGGTAGTCGGAGCGTGCTTCGTTGGCCTTGAGTTCCAGCTCTGAGCGCTGGCGGTTCAGGCGGATCACTTCGACCCGGCTGGAGGCGCCCATCTTGGCCAGGTTCTCGGTGATCTTCAGTTCCGCCCGCACCAGCCGCAGCGAATCCTCGATGCCGGCCAGGGTCTGCTCCAGGCCACGGCGACGGGTTTCGTAAAGCGCCGTTTCGGCATCGATCAGGTCGGGCGAATCACGCAGGCTCTCGGGGAAGCTCAGCGGCTTGCCGGTGACTTCGGCACGCAGACGCGCCTCGCTGGCCTTGGCCGCACGGTACTTGGCTTCGCTTTCGCCCACGCTGGAGGCGGTCTTGGTCGGGTCGAGCTGCGCAAGCACCTGGCCACGCTCGACCAGGTCGCCCTCGGCCACGTTCATCTCGGCGACGATGCCGCCTTCGAACGACTGGATCACCTGCTCGCGCGAGCTGGGGATCACCTTGCCCGTCCCGGTGGACACCTCGGTCACCTCGAACCAGGCCGCCCAGGCCAGGAACGCAGCGAGCATGATTGCGCAGACCGTGATGACGCGGCCGGCGCGCAGCACGGCCTGGTCGTCCTGGCCATCCAGATAGGACGCGGGGAGTTCATGGTTGCTCATGCCTGCACTCCTTGCAGTTTGGCCAGGGCGGCGTCGCGCTTGTCGTCGATGACGATGCGCCCGCCGTCCAGCACGATGATGCGTTCGACCCGCTGCAGCACGCTCAGGCGGTGCGTGGCGATCACCAGGGTGCGGCCCTGACAGAAGCGGTCGAGGTTATCCAGCAGCTTGCGTTCGGTGATGTCGTCGAGCGAGGCGGTGGGCTCGTCGAGCAGCAGCACCTGCGGTTGACGGACCAACAGACGCGCCAGCACCAGGGCCTGGCGCTGCCCGCCAGACAAGCCTTGGCCGCCTTCGAGGATCAGGTGGTCGAGGCCCTTGGGCAGGCGGCGGACGAACTCCAGAGCACCGGTGGCGGCCAGCGCCGCCACCAGCTCCTGGTCGCTGGCCTGGCCTGCACCGAGGGTGAGGTTTTCCCGCAGGGTGCCGTGGAACAGCCGGGCATACTGCGCCAGCAAGCCGACGTCACGGCGCAGGTCGGCCGGGTCGAGGTGGGCCATGGCGATGCCATCGAGGCTGACTTCGCCCTGGCTCAGGTCCATCGCGCCGCCCAGTGCCTGCAGCAGGGTCGACTTGCCGGCGCCGTTGCGCCCGAGCACGGCAATGCGCTCGCCGGGCTGGATGTCGAGCTGGCCGATGCTCAGCACCGGTGGGGCTTCCGGGCTGTAGCGGAAGTGCGCCTGGCGCAGTGCATACTCGCCACGGATGGCCGGCAGGTGCACGCGGGCTTCGCCTTCAGGGTGGTCGACCGGTGACTGCATCAGCTTGTCCAGGCCTTGCAGGGCCACCTTGGCCTGCTGCCAGCGGGTCAGCACATGGGTCAGCTGCGCCAGTGGCGCCATCATTCGCGACGACAGCATCGAGGCGGCCACCAGGCTACCGGTGGTGAGGTCGCCGGCAATCACCATCGGCGCGCCGATCACGATGACCACGGCAAACACCGCGCCCTGAACGTTCTGGGTCCAGGTCACCAGGCCGTTGGTCAGGGTGCGCAGGCGCAGGTTGGTGTGCGCACAGGCGGCGTTGTACTGGTTCCACTGGCGCTCGAAGCGCGCCTCGGCCTGCAGCGCCTTGATCTCGTCCAGGCCCTGGATGCTCTCCACCAGCATGGCGTTGCGCAGCGAAGACTCACGCATCGAGGCGTTGGCCAGTACCGCCAGCCGCCGCTGCGCAAGCAGGCCCGGGATGACCATGGCCAGCAGCGCCACCAACGGGATGAACACCAGCACCCCACCGATCAGCCAGAACACGAACAGGAACAACAGGAAGAACGGCAGGTCGGCCAGCGCCGTGGCGGTGCTTGAGGTGATCAGGTCGCGGATCGACTCCAGCTCACGCAGCTGCGAGATGAACGAGCCGGTGGATTTCGGCCGTGCCGAGTTGCGCAGGCGCAGGGCATGGCCGTAGACCAGGTCGGACACCCGCAGGTCGGCGCGCTTGCCCAGCAGGTCGGTGACCTTCAGGCGCAGCAGGCGCATGCTGAAATCGAACACCAGCGCCAGCACCACGCCGCCGAACAGCACGTACAGGGTCGGCAGAGACTCGGCGGGGATCACCCGGTCATACACCTGCATCGAAAACAGCACCCCGGCCAGGGCCAGCACGTTGGCCACCAGGGAGGCGACCATCACCTGGCCGTACGGGCGCAGGTCGCGCAGCACGATGCGGGTAAACCAGTGGCGATCGTACGGCGCGGTGTAGTCGTCGGTGCGCACATCGCGCAGCGGCCGTGCCGGGCGCATCAAGGCCACGCGGTTGATACGCCCTTCGAGGGCTTCGCGGGGCAGGCGCGAGGTAAGGCGCTGGTCGCCGGCGAAGACCACGGCCAGTTCGTTTTCCTCGGTTACCGCTTCGACCGTGGCCAGCTGGCCATCGTCCAGTTCCAGCACCAGCGGCGTGCGCCACTGGCGCAAGGCCTTGGCGTCGTAGCGCACGAAGCGCAAGGTCAGGCCGGCCTGGCGCGCCATGTGCCGAAGGATTTCATCCAGCGGGCGCGCATCCTCGACGGCCGCCAGGCGGATGCGCTGGGGCGAGACGTCCAGGCGGTAGTGGTGGGCGACCTGGAGCATCACTTCCAGCCAGGGGCCGAGATCGGGCCGGTGCTCCACCGGCTGCTCCGGGTTCTGCGCCTGACCGGCCTGGGTCAGCTTGACGGTATCGTTCATGGCTCGATTTCCACCCCTTGCAGGTTGCGCCCTTCCAGCCCGAAGGCGGTACGCAGGGCGCCGGTGTTGTACAGGCAGTCGACATCCAGGCGCAGCAGGTCGGAACGGGTGCCGGCGAGTTCGAAGCGTGACTGGTAGATCTCCTGCTCGGCGTTGAGCAGGTCGAGCAGTGGCCGGGTACCCAGGTCCAGGTATTGCCGGCCGTAGAGTTCACGGGCCTCCTGGATGCTGGTCTGGCGCGCTTCAAGCGAGCTGAGGCGCCGGCCCAGCCCGGAGGTCTGCGCCATGGCTTCGGCCAGGCCACGGCGGGCCTGCAGGCGCGCGGTGTCTTCAGCGGAATCGGCGGCGCTCAGGGCATGGCCGGCGGCGCGGCTGCGGGCGCTGATGGCACCGCCCTGGTAGATCGGCACCTCGACGTTCAGGTAGATGCCCGCCTGGGTGCGGTCCAGGCTGCGGTTGTCACGGTTGTAGTCGTTGTCCAGGTAGTGGTTGACCTGCGGCTGCAGCGACAAGGTGGGGTAGGCTTCCGCTTTGGCCTGGGCCAGTTCGGCCTGGGACTGGGCGCGCAGGGCCAGGGCCATCAGCACGGCTGGCAGCCGGTCGCCAGCCCCTGTGGAGCGCTTGCACGCCTGGTTCAGCTCGGGCGGCGATTCCTCGGCCAGAGACGGCGGCGCCACCCTGCCGAGCAGTTCGGCCAAGGTCGAACGCCAGCGTTCGTACTGTGACTGGTATTCCTCAAGAGTGGCGCGAGCGCCTTCGACGCGGGATTCGGCCTGGACCACATCGGAGCGGGTGCTGGCACCCATGTCGCTGCGTTGGCGGGCCATGCCGGCGATGTCGCCGACGCCGCGGATCTGGTCGCGTGCAATAACCATCAACTGTTCATAGCGGCGGGTTTCGATCCAGGCGTAGGCGGTGTCGCGGGCGAGGTCGTCGACCACCAGCAGGATATTGGCCTGGGCCCGGGTGGCGGCGGCCTCGGCGGCACTGACGGCATTGTCGACCTTGCCGAAGTCGTAGAGCATCTGCTTCAACGACAGGTTCAGCGCCTGGCTGTTGCGGTCGCCGCCGTAGCCGCTGTCATAGCCGGTGCGGATACCGCCGGAAATCTGTGGGTAGTAACCGGCGCGGGCGACGTTGATGCCTTCGCCCTGTTTGTAGAGGTTGCCGATGGCTTCGGCGATGCTCGGGTGCCACTGCGCGGCGGTCAGCACCGCCTCGGCCAGCCCCAGCCGGTCGCCATTGTCGGGCGCCTGGCCGGAAGGTGGGCGGGCGGGAACGGCAGCGGGCGCGTCGCGTATCGATGACGGGCCGATGGTGCGCAGTCTGGGGTCTATGTCATCGGCTGCCTGGGCAACCGGGTTCAGGTTCAGCACCAGGAGCCCGAAGGCTCCCAGCCACAGCGGTGACAGCGGACTGCGTCGCTTCACGAAATTCCCTTACTGCTGTTCGTCCTTGCCGCCGGGCAATGTGCCCGGCGGGTTGCAGCGGCCTCAGACGACATGGATGCTGTTTTGCACCCAGAGGTGGTGGCTCGGATCTTCCTGGGCCGTGTACTGGTTATAGTCGATACCGTCGGCAGTTTGGTTCCCGACCAGGTTCCAGTTGTCTGTCATGTGCACCGAGTCTTTGTCATCGCCCTTGATGATCAGCGTGTCGTTGCCGGTTTCGGTGATCGCCACCACGTCCGCCAGGTTGAGGGTCAGCGCCACCGCGCTGGTGTCGTTGAGGTCGATGACCTCGATGTTGTGGACGCGCTCGGCCAGGGTACCCAGGTCGATGCTGGCATCACCGCCACCCCACAGCAGGGTGTCGGTGCCGCTGCCGCCATCGACGCTGGCGAAGTTCTGGTCGACCACTTCGAGGATGTCGTTGCCAGCGCCTCCTTCCAGGGTGATGTGGCCGCCCTGGCTGCCCATCAGGTGGTCGTTGCCGTCGGTGCCGGCGAGTACTTCGCTGGACGCGCCGGCCGCCACGCTGGCCATAGCCACGCTGTCGTCGCTGGTATCGGCCGCCAGTGCGGAGAAGGTGGTGACGTTGGCGGCGTTGTCCAGGTTCACGGTCAGTGTGGCGGTGTCGGTGGCGCCGTTGGGGTGGGTCAGTTCGTAGGTGAAGGTGTCGTGTTGGCCGATTACCGCCGAGGTCAGCCCGCTGTTGAGGGTGTAGGTGTAGCTGCCGTCCGCATGCACCAGCAGCGTGCCGTAGGTGCCGGCCACGCTGACGCCGTTGTGGCCGGGGATGCTGAAGGTGCCGGCGGCCGTCAGCACGCTCAGCACGGTCAATGCCGAACCCAGGTTGTCGGTACCGGACGGGTCGGTGATCAGGTTGCCGCTGGCCACCGTGGCGCTGCTGACCACGAACTCGGTGAGGTGCGTGGTGGTGGTATTGAGGCTGGTGGTGATCGAACTGGCCAGGCCGATGCCGCCGGCGGTCACCACGATGTGGTAGGTGCCAGCGCCCTGGTTCTGGAAGGTATAGCCGGCGCCACCGCCGAGCAGGCTGATGAGCGAGCCGCCATTAACCGTCTCCACCACTACGTACTGGCCGGTAGCGGGGTTGAGCTTGAGCAGTTGAATGGTGGTGCCGTTGAGCAGACCCAACAGGTTGGTGGAGTTGACCACCACTTGCAGGTTGGCGGTGGTGTCGGTGGCCACCGTGGTGGTGTAGGTGGCCGAGCGCGAGCCGATCAGCGGCAGGGTCAGCGAACCGAGGGTGGCGCTGCTGCTGTCGACCCGGTTGGCCAGGGTGATGTGGCTGCTGTCAACGTCGTTTACCGCGTCTACAACGGTCGCTGGCGCGCTGAGGTTGTTGTTGTTCCAGATCTCGTTGGCCTGCGGGCTGTCGATGCGCACATAGAGGTTGGCGCTGTCGGTGAGGCCGTTCGGGTGTACCAGTTGGTAGCTGAACACATCCACCTTGCCGACGCTCGATGGGCTGCCGTTGGGTGTGTAGGTGTAGCTGCCATCGGCATTGATCACCAAGGTGCCGTACTGGCCCTGCACCGTGGTGCCGCTGGCGGCGACATAGCTGCCGTTCTTCAGCACCTGCAGCACGGCGCCACTGTCGGGGCCGCGGGCATCGACGGTGCCGTCGGTGCCCGGGTCGGTCACCACGTTACCCGATACCGCCGTGCCCACCCCGGTGAACTGGGTCAGGCTGGTGGCTGCGATGTCGAGGGTGGTGGTGACCTGGGTGATCAGCCCAATGCCACCGCTGGCCACGGTCAGGCGGTAGTCACCGGCCTGCAGCTTGCCAATATCCACCTGCAGCCCCAGCGGTAGCACGATCAGGTCGAGCAGCCCTTGGGTGTTGCCGGTGGCGATGGTCACCCACGCGCCGCTGGCATCTTTCACCTGCAGGGTGAAGGTGGAGTTGTTGAGCAGTGCCAGCACGCTGTTGGTGGTGAGTGTCAGGGTCGGGTCGACCGTGGTGCCGGCGGCCACCGTCCAGGTGTAGGTCTTGCTGAAGCCGGACAACAGGGTGGTGAAGCTGTCGGTGTAGGTCTGGGTGGCGGTGACCGGCGCCAGGTTGACGGTGGCGGTGGCGAGGTTGTCGCTGGCGATGACCGGGGCGTTGGCGTCGACATCCGGTGCGGTGATATTGACGTTGCCCGACACATTGCTGCGCGGGTCGGTCAGCGTCACCGACAGCACTTGGCCGTTGTCCTGGGCCGGGCTCAGGGTCACGCTGAAGGTACCGTCGGGTTGCACGGTCGCGGTCTGCAGCACGGTGCCGCTGGCGCTGCGCACGGTGACCGTGGCGCCGGCCTCGCCGCTGCCGGTGAGTGTCGAGCCATCGGCACTGATGACCAGGTTGGCAGCGTTGGCCGGCGGGGTGAAGTCCGGCGCGGTCAGCGCGGTGGCAGTCGAGGTGTTGCCGGCGCCATCGGTGAGGGTGACGCTCAGCGCCTGGTTGTCGACTTGCGCAGCGGTGAGGCTGACCACGAACAGGCCGTTGGTACCGACCGTGGCGGTGCCGAGCACGGTGCCGGCACTGTTGCGCACGGTGACCGTGCTGCCAATCTGGCCCGAGCCGCTGACCGTGGTGCCGTTGGCATTGATGCTGGCGACCGGTGCGGTCGGTGGGGTGGTGTCCGGCGCGGTAATACCAGCGCTGCCGGACTGGTTGCCGGCGGCGTCGGATTGGCGCACCACCAGGGCCTGGCCGTCGTTCTGCGCGGTGGTCAGGGTGATGCTGAAGGTGCCATTGGCCTGCACGATGGCGCTGCCGAGCGCGCCACCGGGCCCTTGCACGGTCACCGTTGCGCCGGCTTCGCCGTTACCGGTCAGTACAGTGCCGCCGGCGTTGATTGCCAGGTTGGTCGGCGCCAGTGGGGCCTGGGTGTCCGGTGCGGTATAGCTGGTCGCGCCGGAGACGTTCAGAGCAGCGTCTGCCTGGGTCAGGCTCAGCACCTGGCCGTTGAGCTGGGCACTGCTCAGGTTGATGCTGAACGCGCCTGCGCCGTTGACCAGGCCGCTGCCGAGCACGTTGCCGCCGGCATCGCGCACGGTGACGGTGGCGCCGGCTTCACCGGTGCCAGTAAGCACCAGGCCATTGGCTGACAGTGCACTGACAAGCGGGTTGGCCGGCGGGGTGATGTCGGCCGCGTTGACGAACACCGGCTGCGACTCGCCACCGAGCAGCGACACCGACGTCACCGACAGGTGTTGCCCGTTGAGCTGGGCTGCACTCAAGGTGATGGTGAAACCACCATTGCCGATGTTGGCCGAGCCGCTACCGATCAGGTTGCCGGCAGCGTCGTAGACGCGGATCGACGAACCGGTGGCGGCGGTACCGGTCAGCGTCAGGCCATCGGCCGCCAGCACCACGTTCACCGGCGGTTCCGGTGGTGGCACTAGTGGCGTGAGATAGGTTTCCACCGCCGAAGTATTGTTGGCGGCATCGGTCTGGGTGACGGCCAGGGTGGCCAGCGAACCGGGTGTTGGCTGCAGGTTGATCGAGAAGTTGCCACCGCTGTCGACCTGACCGGTACCGATGACCGTGCCGGCCAGGCTGACGGTGACGGTTGCGCCAGCTTCACCACGCCCGGTGAGGATGTCGTAAGTGTTGTTGACCGCAAGGTTGGTCACCACAGTGGGTGGTGCGGTGTCGAGGGTCTGGTATTGGGCCGGTATCGAGGTGTTGCCGGCGGGGTCGGTGGCAATCACGGTCAGCAACTGGCCGTTGTTCTGCGCCGAGTCGAGGGTCACGGTGAAGGTGCCACCAGCAGGTACCGTGACGGTACCGACCTCGGTCCCGGAAGGGTCGCGCACGCTGATGACGCTGCCGACTTCACCGGTGCCGCTGAGCACTGTGCCGTTGCCGGTCAGGGTGAGGTTGTCAGGCTGCATCGGTGGGGTCAGGTCGGGTGCGGTCAGTTGCAGCGGCGTAGACGGGTTGCCGGTCGCGTCCTGGGCAATGACGGTGAGCACCTGGCCGTTGATCTGCGCGGTGATCAGGTTGAGCACGAAGGCGCCGTCGGGGTCGATGGTGCCCTGGGCGATCAGGTTGCCTTGGCTGTCCATCACGGTCACGCGCGCACCGGCTTCACCGGTGCCGAGCAGTTGCGTACCGCTGCCGTTGAGGCTGGCGACCACGGTGGCCGGCGGGGTGCTGTCGACGGCGTTCACCGTGCTGATCGCAGAAATGTTGCCGCTGGCATCGGCCAGGGTCACTTGCAGGGTCTGGCCGTTGAGCTGTGGCGAATTCAGGTTGACCACGAAGGTGCCGTTGGCGCCGACCGTGGCAGTGCCGATCTCGGTGGTGCCGACGTAGACACGCACGGTACTGCCGGCTTCACCAGTACCCCCGAGCTGGTCGCCGGCGGCGTTGAGCCGCAAGTCGAGCGCTGCAGCTGGGGGCGTCAGGTCCGGTGCATTGACCGTGACCGGCTCGCTGATGTTGCCGGGCGGGTCGGCCTGTTGCACCGACAGCACCTGCTGGTTGATCTGCGCAGGCGTGAGCTCGACGCGGAAACTGCCGTCTGCCAGCACCGTGCCGGTGCCCAGCAGCACACCGGCGGCGTTGCTGACGGTGACCGTCGCACCGGCTTCGCCGCGGCCACTGACCACGCTGCCGTCGGCGTTTATGACCACATTGGTGAGCACGTCTGGCGGGGTGAAGTCCGGGGTTTGCAGGGTCGCGACTGCCGACACGTTGCCGGCAGCATCGGTCTGCGTGAGGCTGAGCAGTTCGGCGTTGCCCAGCGCCGGGTTGAGGGTCACGGTGAAGTGCCCGCTGGCATCGACGGTTACCGTACCGAGGTCATCGCCGGCAGCGTTGGTCACGCTGACCAATGCACCCGCTTCGCCACGGCCGGTGAGGGTGACGCCATCGCTGGAGATCGCCAGCTCGCCCGGCGCCGCAGGCGGCGTAGTGTCGGGTGCGGTGATTACCCCAGCCTGGGACTGGTTGCCGGCGGCATCGCTGAGCACCACCTGTACTGGCTGGCCGTTGGCCTGTGGCGAGCTGAGGGTGACCTGGAAGCTGCCGTCACCGCGCACTACCGCGGTGCCCAGCACGGTGCCATCGGCGGCCAGCACCTTGACGTTGGCGCCGGCCTCGCCGGTGCCGTTGAGCAGGCTGCCGCCACCTGCGAAGGCCAGGCCGCCCGGGGCATCTGGCGCCACTCGGTCAGGTGCGGTGAGGCTGACGCTGTTCGACTCGTTGCCGGCAGCATCGGCCTGGGCGGCGCTGAGCTGTTCGCCGTTAAGTTGTGCGACGGCCAGGTTGACGCTGAAGTTGCCGTTGGCGTCGACCACCGCAGTGCCCAGGTCGATGCCACCTTCACCGATGACGGTGACGGTTGCACCCGCTTCGCCACGGCCGGTCAATACCAGGCCGTCGCTGGACAGCGTCAGGTTGCTCAGTGGTTGCGGCGCGGTGGTATCGGGCGCCTGCAGGTCGGCTGGCAGCGAGGTGCTGCCGTCGCTGCCCACAGCGTTCACCTGCAGCAGTTCGCCATTGGCCTGGGCACTGCCCAGGTTCACCGTGAAGGTGCCGTCATTGGCGACCGGCGCGGAACCCAGCAGCACGCCGCCAGGCCCATAGACGGTGACCGTGCTGCCCGGCGCGGCGTTACCGGTGACCACCAGGCCATCGGCGGACAGCACCAGGTTGTCGGGTGCGTCTGGCGCCAGGTTGCCTGGGGCCGTGACGTTCTGTGCCGGCGAGGTGTTCTGCGCCGCATCGGTCTGCACCACGCTGAGGCTTTCACCCACCATGGCGGCAGGTGCAAGAGCGACCGTGAAGCGACCGTCGGCACCCACCGTTGCCGTGCCCAGCGAGCTACCGTCCGGTGCCCGCACGGTGACCGTGGCGCCGGCTTCGCCGGTGCCCATCAGGGTGCTGCCATCGGCCGAAACGGCCAGATGGTCGACAGCCGCAGGGGGTGTGATATCGGCAGCGGTGTAAGGCGTTGCAGGCGATACGTTGCCCGCCGCATCGGTGGCGGTGACCTGCAAGGTCTGGCCGTTGGTCTGGGCAGTGTTCAGGGTGACCTGGAAGGTGCCATTGCTGCCGGCCACGGCCGTGCCGAGCACGTTGCCTGCAGCATCGCGCACGGTGACCGTGCTGCCGGCCTCGGCAATGCCGCTCAGTTGCAGGCCGGTGCCAGCCAGGGCCAGCGTGGTGGGCGCCGCTGGCGGGGTGAAGTCCGGCGCGGTGACGGCCACTGCGGTCGAGGTGTTGTTGCCACTGTCGGTCTGGGTCACGCTCAGGTGCTGGGCATTGAGCTGGGCGCTGTTCAGGTTCAGGGTGAAGCTGCCATTGGCGGCGACCAGGCCGGTGCCGATGATGGTGCCGTCAGGGCCGCGCACGGTGACCGTGGCGCCTGCCTCACCGAGGCCGGTCAGGGTCAGGCCGTTGTTGTTGAGCACCACATTGGTCAGTGCCGCAGGCGGGGTGAGGTCCGGTGTGGTGATGTTCACCGCCGGCGAGACGTTGCCCGCGGCGTCCACCTGGCTCACGCCGATGGCCTGGCCATTGGCTTGCGGTGTATCGAAATTGACGGTGAAGCGGCCATCGGCACCCACCGTGGCGGTGCCAAGCACGGTACCGGCAGCATTGCGCACCTGCACCGTGGCACCGACTTCGCCGCTGCCGGACAGCTGCCGGCCATCGGCACTGAGCTGCGGGTTGCCGACCACTGCCGGTGGCGTGCGGTCTGGCGTAGCCAGGCTGGCGGGGCCGGAGATGTTGCCGGCTGCGTCGCTCAAGGTCACCTGCAGCGCGCTGCCGGTGGTCTGCGCACTCGGCAGGGTGATCTGGAACTGGCCACTCTGGTTGACCGTGCCGGTGGCGAGGATCGCGCCACTGGCGTCGCGCACGGTCACCAGCGCACCGGCTTCGCCCTGGCCGCTGACCACGGTGGCGGCGGTGTTGAGGCTCAGGCCGCTGGCGGCATCCGGAGCTTGCAGATCGGGTGCCTGCACGGTCGCGGCCAGCGAGGCGTTGCCGGCGGCGTCGGCCTGGGTGACGGTGAGGTTCTGCGCATTGCCCTGCGCTGGCACCAGGGTGACGGAGAACAGCCCGTTGCTGCCGACCACGCCGCTACCCAGCAGCGTGCCGCTGGCATCGGTCACACTCACGGTCGCACCGACTTCGCCATGGCCGTTGACCGTGCTGCCGCTGCGGTTGATGGTGACCTGGGTTGGCGCATCGGGCGCAGTGCTATCCGCCGCCACGATGGTGGCGGGCACCGAGGGAGCGCTGCCGGCCGAGGCGCGGGCACTGACCTGCAGGGTCTGGGCATTGAGCTGGGCATTGGCGAAGAAGATACGGAAGATGCCGTCGCTGCCGACCGTGCCGGTGCCCAGAGTGGCGCCCGCGGAGGTGACGGTGATCAGCGAACCCACCGTGCCTTCACCCGTCAACAGGAAGCCGTCGGCGCTGATCGAGAGGTTGCTTGGCGCGGCGAGCTCGCTGCCATCCGGGCCGGTCACATTGATGGAGGTTTCGTTGTTGCCGGCATCGTGCACCACCAGCTGCACGTTGTCGCCAGCCACCAGTGGCGGGTTGACCTCGACCACGAAGCTGCCGTCCGGCGCGACCGTGGCGGTACCCAGTTCGGTGGTGCCATCGCGCACGATAATGGTGGTGCCGGGTTCGGCAGTACCACTTATGGTGCCGCCATCCGGGCTGACCGAAATGTCGGCGGCGGGTGCTGGCGGGGTGCTGTCGGCGGCGTTTACCTCGGTCGGCGCCGTGGTGTTGCCGGCGGCATCGGTGACCACCACCGTCACTGTCTCGCCATTGAGCAGGGCAGGTGAAAGCGGCACGCTGAAGCTGCCGTCGCCATTCACGGTCACGGTGGTTTCGACACCGGTCGGGCTGATGACGGTGACCGATGCTGCGCCGGGTGCGTTACCGGTCAGCGCCAGGCCATCGCCGCTGACTGCAAGGTCCGTAGGCAGTGCGGGTGGGGTCAGGTCTGGTGCGGTCGTCTGGGCGGCACCGGAGGCATGCCCTTGCGGGTCGGTCTGGGTCACGTCCAGCGTCTGGCCATCCAGCTGGGCCGGGTTCAACGACACACTGAAACTGCCATCGGCCGGCACCACCACGGTACCCAGCAGGTCGCCTGCGGTGTTGCGCACTTCCACGGTCGCGCCGGCTTCACCGGTGCCTTGCACGAGGGTGCCGTCGGCGCTGACCTGCAGCCCGCCGGGTGCTGCCGGGGCGCTGCTGTCGTCAGCGGTGAAGGGGGCCGAAGGCGAGGCATTGCCGGCAGCGTCGGTGAGCACTACCGACACGGTTTCGCCGTTGGTCTGTGCTGGCGTCAGGGTAATGCTGAAGGTGCCGTCGTTGTCGACTACACCGTCGCCTAGCAGCTGACCGGCAGTATCACGCACCTGCACGGTGGCGCCGGGTTCGCCTTGCCCGGTCAGGGTGATGCCATCGGCAGTCAGACCCAGGCCTTGCGCTGGCGCGGGTGCCTCGAGGTCACTGGCGGTGACGGTGTTGGCGGGTGAGGGGTTGCCGCCGCCGTCGGTCTGGATAACGGTCAGGGTCTGGCCGTTGAGTTGCGGCGGGTCGATGGTCACGCGGAAGCTGCCGTCGGCCTCCACTACGGTGGTGCCCAGCACGGCGCCGCCGGCGCCGGTGACCTGCACCTGCGCGCCGGGTTCGCCGTTGCCGGTGAGTTGTGTGCCGTCGCCGGACAGCGCCAGGCCGGTGGTAACGGCAGGCGGGGTGATGTCGGGTGCGGGCAGGTCGACAGTCGCCGACACGTTACCGGTGGGGTCGCGCTGCTCGACGGTCAGCGCCTGGCCGTTGGTCTGCGCCGTGCTCAGGGTGACCTGGAAGCTGCCGTCGCCGTTCACCACGCTGGTGCCCAATACGCTGCCGTCGGGGCCGCGCACGGTGACGGTGGCGCCGGGTTCACCGGCGCCGCTGACCGTGCTGCCGGCGCCATCGATGCTCGGTGTGCCGACGGCCTGTGGCGGTGTGCTGTCTGGCGCCGTGAAGTCCACGGGGCCGGCGCTGTTGCCCTGGTTGTCGGTGGCTTCCACGGTCAGGCTTTCACCGTTGCGCTGCGGCTGCCCGAGGGTGACGTCGAAACGCCCATCGGCACCGACCGTGATGCTCCCCAGCACGTTGCCGTTGGCATCTCGCACGGTGACGACCGAGCCCGCCTGACCTTGACCGGTAAGGTGCAGGCCACTGCTGTCGATGGCCAGGCCCGAAGGTTGCAGCGGGCCGTCCAGGTCCGGTGCGATGAAGGTGGCAGTCGAGCTGTTGCCTGCGCCATCGCGCAACACCACGTCGAGTTCCTGGCCGTCGGTCTGGGCCGGGTTCAGGGTCACGGTGAAGGTGCCGTTGGCACCGACCACCGCAGTGCCCAGCAAGGTGCCCTGGGCATTGCTGATCTGCACCGTGGCGCCCACTTCGCCGCGACCGGTCAGGGTCACGCCGTCGCTGCTGAGCTGCAGGTCGCTGGCTGCGTTTGGCGGGGTGATGTCCGGGGCAGTGATCTGGGCCGGCAGCGAACTGTTGCCGTCAGCGTCGATGGCCACCACGTCGAGCAGCTCGCCGTTGGCCTGGGCCGGGCTTAGGGCGATGGCGAAGGTGCCATCGTTGCCCGCCTGTACGCTGCCGAGCACGTTGCCGTTGGCGTCGCGCACTTCCACCAGGCTGCCCGCCGGCGCCGAGCCGCTGATGGTGGTGCCATCGGCGGCCAGCACCAGGTCGGCAGGGCTTTCCGGCACTGCGGTGGACGGGACGATGACAGTGAGGGCAACCGATGGATTGCCGGCGGGGTCGGTCTGTACCAGCACGACAGATTCGCCAGCGTTGAGCGCTGCATCCAGGTCGACCAGGAAGGTGCCATTGGCGGCCACCACGCCCGTGCCGATCACAGTGCCGTTGGCGTCACGCACCTCCACTGTGGCACCCGGTTCGCCGCGGCCACTGATGACCAGGCTGCCGGCGCCCACCACCACGTTGCTGATGATTGCCGGTGCAGTGGTGTCAGGCGCGGTGTAGTCAAGCGGTTGCGAGCTGTTGCCTGCGGCATCGGTGACGCTGATGGCCAGGTGTTCACCATCGACCTGGGCAGGGGCGAGGGTGAGGCTGAAGCTTCCGTCCGGCCCGACGATACCGCTGCCAATCAGATTGCCATCGGCATCGCGCACTTCCACGCGAGCGCCTGCTTCGGCGCTGCCGGTCAGGGTAACGCCATTGGCCAGGCCCAGCCCGGTCGGTTGGGCAGGCGCTACCTGGTCCGGCGTGGTCAGCGGGCTGGGTGTGGAGACATTGCCGGCGGCATCGGTGAGGGTGACCTGCAGCGACGAGCCATCGACCACCGGCGCGTTCAGTTGCAAGGTGAAGCTGCCGTCAGGTTGCACGGTACCGGTACCGATCACCTGGCCCTGGTCGTTCAGTACGTTGACGGTGGCACCTGTTTCGCCATGGCCCGAGACGGTGCGCCCATCAGCGCTGATGATCAGGTCGCTGGCCGGTTGCGGCGGGGTGATGTCACTCCCGCCGTCGACGTCCGGCGCCGTGACATTGCCTGCCGTGGAGAGGTTGCCTGCGGCATCGGTGGCGGTCACCTGCAGTTGCTCGCCGTCGACCTGCGGTGGGGCGAGGGTCACGCTGAACGTACCGTTTGCAGCCGCCACGGCGCTGCCTAGCACGGTAGTGCCATCGGCGGCCAGCACGCGCACGGTGCTGCCGGGCTCGGCGCGGCCAGTGACAACGCTGCCATCGGCATTCACGGCAAGATCGCCCGGCGCAGACGGGGCGGTGATATCGGGGGCATCGAATGGCAGGGGCGAGGAGATGTTGCCGGCGGCGTCGACCTGGCGCACGTCCAGTGCTTCGCCATTGGCCTGGGCTGGCGACAGGGTGACGCTGAAGTTGCCATCGGCATCCACCGTGCCGCTGCCGATCAGGGTGCCGGCAGCATCGCGCACTTGCAGGGTGCTGCCGGGTTCGCCGCGGCCGGTCAGAGTAACGCCATCGGCCAGGGCCAGGTTGGTGGGTTGAGCCGGGGCCTGCAGGTCGGTAGAAGTGACCGAACCCGGCTGGGAGACATTGCCCGCCGCATCGGTAAGCGTCACTTGCAAGGTACTGCCGTCATTCACAGCCGGGTCGAGGGTGAGCTGGAAGGTGCCATCGGCAGCGACCGTGCCGGTGGCGATCACGTTGCCTTCGGCATCACGCACCTGAACATTGGTGCCTGCTTCGCCGCGGCCCGTGAGTTGGCGGCCTGCCTGGCCGATGACCAGGTTTGCCGGGGCATCAGGCGCAGTGGTATCGGGCGGGTTGCCGACGCCATCGTCCGGTGCGCTGATCGTGGTGTTGCTGGAGGTATTGCCGGCAGCATCGGTTACCGTGACTTGCAAGGCCTGGCCGTCGGTCTGCGGCGGTTGCAAGGTGATGCTGAACTGGCCGTCGGCACCGGCTACTGCGCTACCCAGGACCGCCCCGTCGGCACCCAGCACCTGCACCGTCGAGCCCGGTTCGGCGCGGCCGGTGAGGGTGGTGCCTTGCCCGTCGATCGCCAGCTCCGTCGGCGCGGTTGGCGCGCTGATGTCCGGTGCGGTAACCGCACCCGGCTGCGATGCGTTGCCCGCAGGGTCGGTCAGGGTGACGCCAAGGTTTTCACCATTGGCCTGCGGGGTGTTCAGCGCGACATCGAAGCTGCCATCGGCATTCACCGTGCCGCTGCCGATCAGGTTGCCGGCAGCGTCGAACACATTCACTGTGGCCCCCGCTTCACCCCGACCGCTCAGGCGCAGGCCATCGGGCGAAACCAGCAGGTCGATGGGCGTGGCCGGTGCCGTGGTATCGCCAGGTGCGCTGCCGCCGCCACCGCTGCTGCCTCCACCGCTGTTGTTTGCCGCTGCCGCCACGCCGCCGACACCGAGCAGGCTGAGGCCGGCGATGGCAAAGGTCGAGGTCTCGGCGCCGGCGACACCGACGCCGGCCACCAGTTCGTCAAGCGAAGCCACTTCGTCGAAGGTGAAGCCGGTGAAGGCCGTCGCGTCATAGTTGGCGTGCCACAAGGTGCCGTCTTCGCCAACGAATACCATGTCACTGCCAACACCTGCCTGGTCCACGGCAAAGAAATTGCCGACGGTGACCTTTTCTCCGGATTTGAGCGTGACGATCAGATCCTGGCCCCGCCGGGTGACGGTGGCGACCTGATCGGGGGCGACGGGCATCTGCACCACGCCAGGGCTGTTGAGGGTGATGTTACCCCAGGCATTCTGGGTGGCTACGGCGGATTGCTTGTCGGCGACGACGATGTTGTCCATGAGTGCTCCCTGCTGGATTTCGGTACACAGGGCCGCCTTCGCGACCCTTGGCCGTGTAACCGGAGATTAGGGAGATATAGCAGTCCAGCAGATTGCCACCAGATGGCTTTGCGGATAGTCCTTTAGTGAAGGGGGGCTCAGCGCAGCCCCAGGCGGCGGGCCAGACGGCTCAGGTTGGCGCGGTCCAGACCCAGCTCGCGGGCCGCGGCTGCCCAGTTGTCCTGATGACGTTGCAGGCAGGCGTCGATCACCTGGCGCTGATAGTCATCGAGGGCTTCACGCAGGCCGCCTGCGGGTACCGCCATGGCGGCAGGCGTGGCAGGGGAAGGGGAAGGGGGGGAAATCATTGCTGGTGGAGTAACACGCAGGTCAAGGTCGCTGGCTTCCAGGGTGAGGATGCGTGGGCGTTGCGGGTGTTGGCCCATGGCCTTGAGCGCCGAGCGGCCGATCAGGTGTTCGAGCTCGCGCACGTTGCCTGGCCAGTCATATGCCAGCAGGGCAGCTTGCGCTTCGCTGCTCAGCCGCAGGCTGTTCAAACCTAGACGTGATCGGTTCTGTTCGAGGAAATAGCCTGCAAGAAGCACTACATCGCGCCCACGTTCGCGCAAGGGCGGCACGTGTAGCGGGTACACGCTGAGGCGGTGGTAGAAGTCGGCGCGGTAGTTGCCTGTGCGTACTTCGGCGGCCAGGTCGCGGTTGGTGGCGGCGATCAGGCGTACATCGACACGGTGTTCGCGGTCCGAGCCCAGGCGTTGCAACTGGCCACTTTGCAACACGCGCAAAAGCTTGGCCTGGACAGTCAGGGGCAGCTCGCCGACCTCATCGAGAAAGAGGGTTCCGCCGTTGGCTAGTTCGAACTTGCCGCGCCGTTCGCCGTGGGCGCCAGTGAAGGCGCCACGCACGTGGCCGAACAGTTCGCTTTCCACCAGGGTGTCGGGCAGCGCGGCACAGTTGAGGCTGACCAGGGGTTTGTCGGCGCGGTTGCTGGCCTGGTGCAGGGCCATGGCCACCAGCTCCTTGCCCACGCCGGTTTCGCCGGTGATCAGCACGGTCAGATCGCTGCCGCCTACCAGGCGGATTTCTTCCAGCAGGCGCTTGTGCGCCGGGCTCTGGCCGATCAGCTCCTTGTCCTGGCCGCTGGCCTGGCGGTAGATCTCGGCGCGGTGGTGCTCGTCTTCGGCGCGCAGGGCCAGGTGCTCGATGCGCTCGGCCACGGTCACGGTGGCGGCGGCCAGGCTGGCGAAGGCCTGCAGGGCGTCCAGTTCGAGGCTCTGGAACTGGCCGGGGGTGAGGGCGTCGAGGGTGACCAGGCCCCACGGGCGCTCGTCGACCATCAGCGGGCAGCCCATGCAGTCGTGCACTTCAAGGTCGGCGTCTGGAGCGTTTACCAGGCCGTCGTAAGGGTCTGGCAGCTCGGAGTCGCTGGCAAAGCGTGTCGGTTCCGGGCGGCTGAGCAGGATCTGGAAGCGCGGGTGCTCACTGACCTTGAAGCGACGGCCGAGCGTGTCGGGGGACAGCCCATCGACGGCCAGCGGCACCAGCCATTCGCCATCCAGGCGCAGCAGCGCGGCGGCATCGCAGGGCAACAGCCCGCGCATGGACTGCAGCAGGCGACGGTAGCGCTCCTGGTCGGGCAGGTCGCGGGACAGGTCGCTGACCAGGGGCAGCAAGGTGGTGAGCAACGGTCTTGTAGTCATAAAGACTCCTATGGGTCGATTTGACTCTACACCCAAGTGGGTCGAATTGACATGATTGGCGTCAATGCCCTGATTTCATTGGCGAAAAAAGTTGGCACGATTGCTGTAATAGCAAGGGCAACCATTTGAAGCCTCAGGCTCAGGAGTTGTCGCAAATGCTCAATGCCGAACAACGTGCAATCATCAAAGCCACTGTCCCGCTGCTGGAAACCGGCGGTGAAACACTGACCACCCACTTCTACAAGCTGATGCTCAGTGAGTACCCAGAGGTCCGTCCACTGTTCAACCAGGCCCACCAGGCCAGCGGCGACCAGCCGCGCGCCCTGGCCAACGGTGTGCTGATGTATGCCCGTCACATCGACCAGCTGGAGCAGCTGGGTGGCCTGGTCGGGCAAATTATCAACAAGCACGTTGCCCTGCAGATTCTGCCTGAGCATTACCCGATCGTCGGCAGCTGCCTGCTGCGCGCCATCGAGGAAGTGCTGGGCAAGGAGATCGCCACGCCTGAGGTCATCGCCGCCTGGGCCGCTGCCTATGGCCAGCTGGCCGACATCCTGATCGGTGCCGAGGAAAGCCTCTACAAACAGAAGGAAGAGGCCGCCGGCGGCTGGCGCGGTACCCGCGAATTCCGCCTTGCCCGTCGCGAGCAGGAAAGCAGCGAGATCACCTCGTTCTATTTCGCCCCGGTGGATGGGCAGCGGGTACTCAAGGCCGAACCAGGCCAGTACATCGGCCTGCAGCTGTTCATCGACGGTGCCGAGCAGCGCCGCAACTACTCGCTGTCGGCGCTTTGCGATGGCAAGGAATACCGTATCAGCGTCAAGCGCGAGGCGGGTGGCAAGGTCTCCAGCTACCTGCATGACAAGCTGGTGGTGGGCGATACCCTGCAACTGTTCCCGCCAGCGGGTGACTTCACCCTGGCGGCCAGCGACAAGCCACTGGTGCTGATCAGCGGTGGTGTCGGCATTACCCCGACCTTGGCGATGCTCGAAGCAGCCCTGCAGACCCAGCGCCCGGTGCATTTCATCCACTGTGCACGCAACGGCGCGGTACACGCCTTCCGCGACTGGATCGATGCCCAGGCCGCGCGCCACCCTCAGCTCAAGCGCTTCTACTGCTATGCCGAGGAGGAGGGGGCGCAGAAGGCAGACGCGGTTGGCCTGCTGAGTCAGGACCTGCTGGGTGAGTGGCTGCCGCACGAGCGCGATGTGGATGCCTACTTCCTCGGGCCGAAAAGCTTCATGGCGGCGGTCAAGCGCCAGCTGAAGGGCCTGGGTGTGCCCGAGCAGCAGAGCCGCTACGAGTTCTTCGGGCCGGCCGCTGCCCTGGAATAATTTGCCACGCTGGACTGTAGGAGCGGCCTTGTGTCGCGAAAGGGCTGCGAAGCGGCCCCAGGGTTTCAGCTTCGCAGCTGAAGTTGCCGGGGCCGCTTTGCGGCCCTTTCGCGACACAAGGCCGCTCCTACAACCTATATATAAAGAAAGATGAAAGGGCCTCTGGCGCCTTTCATCTTTAATCCTCCTTTAATCACTGTATCCTTCACTCCCGGGTGTCGAGGGGCTTGCCCCTGCGTGGCACCCGGGCAGCCGCTTTTTTGCCGGCAGTCGTTGAACCGACGTTGCTGCAGCCGGTCTCAGCCCCTGCGGATAGCCCCGCGCAGTGTCATCCTGCCGCTTCCTCGACACGCTAACGGGCCATGCCTGCGTGTAGAATTGCACCCAGGCGGGCGGACCACGCTGCCACCTATCCATCGAAGGAATCGGCAATGAACGAACAAACAACGCGCCTGAACCGCGAACGGCGCTTTCTGGTGCTGCTGGGGGTGATCTGCCTCGCCCTGATCGGCGGTGCGCTGTACATGCAGGTGGTACTGGGTGAGGCACCTTGCCCGCTGTGCATCCTGCAACGCTATGCCCTGCTCTTTATCGCCCTCTTCGCATTCATTGCCGCGGCCATGCCCGGGCGCCGCAGCCTGACCCTGTTCGAGGGGCTGGTGGTGCTCAGTGCAATTGGCGGAATCATTGCGGCTGGCAACCATGTGTATATACTCGCCAACCCCATGGTCAGTTGCGGCATCGATACCCTGCAGCCGATCGTCGACGACCTGCCCCTGGCCAAGCTCTGGCCGCTGGCGTTCCAGGTCGACGGCTTCTGCAGCACGCCGTACCCGCCGATCCTCGGTTTGTCGCTGGCGCAGTGGGCACTGGTGGCATTCGTCCTGACCGCCGTCCTGGTACCGGTCGGCATCTACCGCAACCGGCGACAGTCTTAGACATAAGTCCTGATTTCGGTGTGGTCTTTTACACCGGATGAGAAGAGCGAAAAGTCCTCCCCCGCTTGATCCATATCAACCTCCAGGCCTTGAAAACTGCGGCTTGGAGGGCTAGCAAGCGGGGTGCGACAAACTGTCGCGAAGTTGATTTGCAGAGCTTGATTGTTACGCATTCTGTAAAAGACTGTTGCTCAATAAGTCATAGTCAAGGGTTGGCGACCTCACTACAATCGCCCCCAATTTCCGTTCGGCACTGCTTGCGAGTCGCAGGATTGAAGGAAGCCCCAGCGCTCCTTTTTGCTGACTTCGTCAAGTTTCGCCCAACGGCGATACCGGGCGGACCCCCCTCCGCGTTTTCCCGCACCAAATGGACTTGGTCTGAAGTACAGGCCTGTTGCCTACGAAACCATAAGCACCGCTAACACGCTTTTTTGCGCCAAGGTCCTGCAGTCGGACCCAGGCAGGAGCGAGTACGGGCGCGAAATGCCGCACTTGGCAGGACGAAGTGTTGGCTACCAAAACACAAATTGCATTGAAGCAAGCTGATCTAGAGGTCGTGAGATGAGTAAAAAGCGTTACCCCAGACTGTTTGGCATATTGCCCTTTTTAGGCATGCTTTTACTCAGTGGGTGCAACTGGACCCTGCTCGACCCGAAAGGTCAGGTCGGCATTGAGCAAAAGAACCTGATCCTGATCGCTACCGGCCTGATGCTGCTGGTGGTGATTCCGGTCATCATCATGACCGTGGCGTTCGCCTGGAAGTACCGTGCTTCCAACAAGGCCGCCACCTACACCCCCGACTGGTCGCACTCGACCAAGATCGAACTCGCGGTGTGGATCATCCCGATCATCATCATCATCGCCCTGGGCTACGTCACCTACAAGTCGACCCACAAGCTGGACCCATACCGTCCGCTGGATTCCGACGTGAAGCCGATCCAGATCGACGTGGTCGCGCTGGACTGGAAGTGGCTGTTCATCTACCCGGAGCAGGGCATCGCCACCGTCAACCAGATCAACTTCCCGGCTAACGTCCCGGTGAACTTCCGCGTCACCTCCGACGCCGTGATGAACTCGTTCTTCATCCCGGGCCTGGGTGGCCAGATCTACGCGATGGCGGGCATGACCACCAAGCTGCACCTGATCGCCAACGAAAATGGCGTGTTCGACGGTATCAGCGCCAACTACAGCGGTGCTGGCTTCACCGGCATGAAATTCAAGGCCAATGCGACCTCTCAGGAAGACTTCGACAAGTGGGTCGCCGAGGTCAAGCAGTCGCCACTGAAACTGGGCAAGGCCGAGTACGAAGCACTGGCCAAACCTAGCGAATACAACCCAGTCGCGCTGTACAGCGAGGCACCCGCTGAGCTGTTCCAGACCATCGTCGACAAGTACGAAGGCATGAACCGCGGCAAGCCGGTCCACGAAGAAGCTGGCAGCAAAGACCTGGCCACAACCAAGGGTGTGGAATCGAGTATGCAACCAGCTGCCGGGGCAGAGGAGTAAGAGATGTTCGGTAAACTAAGCCTGGAGGCGATACCCTATCACGAGCCGATAGTCATGGTGACGCTTGCCATGATCGCGCTCGGCGGTATCGCTGTCGTCGGTCTTATCACCTATTTCCGCAAGTGGACCTACTTGTGGACCGAGTGGCTGACTACGGTCGACCACAAAAAGATCGGCGTGATGTACATCATCGTCGCGATGGTCATGCTGCTGCGCGGCTTTGCCGACGCCATCATGATGCGTACCCAGCTGGCTGCCGCTACCGGTGGCTCCGAAGGCTACCTGCCGCCTGAACACTATGACCAGATCTTCACCGCTCACGGTGTGATCATGATCATCTTCATGGCGATGCCGTTCTTCACCGGCCTGATGAACCTTGCGGTTCCTCTGCAGATCGGTGCACGTGACGTTGCCTTCCCGTTCCTGAACTCCCTGAGCTTCTACCTGCTGCTGGCAGGCGTGCTGCTGGTCAACATCTCGCTGGGCGTTGGTGAATTCGCCAAGACCGGCTGGGTTGCCTATCCGCCGCTCGCGGGCATTCAATACAGCCCTGGGGTGGGTGTCGACTACTACATCTGGGCGCTACAGCTATCAGGCCTGGGTACGACACTGACCGGCGTGAACTTCCTCGTCACCGTGATGAAGATGCGCGCACCTGGCATGAAGCTGATGGACATGCCGATCTTCACCTGGACCTGCACCTGGGCCAACGTGCTGATCGTGGCTTCGTTCCCGATCCTGACCGCTGCACTCGCACTGCTGACTGTTGACCGTTATCTGGACTTCCACATTTTCACCAACGAGCTTGGTGGGAACCCGATGATGTACGTCAACCTGTTCTGGGCGTGGGGTCACCCTGAGGTTTACATTCTGATCCTGCCGGCCTTCGGCGTGTTCTCGGAAGTGACTTCGACCTTCTCCGGCAAGCGTCTGTTCGGCCACCACTCGATGATCTACGCATCGGGCGCCATCGCCGTTCTGGGCTTCGCCGTATGGCTGCACCACTTCTTCACCATGGGTGCCGGCGCCAGCGTCAACACCTTCTTCGGCCTGGCGACGATGCTGATCTCCATCCCGACCGGTGTGAAGCTGTTCAACTGGCTGTTCACCATGTACCAGGGCCGTGTGCGCTTCACCGCGCCAATGCTGTGGACCCTGGGCTTCATGATCACCTTCTCGATCGGTGGCATGACTGGCGTTCTGCTGGCTGTTCCAGGTGCTGACTTCGTACTGCACAACAGCCTGTTCGTAATCGCTCACTTCCACAACGTGATTATCGGTGGTGCGGTATTCGGCTACATCGCCGGCTTCGCCTACTGGTGGCCAAAAGCGTTCGGCTTCAAGCTGAACGAGAAGTGGGGCAAGGCTGCCTTCTGGTTCTGGATCTCCGGTTTCTACGTTGCGTTCATGCCGCTGTACGCCCTGGGCTTCATGGGCATGACCCGTCGTCTGAACCACTCCGACAACCCACTGTGGGAACCCTACCTGTACGTAGCCGTTGCCGGCGCCGTGCTGATCCTGTTCGGTATTGCCTGCCAGCTGATCCAGATCGTCGTTTCGATCCGCGACCGCGAGCAGAACCTGGACGTGACCGGCGACCCATGGGGCGGCCGTACCCTGGAATGGTCGACTTCGTCGCCACCTCCGTTCTACAACTTCGCCCACATGCCAGAAAAAGTTGGCCTGGACTGCTGGAACGAAGCCAAGGAAGCCGGTGTTGCCTACAAGGTGCCGGGCAAGTACGAAGCGATCCACATGCCGAACAACACCGCTACCGGTCTGTTCATGGGTCTGTTCCTGACTGTCTTCGGCTTCGCTTTCATCTGGCACATCTGGTGGCTGGTTGGCGCTAGCCTGCTGGCAACCATCGCGGTCTTCGTTCGCCACGCTGCGCGTGACGACCAGGGCTACATGGTTCCGGCCGAAGAAGTGGCGCGCATCGAAGGCGAGCGTCTCAAAGCGCTGGCCAAAGCAGGTGCTCTGCCTGCCGGCGCACGTGTCGAATCGTTTGAACGGGTGTAATCAATGTCCAGTCAAGTAATCCACGGTGGCGCGCATGGTCATGACCATGCTCACGATGACCACCACCACGACTCGGGCCAGATGACCGTCCTCGGTTTCTGGCTGTACCTGATGACCGACTGCATCCTGTTTGCGTCGCTCTTCGCCACCTACGCGGTGCTGTCCGGCAGTTTTGCCGGCGGCCCGTCGGGTCACGACATCTTCCAGCTCGACTTCGTAGCGGTTGAAACGCTGTTCCTGCTGCTGTCCTCGATCACCTTCGGCTTCGCCATGCTGAAGATGTTCGACGGCAAGAAAGCGGGCGTACTGGGCTGGTTGGCTGTGACCTTCCTGTTCGGTGCAGGCTTCATCGCGATGGAAATCTATGAATTCCATCACCTGATCAGCGAGGGCTTCGGCCCGACCCGCAGTGGCTTCCTGTCGGGCTTCTTCGCCCTGGTAGGTACCCACGGTCTGCATGTGACTGCCGGCCTGATCTGGATGGCAATCATGATGTACCAGATCAACAAGCACGGCATCACGCCGACCGCCAAGACCCGCATGAGCTGCCTGAGCCTGTTCTGGCACTTCCTGGACGTGGTCTGGATCTGCGTATTCACCGTCGTCTACCTGCTGGGAGTTCTGTAATGGCTAACGCACACGACACTCATCACGAAGGTAACCACGGCAGCGTCAAGTCGTACATGATCGGCTTCATCCTGTCGATCATCCTGACCGCGATCCCGTTCGGCCTGGCCATGTCGCCAAGCCTGCCGAAGAACCTGACCGTTCTGATCATCGTGGCCATGGCCGTGATTCAGGTAGTGGTACACCTGGTGTACTTCCTGCACATGGACCGCTCGAAAGAGCAGCGTTCCAACGTGTCGACGTTCCTGTTCACCGCCATGGTGATTGCACTGCTGGTCGGCCTGTCGCTGTGGATCATGTTCAGCATCCACTTCGAAATGATGGCCAAGTGAGGTAAGACTGCATGTCCGTGAAGCACTTTATCCAAATCACCAAACCGGGGATCATTTTCGGTAACGTGCTTTCCGTGGCAGGCGGTTTCTTCCTTGCCTCGAAGGGCCATGTGGACTTCGCCCTGTTCCTGGCGGTGGTGATCGGTACTTCGCTGGTGGTGGCGTCCGGATGCGTGTTCAACAACTGCATCGACCGTGACATCGACCACAAGATGGAGCGCACCAAGAACCGCGTCATGGTGCAGGGCGGCATGTCGCTGACCCTCGCGCTGGTCTACGCCACCCTCCTCGGGGTGGCGGGCTTCAGCCTGCTGTATGTCCAGGCCAACCCGCTGTCGGCGTTCTGTGCGCTGATCGGCTTCATCGTCTACGTCGGTTTCTACAGCCTCTGGCTGAAGCGCAAATCGGTGCACGGCACCTTGGTCGGCAGCCTGTCCGGTGCCATGCCTCCGGTGATCGGCTACTGCGCCGTGAGCAACAGCTTCGACCTGGCAGCAGTGACCCTGCTGGTGATGTTCAGCCTGTGGCAGATGCCGCACAGCTTCGCCATCGCCATCTTCCGCTTCAAGGATTACAGCGCTGCCAACATTCCGGTCCTGCCGGTGGCACGCGGCATCCTCGCGGCGAAGAAGCAGATCGTGCTGTACGTGCTGGCCTTCCTGCTCGCCACCTTGATGCTTACCCTCGGCGGTTACGCCGGCCTCGGCTACCTGGCCGTGGCGGCAGCCATGGGCCTGTACTGGCTGTACATGGCCTGGGGTGGCTACAAGGCTGAAGACGACAGCAAGTGGGCCCGCAAGGTATTTGGTTTCTCCATCCTCACCGTCACTGCCCTTAGCGTGATGATGGGTGTGGACAGCCAGACCGCTGCGGACGTGCTGATGACCTACGCGCGCTGATCGAGGCGAGTGCTTCACTAAAGACCCGGCCACTGTGCCGGGTTTTTTTATGCTTGTGATTTTCGTCTTGGCTTCTTCGCGGGCTCGCCCGCTCCCACAGGTACTGCACAGGTTTCAGATACTGCGCAATCCTTGTGCGGGCTTGCCCGCGAAGAGGCCTGACCTGAAAACATAAATCTCAGATTTTCAAAAAATACATCTGAAAAATTCTAACAAAACAGGAAATTGTCCTTTACAGGTATCCTCTATCAGCACTATCTTCTGATTCAGGCCGCCGCAGCGGTCAGCGTCGCTCGGACGGTTCCGGGCGCTTACGTACCCCAGAGGAAACCATGGCCAATCCAGGTTCGCCGCGCCGCTTCGCGCGCATCGATCGTCTCCCCCCTTACGTCTTCAACATCACTGCCGAGCTCAAGATGGCTGCCCGCCGCCGTGGCGAGGACATCATCGACCTGAGCATGGGCAACCCCGATGGCGCGACCCCGCCGCACATCGTCGAGAAGCTGGTGCAGGTCGCCCAGCGTGATGACACCCATGGTTATTCCACCTCTCGCGGCATCCCGCGCCTGCGCCGCGCCATCTCCAACTGGTACAAGGAACGCTACGAGGTCGATATCGACCCGGAGAGCGAAGCCATCGTCACCATTGGCTCGAAAGAGGGCCTGGCGCACTTGATGCTCGGCACCCTCGACCACGGCGACACCGTGCTGGTGCCCAACCCGAGCTACCCGATCCACATCTACGGTGCCGTGATCGCCGGCGCCCAGGTGCGTTCCGTGCCGCTGGTGCCGGGCGTGGACTTCTTCAACGAGCTGGAGCGGGCGATCCGCGAATCGATCCCCAAGCCAAAAATGATGATCCTCGGTTTCCCGTCCAACCCTACCGCCCAGTGCGTGGAGCTGGACTTCTTCGAGCGCGTGGTGGCCCTGGCCAAGCAGTACGATGTGCTGGTGGTGCATGACCTGGCCTATGCCGACATCGTCTACGACGGCTGGAAGGCCCCGTCGATCATGCAGGTGCCGGGCGCCAAGGACATTGCGGTGGAGTTCTTCACCCTGTCCAAAAGCTACAACATGGCCGGCTGGCGGATCGGCTTCATGGTCGGCAACCCCGAGCTGGTCAGTGCCCTGGCGCGGATCAAGAGCTACCACGACTATGGCACCTTCACCCCTCTGCAGGTGGCTGCCATCGCCGCGCTGGAAGGTGACCAGCAGTGCGTGCGTGACATCGCCGAGCAGTACCGCCAACGTCGCAACTTGCTGGTCAAGGGCCTGCACGAACTGGGCTGGATGGTCGAGAATCCCAAGGCGTCGATGTACGTGTGGGCGAAGATTCCGGAGCAGTATGCGCACCTGGGTTCGCTGGAGTTTTCCAAGAAGCTGCTGGCCGAAGCCAAGGTCTGTGTGTCGCCGGGCATCGGTTTTGGTGACTACGGCGACGACCATGTGCGCTTCGCCCTGATCGAGAACCAGGACCGCATCCGCCAGGCGATCCGCGGTATCCGCCAGATGTTCCGGGCTGACGGCTTGACCCAGAAATAACATGTCACCCGGGCCCGCTTCGGCGGGCCCGGGACTGCCGGATAAACGGCCAACTATTTTTGCATTGCCCCTCTTCTCAGCCGACCTGGCTTCGATTACAAATGGCGCCCGGGCCCAGACCCGATAACAACAACCTTCCCTCCGTGCCATCATGTCCGAAAACAACCCTTGCCTTGACTGCGGCGCCTGCTGCGGGTACTTCCGTGTGTCCTTCTTCTGGGGCGAATGCCAGTCTGCCGGCGGCCTTGTGCCAGATGACCTTGTGGTACAGATCAACCCCACCCGCGTTGCCATGATCGGCACCGACGCCAAGCCTTGCCGCTGTGTGAGCCTGCAGGGCGAGATCGGTACCGAGGTGGCGTGCACCATCTACGCCAACCGTTCCAGCCCATGCCGCGAGTTCGAGGCGTCGTGGGAGGGTGGGGTGCATAACCCCAGCTGTGACGATGCGCGCGCGGCTTATGGGCTGGCGCCGTTGACGCCGCCGGGGGCCAACGAGCCGCATTGGCCAGATGATGGGGCCGAGGTGGCCTGAGCCATTTTCGCCAGCCTCTGCCGGCCCCTTCGCGGGTAAACCCGCTCCCACAGGTACAGCGCAAGCTTCGGGCCTGGGGAGTTCCTGTATGAGCGGGCTTGCCCCGCGAATGGGCTGCAAAGCAGCCCCGGGATGCTCGAACCGGTCACATGACGTTAAACTGTCATCTCCCCAGCAATGGACAGGAGATCCGGCGTGACCCCACCCCGCAGTTTCCCGACTGACCTCTGCCTCGACAGCCCGCGCCTGCAGCTGCGCCCAATGCGCCACGCCGATGCTTCTCAATGGCTGACGATCATGGCCGACCCCGAGGTCATGCGTTACTGGCACCATGCCCCCTGGCAAGACCTGGCCGAAGCCGAAAGCGCCCTGGCCGCCGACCGCGAGGCCTATACCAATGGCGACCAGCTCAAGCTTGGCATGTACCGCCGCGACAATGGTGAACTGATCGGCATGGTCCAGCTGTTCAACATCGACGATGTCTCGCGTCGTGGCGAGATCGGCTATTGCCTGGCCAGTGCTGTGCAGGGCAGGGGCTACATGGACGAAGCACTCACCTGCTTCATCGACTACATCGCCCACACCCTGCACATGCGCCGCCTTGAAGGCGAAATCGACCCACGCAATCAGGGCTCGGCACGAACCCTCGAACGCCAGGGCTTCGTGCTCGAAGGCACGCTGCGGGCACGCTGGTGCGTGGCGGGCGAGCTGACTGATTCGGGCATCTACGGCCTGCTGCTGGAACCACCTGTCGCATGAGCCTATCTCGCTGGCCTGCGTTCTATCTCACGCTCAGCCTTGCCCTGTACCTGCTCAGCCTGGCCTTCGACGGTGCGCTGATGAGCGCCGGCCGGCACATGCCGGCGCTGCAGATGTTCCTGTATGGGCCCTGGGGCATTCCCTTCGGCATGTTCCAGTGGTTTGCCAACCCGCTGCTGGCGGTCGCCATCCTTTGCCACCGGCGCTTTCGCCGCCTGGCTCTGTTGCTTGGGCTGGGTGCGTTGTACCTGGCCGTTAGCAGCTTCGGCATTGAACGTCTGCCGGATAACATCAGCTATGAGTTCACAGTTCGTACGGGGTTCGGCGCCGGTTTTTACTTGTGGGTGGCGGCGTTCATGGTGTTTTGTATGGGGCAGGCGTGGCAGTGCTGGATCGCGCGCAGCAGCGACGATGTGCCGGGCTGGAACTGGCTGGATGTCACCCTGATCGCAGCGCTGGCCGTGACCGCCTATTCGGCGACGCAGATGCCAGCGCTGCGCTTCGAACCGGGCAAGGTGCTGATGCCGCCTGAACCTGTACAAACGCTTTGAAGGGATTTGCGATGAACAAGCGATACCTGATGCTACTGGCCTTTGTTGCCCCGTTGGCACTGGCCGATGACAACTCGCCGGCCTACGGCCAGTGCATGGACAAGGCCTCTAGCACGTTGGCCATGAGCAGTTGCATTCAGAACGAAACACAACGCCAGGACCAGCGCCTGAATCGGGTTTACAAGCAACTGATGGCCAAGCTCGAGCCCGGGCCACAGAAGAGCCTGCGCGATGTGCAGCGGCAGTGGATCGCCTATCGTGATGCCAACTGCAGGTTCCATGTGCAGGTCAGTGGCGGGACCATGGCGCAGCTCGAAGGTGGCATGTGCGTGCTGGACATGACCCGCGAACGGGCGGCGGAACTGGAGCGGGTGCTCAGCCCCGGGCAATGAAGTTCACACGGTTTATTGTAGGAGCGGCCTTGTGTCGCGAAAGGGCTGCAAAGCAGCCCCGGCAATTAATGCTTTTTCGCTGAGGCCCAGGGGCTGCGTTGCAGCCCTTTCGCGACACAAGGCCGCTCCTACAAGGTGAACCGCGTTTCGATCAGCGATTGGCACGTGCCTTGAGGTATTCGCGCACCTCCACGCCATCCCCGGCAAACTCGATCCGCTCGGCCTTGGCTTCACGCTGATAGGCGTACATCGGGTCGTAGTACTCCTTGAGCAACCCTTCGATCCAGCCCCGGTGCAGGTCTACAGAGCCACTGCGCAGTTGCTCTTCCAGTGCTTCACTCAAGATGGCAGACAAGCGCTGGAAGCGTTCGCCGCCAAGGCGCTTGTGGATGTTGCTCATGCTTTGCATCAACCGCCCGGCAAACTTCAGGCGACCGTCTTCCTCGCCATGCACATCGACGAACTCTGCGCACAGGTTGATCACGTAATCACGCAGGATGCGCTCCACGCGGTTCTCGAAACTGTCTTCCAGCCACACCATCGGGTACTGCTGCATCCCTTGGTAAAGCTCCAGCGGCACCGAGCAACTGCCAACGATTCGGCCTTCGTCTTCCAGCACGAACTGCTCGATGCCACGGGCGCGCTTCTTCAGCACATCGACCGCCAGTTTGTTCTCGAAGTCGATCTGCGCAGGCTGGCCTGTGGCGCGCTTGCCGAAGCTGGAGCCGCGATGGTTGGCGTGGCCTTCGAGGTCGAGCACGTTGTTCAGCTGGTGCAGCACGTCGGTCTTGCCGGTGCCGGTGAGGCCACCGACCAGCACGAAATCGCATTGCTCGACGGCCTGCTGGGTGGTTTCCAGCAGGAAGGTGCGCATGGCCTTGTAGCCACCCTTGATGCGAGGGTAGTCGATGCCGGCCTCGTCGCGCAGCCATTGCTGCACGATCAGCGAGCGCAGGCCGCCGCGGGCGCAGTACAGGTAACCATCAGGGTGGGCCTTGGCAAAACTGGCCCAGGCATGCAGGCGCTCGCGTTTGCTCGCGCCGCTGACCAACTGGTGGCCGAGTGTGATGGCGGCGGCCTGCCCCTGCTGCTTGTAGCAGGTGCCGACTTTCTGCCGCTCCTGGTCCGTCATCAGCGGCAGGTTGACGGTGCCGGGGAAGGCACCTTTGACGAATTCGATCGGCGCGCGCATGTCCATCATCGGCGCGTCGTCAAGGAACAGTTGGCGCAAATCGGTGCAGTCGGGGCGCATCAGTTCACCTCGACCGCATGGCTCTGTCGCTCGACCAGCAGGCCGATCGGCGACAGGTTCAGGCCCAGTTCGCCTGCCACTGCCAGGAACTCGGCTTCGCCTTCAGGGGTAACGGCAACCAGCAGGCCACCGCTGGTCTGCGGGTCGCACAGCAGGTGCTTCTGCTCATCGGTCAGCGCACCGAGCTTGTGCCCGTAGCTGTCGTAATTGCGCAGTGTGCCGCCAGGTATGCAGCCTTCGGCCAGGTAATAATCGACACTTGGGAGGCGTGGCACGGCGGCGTAGTTCAGCTCCGCCGTCAGGCCGCTGCCCTCGGCCAGCTCGACCAGGTGGCCGAGCAGGCCGAAACCGGTCACGTCGGTCATCGCCTTGACCCCATCGAGCTTGCCGAAGCGGCTGCCCGGTGTGTTCAGCGTGCACATCCAGTCGCGCGCCAGGCCCTGGTCCTGCTCGCGCAGCTTGGCCTTCTTCTCGGCGGTGGTGAGGATGCCGATGCCCAGGGGCTTGGTCAGGTACAGGCGGCAACCGGCGGTGGCGGTGTCGTTGCGCTTGAGGTGGCGCTTGCTGACCACGCCGGTGACCGCCAGGCCGAAGATCGGCTCGGGGGCGTCGATGGAGTGGCCGCCGGCCAGCGGGATGCCGGCTTCGGCGCACACGGCACGGCCACCGCGGATCACTTCGCGGGCGACTTCCGGTGGCAGCACGTTGACCGGCCAGCCGAGGATGGCGATGGCCATCAGCGGGTCACCGCCCATGGCATAGATGTCGCTGATCGCGTTGGTAGCGGCAATGCGGCCGAAGTCGTACGGGTCGTCGACGATCGGCATGAAGAAGTCGGTAGTCGACACCACGCCACGTTCGTCGTCCAGGGCATACACGGCGGCGTCGTCACGCGAGGCATTGCCGACCCACAGCTTCGGGTCCAGGGCCTGGGCGCCGCTTTCGGCGAGGATCACATCCAGCACCTTGGGGGAGATCTTGCAGCCACAGCCGGCACCGTGGCTGTACTGGGTCAGGCGAATCGGCTCGCTCATACGTACCTCAGGGATCGATTTGATGCGCGATTGTAGCAAAGCTGGCCTTTGCGCCCGCGACTCTTATAATTCCCAGCGTCGGCATGTTGCCGGCACTTTTCCCCGCTATTGAACCGGAGAACCCCCATGCTCAAACGCCCCTTGGCGCTCGCCGCCGGCCTCGTGCTGTCCTGTTGTGCCGTCGTCGCCCAGGCTGCCGACACCTTGCGGGTCAGTGCCATCCCCGACGAAGCGCCGACCGAACTGCTGCGCAAGTTCGAGCCATTGGGCAAGTACCTGTCCCAGAAGCTGGGCATGGAGGTGAAGTTCGTACCGGTGGCCGACTACCCGGCCGTGGTCGAGTCGCTGGCCAGCAACCGCCTGGACATGGCCTGGCTGGGCGGCTTCACCTTCGTCCAGGTGCACCTGAAAGACCCGACCGCCACGCCGCTGGTGCAGCGTGAGCAGGATGCCCAGTTCACCTCCAAGTTCATCACCGCCAACCCAGCCGTGAAGAGCCTGGCCGACCTCAAGGGCAAGTCGTTCGCCTTCGGTTCGATCTCGTCCACTTCGGGCAGCCTGATGCCGCGTTACTTCATGCTCAAGGAAGACAACATCAAGCCCGAGGGCTACTTCGGCCGCGTGGCCTATTCCGGTGCCCACGACGCGACCGTGGCCTGGGTGCAGGCCGGCAAGGTCGATGGCGGCGTGCTCAACGCCAGCGTCTGGCAGAAGCTGGTCGATGCCGGCAAGGTCGATACCAGCAAGGTCAAGGTGTTCGCCACCACCCCGACCTACTACGACTACAACTGGACCGTGCGCGGCAACATGGACCCGGCCCTGAAAGCGAAAATCAAGCAGGCCTTCCTCGACCTCGACCCCGCCAACCCGGAGCACAAGGCGATCCTCGACCTGCAGGCGGCCAGCCGCTTCATCGAGACCAAGCCTGAAAACTATGCGGGCACCGAGCAAGCCGCACGTGAGGCCGGCCTGCTCAAGTGACTATTCATGTACACGGCGCCGGCCTGCGCCACGGCCAGGTGCGCGCGCTCGATGCGGTCAGCCTGAGCATCGCCAAGGGTGAGCGGGTGGCGATCATCGGCCCCTCGGGGGCCGGCAAGTCCAGCCTGCTGCACCTGATGGCCACCGCCGTACAGCCCAGCAGCGGGCAGCTGGAACTGTTCGGTGAGCAGCCCTGGGCGTTGTCTGCCGGGGCGCGCCAGCGCCTGCGCGCACGCATTGGCCTGGTGCATCAGGCACCGCCGCTGCCGCCACGCCAACGGGTGGTGACGGCGGTACTGGCGGGGCGCCTGGGGCAGTGGGGCCTGCTGCGCGGGCTGCTCAACCTGGTGTATCCGACCGATGTGCCGGGGGCGCGACAGGCCCTGGCCGAACTGGGCCTGGCCGACAAGCTGTTCGTTCAGTGCGGGCAGTTGTCCGGCGGCCAGTTGCAGCGGGTCGGCATTGCCCGGGCGCTGTATCAGCGGCCAGAAGTGCTGTTGACCGATGAGCCGGTGTCGGCCATGGACCCGGTGCTGGCCGACCACAGTCTGGCGCTGCTCAATCGCCATGCCCAAGCCAATGGCGTGACCCTGGTGGCTAGCCTGCATGCGGTCGACCTGGCGCTTGCGCACTTTCCGCGGGTGATCGGTATTCGTGAAGGGCAAGTGGCGTTCGACTGCTCGGCCGAGGCGGTGACCGAGCAATTGCTCGATGCACTGTACGCCAACGAGCAACTGGGCTCGCCAGCGCAAGCCCAGGGCCCGGCCTTGACTGTGCAGATTCCACGATGCTGAAGGCCGACGCCCGCGACCCGGCCGCATTGCCGCGGTTGCTGCTGACCTTGCTCGCCTTGGCCGTGCTGTGGCCCGGGCTGCAACTGAGCGAACTGAACCCTGGGGTTTTGCTGCAAGCAGAAAACCGTCAGCAGATCGCCAGCTTCACCCGGGCTTTCTGGCCGCCAGCGCACAATGCCGAATTCCTCACGTTGTTGTACCAGTCCACCTTGCAGACCTTGGCCGTGGCGACGGCCGGCATGGCTCTGGCGTTGCTGCTGGCGGTCCCGGCCAGTCTGCTGGCCAGCCGTGCGCTGTCATTGCGCGCGGCTTCCCGTGGTGGTCGGGCAGGGCCGTGGTCGCGATTGTTGCGCCTGCCCGTTCGCGGCTTGCTGATCTTCCTGCGCAGCGTCCCGGAGATCGTCTGGGCACTGCTGTTCGTGCGGGCTGTGGGGCTGGGGCCGACAGCCGGGGTGCTGGCCATCGCCATTACCTACAGCGGCATGCTCGGCAAGGTCTACGCGGAAATCTTCGAATCGGTCGACCAGCGCCCGGCGCATGCCTTGCTGCAGGCCGGCAGTGGCCGGTTGACGGCCTTCTTCTACGGCATCCTGCCCAGTGCGTCGGCGGAGGTGGTGTCCTACACCGTCTACCGCTGGGAATGTGCCGTGCGTGCTTCGGTGGTGATGGGCTTTGTCGGCGCCGGCGGGCTGGGGCAGCAGATCGACCTGTCGATGCGCATGTTCGCCGGGGGCGAGGTGGCGAGCATGTTGCTGGCGTTCCTCGGCCTGGTGTTGCTGGCCGATCTGCTCAGCCGATTCCTGCGGGGGAGGCTGGCATGAACCGGGTGATCAATCTGCTGGTAATCGTTGCCATTGTGGCGGCGGTGGTGGCGTCGTTCGGCTATCTGGAACTGGACCTGCATGCCCTGGTGGGCGATGGCGGGCTGGGGCAGATGGGGGAATATGCCGCCCGCTTCCTGCACCCGGACTTGTCCGCTGAGCACCTGCAAGCTGTATGGCGAGGCGCTCTGGAAACCCTCGCCATGTCTGGGCTGGGCACGTTGCTGGCGATGTTCCTCGGCATGTTGCTGGCCTTGCCGGCGGCGGGGCGCTTCGGTTGGCCGCTGCAGTCGCTGGCGCGCTTGCTGCTCAATGCGCTGCGGGCCATTCCGGAGTTGGTGTGGGCTGCATTGACGGTGCTGGCGGCGGGCCTGGGGCCCAATGCCGGTACGCTGGCCCTGGCCCTGCACACCTCGGGAGTGCTCGGGCGCCTGTTCGCCGAAGCGCTGGAGAATTCGCCGGCGGAACCTGCCGCAGCGATCCGCCTGCAGGGCGGGGGGCAGGTGGCAGCATTCTGTTACGGGACCTTGCCGAACCTGTGGCCGCAGTTGCTCGCTTACAGCCTGTATCGCTGGGAGAACAACATTCGCATGGCCAGTGTGCTGGGGTTTGTCGGGGCAGGGGGATTGGGGCAGATGCTTTACACCACCCTGAGCCTGTTCCAGGAGGCCCAGGCCAGCACGGTCATCATGGCGATGTTGCTGCTGGTGTTGCTGGTGGATGCCTTCAGTGACGTGCTGCGCCAGCGGTATGTGCGGGCCTGACAGATAGCCGGGGCCGCTTCGCGGCCCTTTCGCGACACAAGGCCGCTCCTACAGGTAACGCGATCTTCTGTAGGAGCGGCCTTGTGTCGCGAAAGGGCTGCGAAGCAGCCCCATTCACGACACCAACTCCCCACACTGAGCTTCCCGCTGCATCGATTCCAGATTCCGCTCGATGGTCTCGCAGATCGTGTCCATCTGAATCTGATGTTCACTGAAGCGAAACGGACTCTGCAGATCCGTCCCGATCCGCTCGATCGCCAGCAGCATGAACCCCACCACCGTCGACGCCAGTGGCGTGAACCAGCCCAGCGATTCCACCAGCCCCACCGGCACGATCAGGCAGAACAGCGTTATGAACAGCCGCGGGAAGTACACGTACGGGTAGGGTAGCGGCGTATTGGCGATCCGCTCCATGCCACCCTGGGCATTGGACAGGTCTACCAATGTCGACTCCAGCCGCGCCAGGCGAATGCTGTCCAGACGCCCGGCCTGGTATTCCCGTGCCAGTAATGCCGCCGAGCCACTGAGGATATCGTTGGCGAAGTTGTTCGAACGGTTGCGCCGCTCGAACTCTGCCGGCGGGATGAACGCCATCAGCTCGTCCGGGCAGGCCTCACCCTTCAGGTGCGCCGCCAGGCAGTTCACATAGGCGATGTGCCGGCGCAGCAGGGTCGCCTTGACCGGGTTCAGTCCATCTTCGGTGTCATCGATCAGCGTCAGCGTCTGCCGGGCGAAGCTGCGTGAACTGTTCACCAGCGCTCCCCACAAGGTGCGCGCTTCCCACCAGCGGTTGTAGGCGCTGCTGTTGCGAAAGCTCACCAGCACCACCAGTGCCGAACCCAGCAAGGTCAGCGGAATCAGCGGCAGGGTGAACTTGCTGTTGAAGAACAGCATGAAATCGATGGTGACCAGCACGTCCCAGAGCAGCAGCCACAACAGCGACCAGCCGATGTAGCCGAAGGTCTTTACGATCAGGCGGTATTTGCGGGCGATGACGTCTTTCACGCGGGGTGCCTCGAAAAGCCGGGGATGCAGAATGGGACGTCGAGGAGGGGTGAAGGTTCGGCACCGGATGTTGCAAGAGATTTTGCCGTTCGAAGCACGGTGATAAGTCTGACAAAGCCATAGGACGTAGCTGGCGCCGGATTGAGCGAGTTTCAATGGGGAATGTGGGCGACTGCAAGTCAGTTGGCGAGGGTGTTAGTGAGCTCCGCATCAGTGTTTCTGCGGGGTAGCGTATCTACTTCACGCGCAGAGGCAGTAGATTGATTCTCTTGTTGGTTGGGGGAGACAAGTCGTCTCAGACCTTCGACATCCTGAAGGCCAAAAATCTGGCGAAGGAGCTGAAATGAAAGAAGAGCTGATTCCATTTGATATGGCAGCATTGCTCGATAGTGATGAGGCGATCAGCGAATACCTCACTCAGGTGCTATCTGATGGTGATACCGCTGAGATCATCCGTGCACTTGGTCATATAGCCCGTGCCAAAGGCATGACTCAAATTGCAGCTCAAAGCGGGCTGGGACGAGAGAGCCTGTACAAAGCGCTTAGCCCTGGGGCAAAGCCTCGCTTTGATACCGTGCTGAAGGTCATACGCGCACTAGGGGTAGAGCTTTTCGCCCAACCCCATGTTTCCTCACGCTAGCAATCAACCTGTCAGTTTCTTCATCTGCACCAAGGCCACCCGTTTGCCATCCTGAACCTGCCGCTCTTCAATGCCAAACGGTACGAAGCCAAGTTGTGGATAAAGCAGCAAACCCGCAGTGTTGTGGTTGAAGCACGACACCCAGACTTCCCGCGCCGCGAACTGCTCGCGGGCCAGCTCGGCCATGCATTGCACCAGGTAACGCGCCACGCCCTGGCCGCGAGCGGCGGGGGCGACCACCACGTTGCCGAGGGCACAGATACCGCCGTGCTCGGCCTTGTAGAAGTTGGCAAAACCGAGCACCAGGCCGTCGCCTTCGACCACCGTCGAACCGCTGCGCTGGGCGATGGCGTCGCTCAATTGCGCGGGGGTGAGCGGGTAGGTGGCTTTGGGGAACATGTAAAACAGCTCGTCCGGGCCTTGCGGGAAGCAGCAGATGGCCGGGATGTCACTGGGTTCGACGGGGCGGTGGACAAGGTGCATGGCAGGTCCTTTGCGTGAATGTGCCGACCGCAACCGTATCATGTTGGCCCGCAACGATGGATCAAGGTTTGCTGGCTACTGCCACATAGCCCTTGATCGCGGCTGGCGCGTCGTGCCGCTTGCCCTTGTGCGCCAGGTACTGGAAGCGCCGCCATTCCTTGTCGATTTCGCTGTAGGACATAAACACGCTGATCCGTGCCTTGTCGGCGAGGTCCGGGCGGTTGCGGGCATCGATCCCGTCTTTGGCGATGAAGGCGACGTTCATTCCGACTACCTTGCCGTCATCGGCGAACACCGGGCCGCCGGACATCCCCTTGACCAGCGGGCCGTCGTGCACCGAGTAGAACACGCTGCCCGGTGTGCCATCGAGGCGTACCAGCGAGTCGAGCGTACGGCCCTTGCCTTGCACAGGCATCATCAAGCTGTTGAAGCCGACTGCAGTTACCGACTCGCCCGGCACGTACTGCCGCCACTCTGGCAACTTGTCGGCCTTGTGTTTGAAAAACACCACATCGCCCAGCCCTTCATGCACCACGTTGCGCAGGAACGGGGTGTGCTTGGCAGTGACGGCGTAGTCTTCGTTCCACTGGATGGCGGTGGCCATCAGCAGCATCGGGATGGGGGCACCGGAAGTGACGACAAAAGCCTGGTCGTAGACGGGGTCTGAAACGTAAGCGGTTGGCATTCCATTGCACCCACTCAGCAGCATCATTGCTGCCAGACAGGGCGCGAGATTGTTCATGGGTCACGCAAAGTGGTATGGATAGGGGGTGCGACTATGGCTAAGTGATATTACAGAATCAATACTTTAGTTGTATCGCAGACGAATGACAGCTTATGGCCATTACTCAGCGAGGGCCAATAGATTCGAAGGATGCCTGCAGGCAGCCAAGTCGTTGAAGTGGCGTCAAAAAGGCGGGTTTTTAGCTTGTCAGGATGAATGAGCTGGGTTGAGCTGCATTGAGCCGAATCGGAGATATCATGACGTTGCCAAACAAGATCCTGAGCGTGTTGCAGGGCAATCGAGCGCTCAGTTCCCGTGAATTGGCCGAGCACCTGGACGCTAGCTGGTCAACTGTCAAACGTCATCTGGTGGTACTGCTGGAGGCGGGCAAGGTTGGGCGCGAGAAAGATGGGCGCACTAACCGATACCGACTCAACTGTGCTGCACCACGTGCAATCGATAGCGCGACAACGCTCGAGGCCATGGGTGTTCCGGACCCTGTTCGCCTGCGGTATCGGGAATTGCTGAATGAGGCGATCAACGCCGTAGTGCGTGAGCGATCAGGTGCAGATCAGGTGGTGGCCGGGCTGGAACTTTCGGTAGAGGAAAAGCCCCAGTTCGAAACCCTGTTGCGCCAGGAGCTGGACATTCTTGCTCTGCACAACTGCGCCCGTTATCGATTGACCATGAAGCAGGTAAAGGCGTGGATTGAGGCGGGTCGCCCATTCTGAGGGGGCAGACGCAAGCTAAATTTCAGGCACAAAAAAACCGACCATAAGGTCGGTTTTTTCCGGATCTTGGTGCCCCGAGGGAGACTCGAACTCCCACTCCTTTCGAAAACGGATTTTGAATCCGCCGCGTCTACCAATTCCGCCATCAGGGCTTGTGGCGCGCAGTATAGAGAGGTCGCCCAAGCCGGTCAATCGGCTTTCATGGTCAATTTTCACGCATTGGGCTAAACTTCCCGGCCCTGTCGAACCCGAACATCATCATGCGCGTCGCCGATTTTTCTTTCGAACTCCCCGATTCCCTGATCGCCCGCCACCCTCTGGCCGAGCGCCATGGCAGCCGTCTGCTGGTCCTCGATGGGCCGAGCGGGGCGCTGGCGCACAAGCAATTCCCCGATCTGCTCGACTACCTGCAGCCGGGTGACCTGATGGTGTTCAATAACACCCGGGTGATTCAGGCGCGGCTGTTTGGCCAGAAAGCCTCCGGTGGCAAGCTGGAAGTGCTGGTCGAGCGTGTGCTCGACAGCCACCGTGTGCTGGCCCATGTGCGTGCCAGCAAGGCGCCGAAAGAGGGCGCAGTGATCCTTGTCGATGGCGGTGGCGAGGCCGAAATGGTCGCTCGCCACGACACGCTGTTCGAGCTGCGCTTCACCGAAGAAGTGCTGCCCCTGCTCGACCGGGTCGGCCACATGCCACTGCCGCCGTACATCGACCGCCCCGATGAAGGCGCCGACCGTGAGCGCTACCAGACCGTCTACGCCGAACGCGCCGGTGCGGTTGCCGCGCCGACTGCCGGCCTGCACTTCGATGAAGCGCTGCTGGAGAAGATCGCCGCCAAGGGCGTCGAGCGCGCCTTCGTCACCCTGCACGTGGGCGCCGGCACCTTCCAGCCGGTGCGGGTCGACAAGATCGAAGACCACCACATGCACAAGGAGTGGCTCGAAGTGAGCCAGGACGTGGTCGACGCCATCGAGGCCTGCCGCGCCCGTGGCGGCCGGGTGATCGCGGTCGGTACCACCAGCGTGCGCTCGCTGGAGAGCGCGGCGCGCGATGGCCAGCTCAAGGCCTTCAGCGGTGACACCGACATCTTCATCTTCCCTGGCCGGCCATTCCATGTGGTCGATTGCCTGGTCACCAACTTCCACCTGCCGGAGTCCACGTTGCTGATGCTGGTCTCGGCCTTCGCCGGTTACCCCGAGACCATGGCTGCCTATGCGGCGGCGGTCGACAACGGTTACCGCTTCTTCAGTTATGGTGATGCCATGTTCATCACCCGCAATCCGGCGCCACGCGGCCCAGAGGATCAAGCATGAGTCGCACCTGTCGAATGTCGTTCGAACTGCTGGCTACCGACGGCAAGGCCCGTCGTGGCCGGCTGACCTTCCCCCGTGGCACGGTCGAGACCCCGGCGTTCATGCCGGTGGGTACCTATGGCACGGTCAAGGGCATGCTGCCGCGTGACATCGAGGCCATCGGCGCCGAGATCATCCTTGGCAACACCTTCCATCTGTGGCTGCGCCCGGGTACCGAGGTGATCAAGAAGCACAACGGTCTGCACGATTTCATGCAGTGGAAAGGCCCGATCCTCACCGACTCCGGTGGTTTCCAGGTGTTCAGCCTGGGCGCCATGCGCAAGATCAAGGAAGAGGGCGTAACCTTCGCCTCGCCGGTCGACGGCTCCAAGGTGTTCATGGGCCCTGAGGAGTCCATGCAGGTGCAGCGGGACCTGGGATCGGACATCGTGATGATCTTCGACGAATGCACGCCATACCCGGCCGAGCACGATGTCGCGCGTACCTCCATGGAGCTGTCGCTGCGCTGGGCCCAGCGCTCGAAGAATGCCCACGGCGACAGCAGCGCTGCGCTGTTCGGTATCGTTCAGGGCGGCATGTACCAAGACCTGCGCATGCGCTCGCTGGAAGCGCTGGTCAACATCGACTTCGATGGCCTGGCCATCGGCGGCCTGTCGGTGGGCGAGCCCAAGCACGAAATGATCAAAGTGCTGGATTACCTGCCAGACCAGATGCCGGCTGACAAACCTCGTTACCTTATGGGGGTAGGCAAACCGGAAGATCTGGTTGAGGGTGTGCGCCGCGGCGTCGACATGTTCGACTGCGTGATGCCCACGCGCAACGCGCGCAACGGCCACCTGTTCGTCGATACAGGGGTGATCAAGATCCGCAACGCGTTCCATCGCCATGATGATTCGCCGCTGGATCCGACCTGTGACTGCTACACCTGCACCAACTTCTCCCGTGCTTATCTGCATCATCTGGACAAGTGCGGCGAAATGTTGAGCAGCATGCTGAATACCATCCACAACTTGCGCCATTACCAGCGCTTGATGGCCGGTTTACGCGAGGCTATTCAACAAGGTAAATTGGCCGCCTTTGTCGACGCCTTCTACGCCAAGCGCGGGCTGCCTGTGCCGCCTTTGGACTGACTGTTCGCATCCATTATTAGAAAATTACATTAGGAGTGCCCAATGAGCTTCTTGATCCCCGCCGCATACGCGGACGCTGCTGCACCCGCCGCTGGCCCAGCCGGTACCGGTTTCGAGTGGATTTTCCTGGTAGGTTTCCTGGTCATCTTCTACCTGATGATCTGGCGCCCGCAGTCCAAGCGTGCCAAAGAGCAGAAGAACCTGCTGAGCAACTTGCAGAAAGGTGACGAAGTTGTCACCAACGGCGGTATCGCCGGCAAGATCGTCAAGGTCTCCGACGACTTCGTGGTCCTGGAAGTTTCCGACACCGTCGAGCTGAAGTTCCAGAAGGGTGCCATTGCGGCCACCCTGCCAAAAGGTACGCTCAAGGCTATCTGAGTTACCGGTTTCATTTTTCCAGTCGGGGCGCGCAAAGCGCCCCGCGTCTTGAACGGGCGGCGTGATGCTGAACAAATACCCTCTGTGGAAATACGCACTGATCCTGGTGGTACTGGCGATCGGTTTCATTTATTCCGCTCCCAACCTCTACCCGGATGATCCGGCGGTGCAGATCAGCGGTGCCAGCTCGGCGCTGCATGTCAACCAGGCCGACCTCGACCGCGTCAGCAAGGCGCTGGTTGACGCTGGCATCACCGTCAAGGGCGCGAGCCTGGGTGAGAAGGGCAGTGGGCTGATTCGCCTGACCAACCAGGAAGATCAACTGCCAGCCAAGGATGTCGTGCGCAAGGCACTGGGCGATGATTACGTCGTGGCCCTGAACCTGGCCCAGACTACCCCGCAGTGGCTGCGTAACCTGGGTGCAAGCCCGATGAAGCTGGGCCTGGACCTGTCCGGTGGTGTGCACTTCCTGCTGGAAGTGGACATGGACAAGGCCATGAGCGCCCGCATGAAAGTCTACGAAGGCGAGGTCAAGACCTTGCTGCGCAAAGAGCGCGTCCGCTACCGCAGCCTGCCGCAGCAGGATGGCGCCGTGATGCTGGGCTTCGCCGACGATGCTACCCGCGAACAGGCACGTGCCCTGATCCGCAAGAATTTCAATGATTTCGACCTGACCACCAGCGAGCGCAACGAGCTCGCCGTGCTGCGTCTGGCGCTGACCCAGGCGAAAGTCGCCGAGATCCGCGAATACTCGATCAAGCAGAACCTGACCACCGTCCGCAACCGTGTGAACGAGCTGGGTGTGGCTGAGCCGCTGGTGCAGCGCCAGGGTGCCAACCGTATCGTGGTCGAGCTGCCGGGCGTGCAGGACACTGCCGAAGCCAAGCGCATCCTCGGCAAGACCGCCAACCTGGAGTTCCGCTTCGGCGCCGAGCCGGGTGCCTCCAAGGCCACTACCGAGGTCTTCGAGTTCCGTGAAGGCAACCGTTCCGCCGCAGTCGAGCGTGGCCTGATCATTACCGGTGACCAGGTCACCGACGCCCAGGCCAGCTTCGACGAGCACGGCCGCCCACAGGTGAACATCCGTCTGGATGGCCATGGTGGCGAACTGATGAGTCGCGCCACCCGCAGCAATGTCGGTCGCAGCATGGCGGTGATCTTCATCGAGCAGAAACCGGTCACTCGCTACGTCAAGCAGACTGTCAACGGTGTCGAGAAAGACGTTGCCGTACAGAGTTTCCAGGAAGAGAAGAAGATCATCAGCCTGGCGACCATCCAGTCGCCGCTGGGCAGCCAGTTCCGCATCACCGGCCTGAACGGCCAGGGTGAGTCCTCGGAGCTGGCCCTGCTGCTGCGTGCCGGTGGCCTGGCTGCGCCGATGTACTTCGCCGAAGAACGCACCATCGGTCCAAGCCTGGGTGCCGACAACATCACCAAGGGTATCGATGCGTCGCTGTGGGGCATGCTGTTCGTCTCGCTGTTCATCATCGCCATCTACCGCGCCTTTGGCGTGCTGGCCACCATCGCCCTGGCGGGCAACATGGTCCTATTGCTGGCGTTGATGTCCCTGCTGGGTGCAACGCTGACCCTGCCGGGTATCGCGGGTATCGTGCTGACCATGGGCATGGCGGTTGACGCCAACGTGCTGATCTTCTCGCGTATCCGTGAGGAAATCGCTGCTGGCATGTCGATACAGCGCGCCATCCACGAAGGCTTCAACCGCGCCTACTCGGCGATCGTCGATGCCAACCTGACCACGTTGCTGGTCGGCGGCATCCTGTTCGCCATGGGTACAGGCCCGGTCAAAGGCTTCGCGGTTACCATGTCCCTCGGGATTTTCACCTCGATGTTCACTGCCGTGATGGTGACCCGTGCATTGGTCAACCTGACGTGCGGCGGGCGTGACATCAAGAAGCTGTGGGTTTGAGGGAGCTGCGATGAAAACCATCAATTTCATGGGCGTGCGCAATGTCGCGTTCGCCATTACCGTGCTCCTCACCGTGCTGGCACTGTTCAGCTGGTGGCAGAAGGGCCTGAACTTCGGCCTGGACTTCACTGGCGGTACGCTGATCGAACTGACCTACGAGCGCCCGGCTGACCTCAAGGCCGTACGTGCCGAGCTGGTCGAGTCCGGCTTCCACGAGGCCGTGGTGCAGAGCTTCGGTGCTACCACCGACCTGCTGGTGCGCATGCCGGGCGATGATCCGCAACTGGGCAACAAGGTGGCTGAAGCCTTGCAGAAGGTGGGCGGCGACAACCCGGCTACGGTCAAGCGTGTCGAGTTCGTTGGCCCGCAGGTGGGTGAAGAGCTGCGTGACCAGGGCGGCCTCGGCATGCTTCTGGCGCTGGGCGGTATCCTCATCTACCTGGCGTTCCGCTTCCAGTGGAAGTTCGCCGTGGGTGCGATCGTCTCGCTGATCCACGACGTGGTGGTGACCCTGGGAATTCTGTCGTTCTTCCAGATCACTTTCGACCTGACGGTGCTGGCTGCGGTGCTGGCGATCATCGGCTACTCGCTGAACGACACCATCGTCGTGTTCGACCGGGTGCGCGAGAACTTCCGCGTGATGCGCAAGGCCTCGCTGATCGAGAACATCAACGTCTCGACAACCCAGACCCTGCTGCGGACCGTCGCCACCTCGGTTTCGACCTTGCTGGCGATTGCCGCACTGCTGTTCTTCGGTGGTGACAACCTGTTCGGCTTCTCCCTGGCACTGTTCATCGGTGTCATGGCAGGTACCTACTCGTCGATCTACATCGCCAACGTGGTGCTGATCTGGCTGAACCTGAACAGTGAAGACCTGATTCCGCCGGCGAAAACTGATGGAGTGGATGACCGTCCTTAAGGATTAGACCTACGCCGTTCGGCGGCCAAAAAGGCGCGAGTGTTGAACTCGCGCCTTTTTTTTTGCTCCAAGGCTGGGAGAAAGCAGGTTGAACCCTGCAGGTACAACAGGAGGTTCATGTGAATAAATCAATGCTGGTAGGTGCTGTACTGGGTGCTGTCGGTGTGACTGCCGGAGGTGCTGTCGCAACCTACAGCTTGGTGAACAAGGGGCCTGAGTATGCCCAGGTCACCGACGTGCAACCGATCAAGCAACAGGTCAAGACCCCGCGTGAAGTCTGCAAGGATGTCGCCGTGACCCGTCAGGCGCCGGTGAAGGATCAACACCAGATCGCCGGCACGGTAGTCGGGGCCTTGGCGGGCGGCCTGCTGGGTAACCAGATCGGCGGCGGCACCGGCAAGAAGATCGCCACCGTGGCCGGTGCGGTCGGTGGTGGTTATGCCGGTAACAAGGTGCAGGAAGGCATGCAGCAGCGTGATACCTACACCACCACGCAAACCCGCTGTAACACGGTCAACGACATCAGCGAGAAGGTGGTGGGCTACAACGTGACCTATTCCATCGGTGATCAGGTGGGCAAGGTGAAGATGGACCGCGAGCCAGGCTCGACCATCCCGCTGGACAAGAATGGCAAGCTGATCCTCAGCGAAGCCGGCCAGTAAGTCGCACGCGGCTTGCTCTTTGTAGGAGCGGCCTTGTGTCGCGAAAGGGCTGCGAAGCAGCCCCGGCGATCTGTAATATGGCCAAGATCCTGGGGCCGCTATGCGGCCCTTTCGCGACACAAGGCCGCTCCTACAAAGGGCGTGTATGGCCTGGCATGACCATCAGGCACAAAAAAGCACCTCGAGAGGTGCTTTTTTTTGCCTGCAATCCGCGCTTAGCGCTTCATGCTCTCTGGCAGGTGCGGCTGGATAGCGGTCAGCACGGCCTTGAAGCACTTGATGTTGCCTGCAACGATGTGACCCTTGTCGAGGAAGTCGTGGCCACCGTTGAAGTCGCTCACCAGACCACCGGCTTCCTGGATCAGCAATACGCCCGCCGCCATGTCCCACTCGGACAGGCCCGACTCCCAGAAGGCGTCGAAGCGGCCGGCGGCCACGTAGGCCAGGTCCAGGCTGGCGGAGCCGGCGCGGCGGATGCCGGCGGTCTGGCCAGTCAGGGCGCGGAACATGCCCAGGTAGTTGTCCATGTCAGCCATCTGGTTGTCACGGAACGGGAAGCCGGTGCCCAGCAGGGCGCCATCCAGGCTGGTGCGCGAGCTGACGCGCAGACGGCGGCCATTGAGCTGGGCGCCGCGGCCACGGCTGGCGGTGAATTCTTCCTGGCGAACCGGGTCGAGGACGACCGCGTGCTCGAGGCGGCCGCGGTATTTGCAGGCGATGCTGACGGCGAAGTGAGGGATGCCACGAAGGAAGTTGGTGGTGCCGTCCAGCGGATCGATGATCCACAGGTAGTCCTTGCCCTCTTCGCCGGTGCCCGCGTGCATGCCCGTCTCTTCACCCTGGATCGAGTGGTTCGGGTAGGCCTTGCGCAGTGCGTCGACGATTTTCTGCTCGGCGGCGCGATCAACTTCGGAAACGTAGTCCTTGGCCTCTTTCTCGTCGACCTTGATGGTATCCAGGCGTTCGATGGAGCGGAAGATCAATTCACTGGCGCTGCGAGCGGCGCGCAGGGCGATATTCAGCATAGGCTGCATGGGCGGGTCACCTGGAGATGTTAAAGAGGAAAGCCGGCCATTCTAGCAGAAATTTTTGAAGGCAGAAGTGTCACATTTGCTTTCATGGCGTTACGCCTGTCGGTTATGTAATATCGAATGCCCTGATTCCTGCATCTGTGAGCACAACACCTTGCTGCAAAATATTCGTGTTGTTCTGGTCAATACCAGCCACCCCGGCAATATCGGCGGCGCTGCGCGTGCCATGAAAAACATGGGCTTGTCGCGGCTGGTGCTGGTGCAGCCAAAAGAGTTCCCGTCCGGCGACGCCACCGCGCGCGCCTCGGGCGCCGACGACATCCTGGCCAATGCCCAGGTGGTCGACAGCCTTGAAGATGCGCTGGTCGGCTGCAGTCTGGTCATGGGCACCAGTGCCCGCGAGCGCAGCATCCCCTGGCCGTTGATCGACCCGCGCGAGTGCGGGGCCAAGGCCGTGGAGCACGCCAATGGTGGTGAAGATATCGCCCTGGTGTTCGGGCGCGAGCACGCCGGGTTGACCAACGAAGAACTGCAGCGATGTCACTTCCACGTGCACATTCCCTCGAACCCCGACTTCAGCTCGCTGAACCTTGCCGCCGCTGTCCAGGTGCTGTCCTACGAGGTGCGCATGGCCTGGCTGGCAGCCGAAGGCGCGCCCTCGAAAGTCGAGAAGTTCGACGCCAATTCGCTGCGCAGCAACGAGCTGGCGACCATGGACGAAATGGAGCTGTTCTATGAACACCTGGAGAAAACCCTGGTGGACATCGGCTTCCTCGACCCGGAGAAGCCCAAGCACCTGATGGCGCGCCTGCGCCGACTGTATGGGCGCAGCTCGGTCAATCGTTCGGAAATGAGCATTTTGCGCGGCATCCTCACCGAGACCCAGAAGGTCACCCGGGGCGAGCCGCATAAACGGAAGGACTGACAGATGTTCGAACGTCTGCGTGAAGATATCCAGAGCGTATTCCATCGTGACCCGGCAGCGCGCAATGCATTCGAGGTGCTGACCTGCTACCCCGGCATGCACGCCATCTGGCTGCACCGCCTGGGCAATGCCTTGTGGAAGCGTGACTTCAAGTGGCTGGCCCGCCTGGTGTCGAACTTCGGCCGCTGGATGACCGGCATCGAAATTCATCCCGGCGCGACCATTGGTCGACGCTTCTTCATTGACCACGGCATGGGCATCGTCATCGGCGAAACCGCCGAGATCGGCGACGATGTCACCCTTTATCAGGGCGTGACGCTGGGTGGCACGAGCTGGAACAAAGGCAAGCGCCATCCGACCCTGGAAGACGGTGTGGTGGTTGGGGCAGGAGCCAAGGTGCTCGGCCCGTTCACCGTCGGTGCCGGGGCCAAGATCGGTTCCAATGCAGTGGTGACCAAGGCGGTGCCGGCCGGCGCAACCGCAGTGGGTATTCCTGGGCGGATCATCGTCAAGAGCGAAGACAACGAGATCGAGGCCAGGCGCAAGGCCATGGCCGAGAAGATCGGCTTCGATGCCTATGGTGTCAGCGGCGACATGCCGGACCCGGTAGCCCGCGCCATCGGTCAGATGCTCGACCACCTGCAGGCTGTCGATGAACGGCTGGAGGGCATGTGTGGTGCGCTGACCAAGATGGGCAGCGACTACTGTGCCAAGGAATTGCCAAAGCTGCCGGAAGATGACTTCGCGGTCGAAACCCAGGCTGCCCAGCGCGACACTCAGTCGCATTGATCGCGTCGCAGTGAAGTCACTCTGACATATGGGGCGTGTGCTCACGCCCCTTTGCTGCTACACTCGCGCCCGCCTCTCCGATGCAAACCCGACTAAAGCAGTAGGTCTTATAGTTGACTTAAATGCTCGGGAATCGCATACTCGCACACATCCCGTAACTCCCGTGGTACCCATTAGCCATGCGACTGACTACCAAAGGCCGATACGCCGTCACTGCCATGCTCGACCTGGCATTGCACGCGCAGCATGGGCCGGTGTCTTTGGCCGACATTTCCGAGCGCCAGGGCATTTCCCTCTCTTATCTGGAACAGCTGTTCGCCAAGCTGCGCCGTAGCAGCCTGGTCTCCAGCGTGCGCGGTCCAGGCGGTGGCTACCAGCTGTCGCGCGGCATGGAAACCATCCAGGTGGCCCAGGTCATCGACGCGGTCAACGAATCGGTCGATGCCACCCGTTGCCAGGGGCTCGGGGATTGCCATGCCGGTGACACCTGCCTGACCCACCACTTGTGGTGCGACCTCAGCCAGCAGATTCACGAATTCCTCAGTGGCATCAGCCTGGCTGACCTCGTCATGCGCCGTGAGGTGCAGGAAGTCGCCCAGCGCCAGGACCTGCGGCGTGTCGCAGGCCGTACCGCCCAGCTGGACAAGATTGAGACGTCCGCCGTCGACTGACCTTTTACAGTGACGAGCGACGCCACCGCCTGATAGGAGATACCCATGAAGTTGCCGATCTACCTCGATTACTCCGCTACCACGCCGGTCGACCCCCGTGTCGCCCAGAAGATGGCCGACTGCCTGCTGGTCGACGGCAACTTCGGTAACCCGGCCTCGCGCTCCCACGTATTCGGCTGGAAGGCCGAAGAAGCGGTCGAGAACGGCCGCCGCCAGGTTGCCGAGCTGATCAACGCCGACCCGCGCGAAATCGTCTGGACCAGCGGTGCCACCGAGTCCGACAACCTCGCCCTGAAAGGCGTGGCGCACTTCTATCAGACCAAGGGCAAGCACATCATCACCTCCAAGATCGAGCACAAGGCGGTCCTGGACACCGCTCGCCAGCTCGAGCGTGAAGGTTTCGAAGTCACCTACCTGGAACCGGGCGAAGACGGCATCGTCACCCCGGCCATGGTCGAGGCCGTGCTGCGCGACGACACCATCCTGGTCTCGCTGATGCACGTGAACAACGAAGTCGGCTCGATCAACGACATCGCCGCCATCGGTGAACTGACCCGTTCGCGCGGCGTGCTGTTCCATGTCGACGCCGCCCAGTCGGCCGGCAAGGTCGAAATCGACCTGCAAAAGCTGAAAGTCGACCTTATGTCGTTCTCCGCGCACAAGGTCTACGGCCCTAAAGGCATCGGCGCGCTGTATGTCAGCCGCAAGCCGCGCGTACGCCTGGAAGCCATCATTCACGGCGGTGGCCATGAGCGCGGCATGCGTTCTGGCACCCTGCCGACCCACCAGATCGTCGGCATGGGCGAAGCCTTCGCCATCGCCAAGCAGGAAATGGCCGCCGAGAACGTGCGCATCAAGGCCCTGAGCGACCGCTTCTTCAAGCAGGTCTCGGACCTCGAAGAACTGTACGTCAACGGCAGCAAGACGGCCCGCGTGCCGCACAACCTGAACCTGAGCTTCAACTACGTCGAAGGCGAGTCGCTGCTGATGTCCCTGAAGGACATCGCGGTATCGTCCGGTTCGGCCTGCACCTCCGCTTCGCTCGAGCCGTCGTATGTACTGCGCGCTCTGGGCCGTAACGACGAGCTGGCGCACAGCTCGATCCGCTTCTCCTTCGGCCGCTTCACCAGCGAAGAAGAAGTCGACTACGCCGCGCAGCAAGTCTGCATGGCCGTAAACAAACTGCGTGAACTGTCGCCGCTGTGGGACATGTACAAAGACGGCGTTGACATCTCCAAGATCGAGTGGGCCGCCCACTAAGCAGTCGCCGGCAAGAGCGGCTCCCTGATGAGGAAGGAATTGCACCATGGCATACAGTGAAAAGGTCATCGACCACTACGAAAACCCACGTAACGTCGGCAAGATGAACGCCGAGGACCCGGATGTCGGTACCGGCATGGTCGGCGCCCCAGCGTGCGGTGACGTGATGCGTCTGCAGATCAAGGTCAACGAGCAAGGCGTCATCGAAGACGCCAAGTTCAAGACCTACGGCTGCGGTTCGGCCATCGCCTCCAGCTCCCTCGCCACCGAGTGGATGAAAGGCAAGACCCTGGACGAAGCCGAAACCATCAAGAACACCCAGCTGGCGGAAGAACTGGCGCTGCCGCCAGTGAAAATCCACTGCTCGGTACTCGCCGAAGATGCCATCAAGGCAGCCGTTCGCGACTACAAGCAGAAGAAAGGCTTGATCTAAGCCGTCCGTTGCAAGGTAAGAGTCAAGGAGTTCCGATGGCTATCAGCATGACAGAAGCCGCCGCCAACCACATTCGCCGCTCCCTCGATGGGCGCGGCAAGGGTGAGGGTATTCGCCTGGGCGTGCGCACCACCGGCTGCTCGGGCCTGGCCTACGTGCTGGAGTTCGTCGACGAAGTGGCGGGCGAAGACACTGTTTTCGAGAACCATGGCGTCAAGGTGATCATCGATCCCAAGAGCCTGGTCTACCTCGACGGCACCGAGCTGGACTTCGTCAAGGAAGGGTTGAACGAAGGCTTCAAGTTCAACAACCCCAACGTGCGCGGTGAGTGTGGCTGCGGCGAAAGCTTCAACGTCTGAGGCTGGCCGTGGGTACTCCTTGTCATTTCGCGCTGTTTGACCTCCAGCCCTGCTTCCGTCTGGACCTCGACAAACTGGCCGTTCGCTATCGCGAGCTGGCCCGTGAGGTTCATCCGGACCGCTTCGCCGATGCTTCCGAGCGCGAGCAGCGGGTAGCGCTGGAAAAGTCCGCGGCCCTCAACGACGCCTACCAGACCCTGCGCAGTGCGCCACGCCGTGCCCGCTACCTGCTGGCAATCGGTGGCCACGAAGTGCCTCAGGAGGTCACGGTCCACGACCCTGACTTCCTGTTGCAGCAGATGCAGTGGCGTGAAGAGCTCGAAGACCTGCAGGATGAGGCCGACCTCGATGGCGTGGCCGTGTTCAAGAAGCGCCTGAAGGCCGCTCAGGACACGCTGAACGAGGATTTTGCCGCCTGCTGGGATGTGTCTGCCGAGCGCGACAAGGCCGAACGCCTGATGCGCCGCATGCAGTTCCTCGACAAGCTCGCCCAAGAAGTGCGCCAACTGGAAGAGCGCCTCGACGATTAACCCGGTGTCGCCCGTGATGACGCCTAAGGTATTCAGATAAGCATGGCCCTACTGCAGATCGCCGAACCCGGTCAAAGCCCTCAGCCGCACCAGCGCCGCCTGGCGGTGGGGATCGACTTGGGTACCACCAATTCTCTGGTCGCTGCCGTGCGCAGCGGTCGCAGCGAGCCCCTGCCCGATGCGCAGGGTAATGTCATTCTGCCGTCGGCGGTGCGTTACCTGTCTGGCCACAACGAAGTCGGCCTGACCGCGCGCGAAGCGGCTGCCAGCGACCCGCTGAACACCGTGTTGTCGGTCAAGCGCCTGATGGGGCGTGGCCTGGCTGACGTGAAGCAGTTGGGTGAGCAACTCCCGTACCGCTTCATTGGCGGCGAGTCGCACATGCCGTTCATCGACACCGTCCAGGGGCCGAAAAGCCCGGTGGAAGTGTCCGCCGACATCCTCAAGGTGCTGCGCGAGCGTGCCGAAGCCACCCTGGGTGGTGAGCTGGTGGGGGCGGTGATTACCGTGCCGGCCTATTTCGACGATGCCCAGCGCCAGGCCACCAAGGATGCCGCGCGCCTGGCGGGGCTGAGCGTGCTGCGCCTGCTCAACGAGCCGACTGCCGCTGCCGTGGCCTATGGCCTGGACCAGAACGCCGAAGGCCTGGTGGCCATCTATGACCTGGGTGGCGGTACCTTCGACATTTCCATCCTGCGCCTGACCGCCGGTGTTTTCGAAGTGCTGGCTACCGGTGGCGATACCGCCCTGGGCGGCGACGATTTCGACCACGCCATCGCGGGCTGGATCATCGAGCAGGCCGGCCTGTCCGCTGATCTCGACCCGGCTACCCAGCGCCAGTTGCTGCAGGCCGCCTGCGCCGCCAAGGAAGCCCTGACCGATGCCGACACTGTCAGCGTCAACCACGGCGCCTGGACGGGCGAGCTGAGCCGCTGCGCCTTCGAGGCCATGATCGAGCCGCTGGTTGCCCGCAGCCTGAAAGCCTGCCGCCGCGCCGTGCGCGACAGCGGTGTCGAGCTGGAGGAGGTGGGTGCAGTGGTGATGGTTGGTGGTTCGACCCGCGTGCCGCGTGTACGTGAAGCGGTGGGTGCACTGTTTGGCCGCACCCCCATGACTTCGATCGACCCGGATCAGGTGGTGGCCATTGGCGCCGCGATCCAGGCCGACACCCTGGCCGGCAACCGCCGCGAAGGTGGCGAGCTGCTGCTGCTCGACGTCATTCCGCTGTCCCTGGGCCTTGAGACCATGGGCGGGCTGATGGAGAAGGTGATCCCGCGCAACACCACCATTCCGGTCGCCCGCGCGCAGGAATTCACCACCTACAAAGATGGCCAGTCGGCCATGATGATTCACGTGCTGCAGGGTGAGCGCGAGCTGATCAGCGATTGCCGCTCCCTGGCGCGCTTCGAACTGCGCGGCATTCCGGCCATGGTTGCCGGCGCCGCCAAGATTCGCGTGACCTTCCAGGTCGATGCCGACGGCCTGCTCAGTGTCGCGGCCCGCGAACTGGGCTCGGGCGTGGAAGCGAGCATCCAGGTCAAACCGTCCTACGGCCTGACCGACGGCGAGATCGCCCGCATGCTCAAGGACTCCTTCGAGCACGCAGGGTCCGACAAGCAGGCGCGCCAGCTGCGCGAGCACCAGGTCGATGGTGAGCGACTGCTCGAAGCGGTACAGGGCGCCCTGGACGCCGATGGCGAGCGACTGCTCGATAGCGAAGAGCGCGACGCCATCGAATACCAGATGCAAGAACTACGTGATTTGCTCACCGGCACCGATGGCGCGGCCATCGAGCAACAGACCAAGCGTCTGTCGCAGGTGACCGATGCATTTGCCGCCCGTCGCCTTGATTCGACGGTCAAAGCCGCACTGGCCGGGCGCAACCTGAATGAGATCGAGGAGTAATCGATGCCGCTGGTGACATTCCTGCCGCATGAGAAGTTCTGCCCCGAGGGGCTGACCGTGGAGGTGCCAGCCGGGACCAATATCCTGGAGCTGGCCCACGACCATCACATCGAGATGGAAAGCGCCTGCGGTGGCGTCAAGGCCTGCACCACTTGCCACTGTATTGTTCGCAAAGGTTTCGACTCCCTCGAAGAGGCTGACGAGCTGGAAGAGGACATGCTGGACAAGGCCTGGGGCCTGGAGGCCCAGTCGCGTCTGGGCTGCCAGGTGGTCGTGGGTGGTGAAGACCTGACCATCGAGATCCCCAAGTATTCGCTCAACCACGCTGCCGAAGCACCGCACTGAGGTCCTGTCCATGAGTCTGAAATGGGTTGATGTACTTGAGATCGCCATCCAGCTTGTGGAAAGCAAGCCGGACGTCGATCCTAGATATGTGAATTTCGTCGATCTGCACCGTTGGGTGCTGGCCTTGCCAGAATTCAGCGACGATCCGTCACGTGGCGGTGAGAAAGTGCTCGAGGCCATCCAGGCGGCCTGGATTGATGAAGCCGACTAAGCGTGACGCAGCAGGTTAGGCAATCCCCTGGAACCCGCGTATAATTCGCGGGTTTAATTTTTCGTAACACTCAATATTCTGGAGTTTTCCATGGCTGTTCAACGTACTTTCTCGATCATCAAGCCTGACGCCGTTGCCAAGAACGTGATCGGCAAGATCACCACCCGCTTCGAAGAAGCCGGCCTGAAAATCGTTGCCTCGAAAATCAAGCAACTGTCCAAAGCCGAAGCCGAAGGCTTCTACGCCGAGCACAGCGCTCGTGGCTTCTTCGGTGACCTGGTTGCCTTCATGACTTCCGGCCCGGTCGTCGTTCAGGTTCTGGAGGGCGAAAACGCCATCGCTCTGAACCGTGAGCTGATGGGCGCTACCAACCCTAAAGAAGCTGCTGCCGGCACCATCCGTGCTGACTTCGCCGAGTCGATCGACGCCAACGCCGTTCACGGTTCGGACTCCGAAGCTGCCGCTGCTCGCGAAATCGCTTACTTCTTCGCTGCTACCGAGGTAACCACTCGCTAAGCGAAAGCTTACGGGTGAGGGTGAATCCATGACGACATCTACTGGCAAAATCAACCTGTTGGGGCTGACCCAGCCGGAAATGGAAAAGTTCTTCGACTCGATAGGGGAGAAGCGCTTCCGTGCCGGTCAGGTGATGAAATGGATTCACCATTTTGGCGTGTCCGACTTTGCGGCCATGACCAACGTAGGCAAGGTCTTGCGCGAAAAGCTCGAGGCCGTTGCCGAGATTCGCCCCCCGGAAGTGGTCAGTGAAGACATTTCCGCCGACGGCACCCGCAAATGGGTGATCCGCGTTGCCTCCGGCAGCTGCGTCGAGACCGTCTACATTCCCACCGACGACCGTGGCACCCTCTGCGTCTCGTCGCAAGCCGGCTGCGCCCTGGACTGCAGTTTCTGCTCCACCGGCAAGCAAGGCTTCAACAGCAATCTCACTGCCGCCGAAGTGATCGGCCAGGTGTGGCTTGCGAACAAATCCTTCGGGACCGTCCCTGCCAAGATCGACCGCGCGATTACCAACGTGGTGATGATGGGCATGGGCGAGCCCCTGCTGAACTTCGACAACGTCATCGCCGCCATGCACATCATGATGGATGACCTGGGCTATGGCATTTCCAAGCGTCGTGTCACCCTGTCCACTTCGGGCGTGGTGCCGATGATCGACGAACTGGCCAAGCACATCGACGTGTCCCTGGCGCTGTCGCTGCACGCGCCTAACGACGAACTGCGCAACCAGCTGGTGCCGATCAACAAGAAGTACCCGCTGAAGATGCTGCTCGAGTCGTGCATGGGCTACATGTCGACCCTGGGCGGCAAGCGTGTGCTGACCATCGAATACACCCTGCTCAAAGACGTCAACGACCAGCCCGAGCATGCGGCACAGATGATCGAGCTGCTGCGCGACGTGCCGTGCAAGATCAACCTGATCCCGTTCAACCCGTTCCCGCACTCGGGCTACGAGCGGCCGAGCAACAACGCTATTCGCCGCTTCCAGGACCTGCTGCACCATGGTGGTTTCAACGTCACCACCCGTACCACGCGTGGCGACGACATCGACGCCGCCTGTGGCCAGCTGGTCGGCCAGGTCAACGACCGTACCCGCCGCAGCGAGCGCTACATCGCCGTCCGCCAGCTGTCCGCTGACGCCGAGCTGCAAGACAGCGCCGTGCGCCACTGAGTCCGGCCTTGCCATGAGCCTGCGCGCCGCGCTGTCGATCCTTGCGCTTTTGCTGCTGGCCGGCTGCGTGTCGGGCGGTGCGAGCGACCCCCTGGCCAGCCGCCAGGGGCGAGCGGAAGCGGGGCGGGCTTACACGCAACTTGGCCTGGGTTATTTGCAACAAGGTTTGACCCAGCAGGCCAAGGCTCCATTGGGCAGGGCCCTGGCGCTGGATTCGGGCGATGCCGACGCCCATACGGCTCTGGCGTTGGTGTTCCAGGCCGAAGATGAGCCAGCGCTTGCCGAGGCGCACTTCAAAAAAGCCTTGGCATCCCGCTCGGGCGACACGCGAATTCGCAACAATTACGGCAGTTTCCTATATGCTCAGCAACGTTTTGCCGAAGCCGAGCAGATGTTTCGCCTGGCCAGCGCCGATACCCTGTATCCTGAACGTTCGCGGGTTTACGAGAACCTTGGCCTGACGGCCTTGAAACTCGACGATCGCGACCAGGCGCATGCGTATTTGACCAAGGCCCTGCAACTTGACCAGCGCCAGCCCAGAGCATTACTGGAAATGGCTGAGTTGTCCTACGAAAACAGGCATTATGTGCCGGCCCGTGACTACTACGATCGTTTCAGCCAGTTGAGCGGTCACGACGCCCGTAGTCTTCTGCTGGGCAGCCGCCTTGCCCGGGTATTCGACGAGCAGGGCACACTGGCCGATATGGGCCAGCAATTACAACGACTTTATCCCGGTACGCCGGAATATCAGCAATACCTGTCGGAGCAACGATGAAAGCCGCGCATCCCGAAGTAGCAGCAGCGACTGGCCAGAACCCCGGTGAGCTGTTGCGCCAGGCCCGCGAGAAACGGGAGTGGTCGCAAGCCGAGGTGGCCCGCAAGCTCAACCTCACCGTAAGTTCGCTGAACCACGTGGAAACCGGCGCCTTCGACAAGCTGCCCGGGCACACCTTCGCCCGTGGTTACATTCGCGCCTACGCCAAGCTGATGGACATGGACCAGGCCCCGCTGGTCGAGGCCTTCGACCAGTACACCGGCACCCACGCCAAGGGCAGCGAAGTGCATTCGCTGGGCCGCATCGAAGAGCCGGTGCGCCTGTCGCACAACATCATGCGCGGTGTCACCCTGTTGCTGCTGGTCGCCGTGGTCGGCGGCAGCTTCATCTGGTGGCAGGACCAGGGCAGCCTGAAAGGCAAGGACCTGGCCAAGATCGCCCTCGAGCATGTGGAAGTCGAAAGTGCCGACGGCACCACCCAGATCCACCCGTTGGACGAGCCTGAAGACCAGGCCGTGACCGCGGGCCAGCAGCCCGAGACCGCGCCGCTGCCGCTGGAGCAGGCGCCTGCCGAGGCAACTGCCGGCACTACCAGTGAAGCCACCCCGGCAGCCGCCACGCCGGCACCTGCTGCTCCGGTTCAGCAGGCACCAGCCCAGGCTGCCGTGCCAGCCCCGGCCCCTGCTCCGGCAGCACCGGCTGCGCCCGTTGCCAGTGTGCCGGCCGTCGCCGCAGCCGAGCCTGCCGCCCCTGCGGCTGTGCCGGCCGGGAGTGCCAAGGTTGCAATCCAGTTCACCGCCGATTGCTGGACCCAGGTGTCCGATGGCAACGGCAAGGTGCTGTTCAGCGCCATCAAGCGCAAGGGGGACAACCTCGAGCTGACCGGCAAGCCGCCATTTGCGGTACGCCTGGGCTTTGCCCGGGGCGCCCAGGTCAGCTACAACGGCCAGGCCGTCGATGTTGCCCCGTTCACCAGTGGCGAAACCGCTCGCCTGAAGTTGGGACAGTAAGTCATGCACGGCGAATCTCCGATCAAGCGTCGCGAATCCCGCAAAATCTGGGTCGGCAATGTACCGGTGGGTGGTGATGCCCCCATCGCGGTGCAGAGCATGACCAACACCGACACCAACGATGTGATGGCCACCGTTGCGCAGATCCAGCGCCTGGTCGACGCCGGCGTCGACATCGTTCGTGTCTCGGTGCCGGACATGGACGCCGCCGAGGCGTTCGGCAAGATCAAGCAGCTGGTCAGCGTGCCGCTGGTTGCCGATATCCATTTCGACTACAAGATCGCGCTGCGTGTGGCCGAGCTTGGCGTCGATTGCCTGCGCATCAACCCGGGCAACATCGGCCGTGAAGACCGCGTGCGTGCGGTGGTCGATGCCGCCCGCGACCGTGGCATCCCGATCCGCATCGGTGTCAATGCCGGTTCGCTGGAAAAGGACCTGCAGAAGAAGTATGGCGAGCCGACGCCGGCCGCGCTGGTCGAATCGGCCCTGCGTCACGTCGAGCACCTCGACCGCCTGGACTTCCAGGACTTCAAGGTCAGCGTCAAGGCCTCCGACGTGTTCATGGCCGTCGAAGCCTATCGCCTGCTGGCCAAGCAGATCATCCAGCCATTGCACCTGGGCATCACCGAAGCCGGTGGCCTGCGCTCGGGGACGGTGAAATCCGCCGTCGGCCTCGGTATGCTGCTGGCCGAGGGCATTGGCGATACCATCCGTATTTCGCTGGCGGCCGACCCGGTCGAGGAAGTGAAGGTCGGCTACGACATCCTCAAGTCGCTGCACCTGCGTTCGCGTGGCATCAACTTCATCGCTTGCCCGAGCTGCTCGCGGCAGAACTTCGATGTGGTCAAGACCATGAACGAGCTGGAAGGGCGCCTGGAAGACCTGCTGGTACCGCTGGACGTGGCGGTAATCGGTTGTGTGGTCAATGGCCCTGGCGAAGCCAAGGAGGCCCACGTAGGTCTGACCGGTGGCACGCCGAACCTGATCTACATCGACGGCAAGCCGGCGCAGAAGCTGACCAATGACAACCTGGTCGATGAGCTGGAGAAGCTCATCCGCCAGAAAGCGGCCGAAAAGGTCGAGGCTGATGCGGCGCTGATCGCCCGCGGCTGACACACAGATTCGTAAGGACTTTTCGTGAGCAAATCGCTGCAAGCCATCCGTGGCATGAACGACATCCTGCCAGACCAGTCGCCGCTCTGGCGCTACTTCGAAGGCACTGTCGCCGGCCTCCTGGACACCTACGGGTACAGCCAGATCCGCACGCCGATCGTCGAGTTCACCGAGCTGTTCAAGCGCTCCATTGGTGAAGTCACCGACATCGTCGAAAAAGAGATGTACACCTTCGAGGACCGCAACGGCGATTCGCTCACCCTGCGCCCAGAAGGCACCGCTGCTTGTGTGCGCGCAGTGCTGGAGCACGGCATCACCGGCAACGGTCAGGTGCAGAAGCTCTGGTACATCGGCCAGATGTTCCGCCACGAGCGCCCGCAGAAGGGCCGCTACCGCCAGTTCCACCAGATTGGCGTGGAAGTGTTCAACCTGGACGGCCCGGACATCGACGCCGAGCTGATCATGCTGACCTGGCGCCTGTGGGGCCTGCTGGGCATTCAGGACGCGGTCAAGCTGGAACTCAACAGCCTGGGCACCAGCGAAGCCCGTGCCCGCTACCGTGACGCGCTGGTCGAGTTCCTTTCGGCGCGCCTGGAGCAGCTCGACGAAGACAGCCAGCGCCGCCTCAAGAGCAACCCGCTGCGCATCCTCGACAGCAAGGACCAGGGCACCCAGGCGGTGCTGGTTGGCGCGCCGAAGCTGGAAGACTACCTGGACGACGATTCCCGCGTGCACTTCGAGGGCCTGAAGGCGCGCCTCGACGCCGCCGGCATCCCGTTCGTGATCAACACCAAGCTGGTACGTGGCCTGGACTACTACAGCAAGACCGTGTTCGAGTGGGTCACCGACAAGCTCGGCGCCCAGGGCACCGTCTGTGCCGGTGGCCGTTACGACGGCCTGGTCGAGCAGATGGGCGGCAAACCGACCACTGGCGTCGGTTTCGCCATGGGCATCGAGCGCCTGATCCTGCTGCTGGAAACCCTCGGCAAGGTCCCTGAGTCGATCAACCGCACCATCGACGTCTACCTGTGCGCCTTCGGCGAGCAGGCGGAACTGGCCGGCCTGCGGCTGTCCGAAAGCCTGCGCGACCGCCTGCCGGGCCTGCGCCTGGCAGTCAATGCCGGTGGGGGCAGCTTCAAGAGCCAGTTCAAGAAGGCCGACAAGAGCGGCGCGCTGTTCGCCCTGATCCTCGGCGACGACGAGCTGGCAAAGCAAGAGATCGGCGTGAAGCCCCTGCGTGGTCAGGGCGAACAACAGAACATTGCCTGGGATGCTCTGGCTGAGCACCTGGAAACCGCGATCGCTCAGGCGTAACGCGGTTCAACAAGCGAATAGGCGAAAAGGAGTATTGGGGTGTCGAGTACCGATGATGATGACCTGGCAGGGGTCAAGGACTGGTGGAACCGTAACGGCAAGCCGCTGCTGACTGGCGCATTGCTGGCGGGCGTGGTGGTACTGGGCTGGAACACCTGGCACAAGTACCAGAGCAACCAGTCGCAAGGTGCCTCGCAGCTGTATCAGGCCTTGCTCGAGACCAGCCTGACGCCGAACGGCCAGCCAGACGCGACCAAGGTTGCGGAATTGGCCGGCAAGCTCAAGAGCGAGTTCGGCGGTACTGCGTACGCCCAGTACGGCAGCCTGTTCGTGGCCAAGGTCGCGGTCGAGAGCGGCAAGCTCGACGACGCCGCTGCCGAGCTGAAAGGCGTGCTGGACAAGCCGGCCGACGTTACCCTGGGTGAAATCTCGCGCCAGCGCCTGGCACGCGTGCTCGCTGCACAGAACAAGGCCGAAGAGGCCCTCAAGCTGCTCGACGGTGACGCCGACAAGGCGTTCCTGGCCAGCCGTGAAGAGTTGAAGGGCGACCTGCTGGTACAGCTGGGTCGCGGCGACGATGCCCACAGTGCCTACGAAAAAGCCAAGGCCGCGCTGTCTGACGAAGCAGCGGTCGGTGGCCTGCAACTGAAGCTGGATGACCTGGCCAAAGGGGACGCGTAAGTGATCGGTTGGAAACAAGCAGCAGTGCTGACCCTGGCCGTGCTGGCCGCAGGTTGCAGCAGCAACAGCAAGAAGGAACTGCCTCCGGCCGAGCTGACCAAGTTCACCGAAGAAGTGGTGCTGAAAAAGCAGTGGAGCCGTTCAATCGGTGACGGCCAGGGCGAGACCTATAACACCCTGGTTCCAGCCATCGAGAACGACCGTATCTACGCCTCCGACGTCAATGGCGAAGTGTTCGCCCTGGACCGCATCACTGGCGACGTAGTATGGAAAAAAGACCTGGAGCTGCCGGTTTCCGGCGCGGTCGGCGTCGGTTACGGCCTGGTCATGCTCGGCACCCTCAAGGGCGAAGTCATCGCCCTGGACTCCAGCACCGGCGAAGAACGCTGGCGCTCGCGCGTCACCAGTGAAGTGCTGGCTCCGCCGGCCAACAATGGTGACGTTGTTGTGGTGCAGACCCAGGACGATCGCCTGATCGGCCTGGATGCCGCCACCGGCGACCGCCGCTGGATCTATGAAAACACCCCGGCCGTGCTGACTCTGCGTGGCACTGGCGCGCCGATCGCTACCAACCGCCTGGCCGTCGCCGGCCTGTCCACCGGCAAGGTGGTGGCGGTGGACATCAACAACGGCGTGCCGGTGTGGGAGAGCCGCGTGGCCATCCCGCAGGGCCGTTCCGAGCTGGACCGCGTGGTCGACATCGACGGCGGCCTGCTGCTGTCCGGTGGTACCCTGTACGTAGGCACCTACCAGGGCCGTGTCGCGGGCCTGGACCTGGAAAGCGGCCGTGTGCTGTGGCAGCGCGATGCTTCCAGCTATGTGGGTGTCGCCCAAGGCTTCGGCAACGTCTATGTCAGCGAAGCCAGTGGTACTGTTGAAGGTGTCGACGAGCGCTCCTCCAGCGCGCTGTGGACCAACGACTCGATGGCCCGCCGTCAGCTGACCGCTCCCGAGGTGTACTCCAGCTACGTGGCAGTGGGTGACTTCGAGGGTTACCTGCACCTGCTCAGCCAGGTCGATGGCCGCTTCGTCGGCCGTGAGCGTATCGACAGCGATGGCCTGCGTGCCCGCCCACTCGTGGTCGGCGACACCATCTACGTCTTTGGCAACAGCGGCAAGCTCGAGGCACTGACCATCCGCTGAAGCTATGCTTGAAGCTTTGACGGGCTTCAAGCTGCGGCGTAGGACGCGCCGCCCGAACTCCGGCCGCTGCCTTGCAGCGGCCTTTGCATTTTCAAGAATTCAAGAGTGGAGAGCCGCATGGTTCCCGTAATCGCCCTGGTGGGCCGCCCGAACGTCGGCAAATCCACCATGTTCAACCGCCTGACCAAGACCCGCGATGCCATCGTCGGTGACTTGTCGGGCCTGACCCGTGACCGCCAGTACGGTGATGCCACCTGGCAGGGTCGTTCCTTCATCCTCATCGACACCGGCGGTATCACCGGTGACGAAGTGGGCATGGACGAGAAGATGGCCGAGCAGTCGCTCATGGCTATCGAAGAAGCCGACTACGTGCTGTTCCTGGTCGACGCTCGAGCCGGTATGACTGCCGCCGACCAGATGATTGCCGAGCACCTGCGCAAGCGCAACAAGTCGGCCATCCTGGTGGCCAACAAGATCGACAACATCGACGCCGACGTCGCCCGCGCCGAGTTCTCGCCGCTGGGCATGGGCAACGCCATTCCGGTGGCCGGGTCACAGGGCCGTGGCATCAACGCGCTGATGGAAAGCGTCCTGGGCCATATTCCTCGTGACGCTGAGGAAGAAGCCCTGGACCAGGAAGTCGCCGAAGGCGAGGAAGCGGTTCGCATCCCCGGCCCGAGCGAGAAGGATGGCATCAAGATCGCCATCATCGGCCGCCCGAACGTGGGCAAGTCGACCCTGGTCAACCGCATGCTCGGCGAAGAGCGCGTGGTGGTCTACGACCAGCCGGGCACTACCCGCGATAGTATCTACATCCCGTTCGAGCGCGATGGCGAGAAGTACACCTTCATCGACACCGCCGGCGTGCGCAAGCGCGGCAAGATCCACGAGGAAGTCGAAAAGTTCTCGGTGGTGAAGACCCTGCAGGCGATCAAGGACGCCAACGTGGTGATCTTCGTCATGGATGCCCGCGAAGGTGTGGTCGACCATGACCTCAACCTGTTGGGCTTCGCCCTGGAAGCCGGCCGCGCCATCGTCATTGCCCTCAACAAGTGGGATGGCATGGAGTCGGGCGAGCGCGACTACGTAAAGACCGAGCTGGAGCGCCGGCTGTTCTTCGTCGACTTCGCCGACATCCACTTCATTTCCGCCCTGCATGGCACCGGTGTGGGCCACCTGTACAAGTCGGTACAGGCTGCATTCAAGTCGGCGGTTACCCGCTGGCCGACCAGCCGCCTGACGCAGATCCTCGAAGATGCCGTCAGCGAGCACCAGCCGCCGTTGGTCAACGGCCGCCGCATCAAGCTGCGCTATGCCCACCTGGGTGGTGCCAACCCGCCGCTGATCGTGATCCACGGCAACCAGACCGAGAAGATTCCAAAGTCCTATTCGCGTTACCTGGAAAACACCTACCGCCGCGTGCTGAAGCTGGTCGGTACGCCGATCCGCATCGAGTACAAGGGCGGTGAAAACCCGTACGAGGGCAAGAAAAACACCCTCACCGATCGCCAGGTCAACAAGAAACGCCGCCTGATGTCGCACCACAAGAAGGCCGAAAAGAAGCGCCGCGACAAGCGCTGATTAAAAGCTGGCGCGATCTCTGTGGGAGCGGCCTTGCCGGGGCGCCGGACCGGTCGGAAAGGGCCGCATAGCGGCCCCCGGGTGTCAGCGATGACGCTAATATTGCTGGGGCTGCTTCGCAGCCCTTTCGCGACACGAGGCCGCTCCCACAAGGGCCTATTGATCCAAGGCAATCCCCCTATTGTTTCAACCTTTTTCCTGACCGCTCGATCCGCTATGCTCGGGGTCCACCCCGTGCCGGATACACCCCAGGAAAGAGGGCTCCATGATCCGCAGCAAACTGCCGAATGTCGGCACGACCATCTTCACTACCATGTCCCAGCTCGCCGCGCAGACCGGCGCGCTCAATCTGTCCCAGGGGTTCCCCGACTTCAACGGCCCGCAGGCGCTGCTCGATGCAGTCGGCCGGCACGTGGCCGCCGGGCATAACCAGTATTCGCCGATGACCGGCCTGCCGGCTCTGCGCCAGCAGGTGGCAGCCAAGGTCTCACGGCTGTATGGCGCCCAGGTCGATGCCGACCAGGAAGTGACCATCACCCCCGGCGCCACCGAAGCGATCTTCTGCGCCATTCAGGCGGTGATCCACGCCGGGGATGAAGTGATCGTCTTCGACCCCTGCTACGACAGCTACGAGCCCTCCGTGGAGCTGGCGGGCGGGCGCTGTGTGCATGTGCAACTGAGCGACGGTGACTTTCGCATCGACTGGCAGAAGTTCAGCGATGCCCTCAGCCCGCGCACGCGCATGGTCATCCTCAACTCGCCGCACAACCCAAGCGGTGCACTGATCACCCGTGAAGACCTCGACCAGTTGGCCCAGCTGATCGCCGAGCGCGATATCTACCTGGTCAGCGATGAAGTCTACGAGCACCTGATCTACGACGGCGTGCGCCACGCCAGCGTGCTGGCCCATGAGCAGCTGTATCAGCGTGCCTTCGTGATCAGCTCGTTCGGCAAGACCTACCACGTCACCGGTTGGAAGACCGGCTATGTGATCGCGCCGCCGGCCTTGAGCGCGGAACTGCGCAAGGTGCACCAGTACGTCAATTTCTGCGGCGTGACGCCCCTGCAATGCGCGTTGGCCGACTTCATGGCCGAGCACCCGGAGCACATCGATGAGCTGCCGGCCTTCTACCAGGCCAAGCGCGACTTGTTCTGCGACCTGCTCGAAGGCTCGCGTTTCAGCTTTACCCGCACGGCGGGCACCTATTTCCAGCTGGTGGACTACTCACAGATCCGCCCGGACCTGAACGATGTCGACATGGCGCTGTGGCTCACCCGTGAGCACGGTGTCGCGACCATCCCGGTGTCGGTGTTCTACCAGCAACCCATCCCCGAGCAACGCCTGGTGCGCCTGTGCTTTGCCAAACGTGAGGAGACGCTGCGCCAGGCAGCGGAAAAACTATGCGCGATCTGAGTGCACTGCCCAACCTGAAAGTCGCCTTGGTCCAGACGACCCTGGCGTGGCATGACCGTGAGGCCAACTACGCGCATTTCGAGGTACTGCTGGACCAAGCCCAGGGTGCCGATCTGGTGGTGTTGCCGGAGATGTTCACCACGGGTTTTTCCATGCAGTCGGAAACCCTGTGCGAGCCTGAGAACGGCCCGACCTACAAATGGCTCAAGGCCCAGGCCAAGCGCATCGATGCAGTGATTACCGGTAGCGTAATCATCCAGGCCGCCGACGGCAGCCACCGCAACCGCCTGCTGTGGGCGCGGCCGGACGGTGAGATCCTGCACTACGACAAGCGTCACCTGTTCCGCATGGCGGGTGAGCACAAGCATTACACCCCGGGCGAGCGCCAGGTGCAGTTCGAGGTCAAGGGTTGGCGGGTGCGCCCGCTGATCTGCTACGACCTGCGCTTCCCGGTCTGGAGCTGTGACGCCCAGGACACCGACTTGCTGCTGTATACCGCCAACTGGCCAGCGGCACGGCGCCAGCACTGGAACCGCCTGCTGCCGGCGCGAGGGATCGAGAACCTGTGCTATGTGGCGGCGGTGAACCGGGTGGGGACTGATGGCAAAGGCTTTGCCTATTCCGGGGACAGCCAGGTGCTGGACTTCCAGGGCGAGAGCCTGCTCAGTGCAGGGGAGGCGGACGGGGTGTTCACCGCAGTATTGAGCGCGGCGGAGCTGGCGGCTTACCGTACCAAGTTCCCGGCCAACCTGGATGCCGATACCTTCGAGCTGCACTGATAGCCTGTACCGGCCTCTTCGCGGGTAAACCCGCTCCCACAGGTTCTGCGCAGGACCTGAGGGCAGTGGGATTACCCGCGAAGAGGCCGGTACCAGCTACACCAATGGTTGGTCAGTACACATCCCGCCGGTAGCGCCCATCCTCGATCAGCTGCTGTACAGCCTCTTCCCCCAGCAAGCCGTTTAGTGCCGCATCCACGCCCGCCGCCATCCCTTGCAGGCTGCCGCAGACATATACACACGCCCCGTCAGCGACCCAGCGCTTGAACTCATCGGCCTGCTGCAGCAACACATCCTGCACATACACTTTCTCGGCCTGATCCCGCGAGAACGCCAGGTCCAGCCGCGACAGGTCGCCGCTGTCGAGCCAGCCGTGCAGCTCAGCCCCGCACAGCAGGTCATGCGCCCGGTTGCGCTCGCCGAACAGCAGCCAGTTGCGCTGCTCGCCCGCATTGACCCGCGCCCGGAGCAGGCTGCGCAGCCCGGCAAGGCCGGTGCCATTGCCGATGAGAATCATCGGCGCATCGGTCTCGGGCAGGTGGAAGCCACTGTTGCGGCGCAGGCGCAGGCTCAAGGTGCCGCCCTGTGGGAGGTACTCGGTCAGCCAGCCCGAACCCAGGCCGAGGTTGCCGTCGGCGTGGCGCTCCTGGCGCACGATCAGCTCCAGCACGCCATCGCTTGCGATCGAGGCGATCGAGTACTCGCGGCTACCGATTGGCACCAGTGCATCGACCAATGCCTGCGGATGCATGCCGAGCAGGTGATCGCGACGGCTCGGTAGCTGACGGCCAGCCAATGCCTGGCTCAAGGTTTGCTGCAGGCCATCGACTTGTACACTGGCGATAGCGTCCAATGCCATGCCGTGAAGGAACGCGTCGATCCGTGGCTGGCCATTGAGCGGCAGGATCTCCACCAGGTCACCGGCTTCCCAGCTGGTGGGCTCTTCAGGTTGCAAGCCCAGCAGGTAAACCGGCTGGCCTTGGCTGCCCGGGTTGAGCAGTTCGCGCTGCACCAGGGTCCAGTTGCCGAAGCTTGGCGGTTGCCAGGCGGTTACCGGTTGAGCGCCGGTCAGTTGCGCCAGTTCCTGCTGCCACTGCTGCAGAGCGGCCTGGTCGGCATTGTCCACTTCCACCGGGCTGAATGCGCTGCTGGCGCCACGCTCGCCAAGCCACGCCTGCAAGCGCCGGGCGAAGCCGCAGAAGTGCGGATACTGGCGGTCGCCGAGGGCGAGCAGGGCATAGCTGAGATTGTTCAGGGCCCACGGCTGGCCGAGGATCTTGCGTTCGAAGCCGCGTGCGCTGTCGGGCGCTTCGCCGTCGCCGAAGGTGCTGACCACGAACAGGGCACGGCGAGCCTGACGCAAATCTTCTTCACCCAGGTCGCCCAGGGCGCGTACTTGCACTGGCAAGCCGGCAGCCTGCAATTGCCCGGCACTCTGCCAGGCCAGTTGCTCGGCAAAGCCGCTCTGGCTGGCGAAGCCGATCAGCCAGCTGTCGCCGTTGCCCTGATGGCTGTCAACATTGCCGCGTGCGGCACGTACCTGGTGCTTCTTGCGCCGGCGGTCGAGGTACAGCAGCCAGCCGGTCACGAAGAACAGCGGCATGGTCAGGCTGGCGAGGGTGACGATGATGCGCCCCGGCAGGCCGAAGTATTCGCCGACGTGCAGGGCATAGACGCTCTGCAGCAGCTGCGCCTTGAAGGACTTGTCGGTGTAGCGGTCGTGGCTTTTCACCTGGCCGGTGGCCGGGTCGAGCACCAGGGTGTTGAACGCGCGCGGGTGAGCGGCGTCTTCGAGCAGGTAGAACAGGTTGGCCGGCTGGCCTCCCGTTGGCGGCAGCCGCAGGTTGTAGGCGGCCAGACCCGGGCCGGCAGCGTCCCTGAGGTTGGCCCAGATGGCGTCGTAATCGACCACCAGCGGCGGCGCGTTCTTGTCGACCTTGGGCGGGCCATGGCGGCCACGGCCTTCGCCGCGCTTCTGTTGCTGGCCGGCGGCAGGTTCGTCAGCCAGCAGTTTATTCAGGCCCGAGCGATACCATTCGTAGGACCAGAACAACCCGGTCAGGGCAAACAGGAGGTAGAACAGCAGGCACCAGGTACCGGCCACGGCGTGCAGGTCCCAGTTGAAGGCGCGGCCTTTCTTGGCCCAGTCGAATGTCAGCCAGGTGCGCCAGTTCAGCGCCTTGCGTGGCCAGCGCAGGTACAGGCCGGACAGGCAGAAGAACACCAGCATCAGGGTGCAGGCACCGGTGATCTGCCGGCCCGTGTCGCCCATGGCGAGGAAGCGGTGCAGGGTCAGCATCAGGTTGAAGAAGCCTTGCCCGGCCGCATCGCCCTTGAGCTCACCGGTGTATGGGTCGGCGTAGCGCAGTTGGCCACGGCGCTCGCCGGGTGGTGGGGTGAAGAAGATGCGGGCGGCGTTGCCTTCACGCACATCCACCCACAGCATCGACACTTTCTCGCCCTGCACGGCTTCGACCCGGCGTACCAGCTCGGCGGGTGGCAGGACACCTTCGGTGCGCACTTCGACCTTGAGCACATCGGCGTTGAACGCGCGCAGCAGTTCTTCCTGGAACGAGTAAAGCGCCCCGGTGATGCCCATCAAGGCCAGCACCAGGCCAGCGGTGATGCCAAAGAACCAGTGCAATTGGAACAGCGTCTTCTTCACCACATCTCTCACCTTGTGTTGCTGCCACAAACCGCGCGGCGTGCATTATGCCTTGATACGCAAAAGCCCCGTTCACTGGAATGAACGGGGCTCGGCGGTGTTTCGTTAGAAGTGGACGCTGGTGGTCAACAAGGCAGTCCGCCCGGCCGCCTGGTTGGCGAAGTGGGTGGAGAAGGCCTTGTCGTAGTACACCTCGTTGGTCAGGTTCTGCACGTTCAGCTGCAGGTCGACGTTCTTGGTCAGCTTGTAGGCGGCCATGGCGTCGTAGCGCACGTAGCTGTCGACCATGGTGGTGTTGGCCACGCTGCCATACACGTCATCCACGTAGAAGGCGCCGCCACCGACGGTCAGCTTCGGCGTGATCGAGTAGGTGGTCCACAGGCTGGCGCTGTTGTTCGGCGTGTTCGGCAGCTGGTTGCCGTCGTTGGCCTTGCCCAGCGGGCCGCCGTCGATCTGCCGCGCTTGCATGTAGGTGTAGCCGGCGAACACTTGCCACTTGTCGGTGATCTTGCCGCTGGCCGACAGCTCTATGCCTTGCACGCGGGTCTCGCCGACGTTTTCGTAGCTGGTGGTATCCACCTGGACGCGGGCGTTTTCCTTCTCAGTGCGGAACAGTGCGGCAGTCAGGGACAGACGCTCGTCGAGCAGGTCCCACTTGGTGCCGATTTCATAGTTGGTGGTTTCTTCCGGCTCCATGTCGCTGCTCAGCAGGTTGCCGGAGCGGTCGGTGCTGCCGCCCAGCGGGTTGCCTTCCATGCCTTCGCCAAGCAATGCACCTGGTGGCGTCGCAGAGGTAGCGTAGGACACGTAGATGCTGCCGTTCTCCGCCGGTTTCCATACCAGGCCCAATTGGCCGGTGAAGAATTCACTGACGTCATCGCCCTTGGCGGTGGTGGTGCCAGCGGCGTTGTACGTCTTGTAGTCGGTATCGAAGTGATCGTAACGCAGGCCCATGTTGAGCAGCCATTCTGGCGACAGTTCGAGGGTGTCGAACACGTAGATCGCACGGGTGTTGCTCTTGGTATCGGTGCCTGCGTAGTTGCGCGCAATGCTGCCGTTCCAAGGATCGTCCGGGTTCGGATTGCTCAGCGAGGTACAGTTGTAGCCACTGCTGGCACCGATCATGCCAGGGGTGCAATTGGTGTTGGCAGCGCCGCCCGGAACGGTGTCGGTGTTGACGGTGTAGGACGAGCGGTCACTCTCTTCTCGGCTCAGCTCGATACCGGTGGAAAAGCTGTTCTTCAGGCCGCCCAGGTAGAACTCGCCGAACAGGTCGGTCTGGTTGGTAGTGGTGGCGGTGTTGCCAACGCGGGTGTTGGCGCGGCGCCAGACGCTGCCGTTGTTGACGTTGCCCTTGCTGTCGTCGGGCTGGGTCAGGATGTAGTCCTGCATGCTGTTGCCGTGACGGAAGGTGTTCTTGACGGTCAGCGCGTCGGTCAGGTCGTGCTCGATGGCGAAGGTGGCGATGTCGACACGGGTCTTGCGAAAATCACGGTCGGTCAGGCCGTAGAAGTTGTCGCTGTCGCCGCCATCGTTCGGCTTGCTCGGGTGCGCAGAGGTGCGCGCGCCGCTGCCACCGGTCGGGATGGTGTACGGGATGCCCGAGTCTGGCAGGTCGTCGCTTTCCAGGTGGTAATAGTCGAGGTTCACGCGGGTCGCAGTGCCCAGGCCGAAGGCCAGCGACGGGGCGATACCCCAACGGTCGTAGTTGACCTTGTCGCGGCCGGCGACATTGCTTTCGTGGGTCATCAGGTTCAGGCGGCCGGCAACGGTGTCGCTGAACTGGTAGTTGCCATCGAAGGTGTAGCGCTGGGTCTGGTCGCTGCCCCAGGTCCAGGCGCCGTCGAGGGAGTTGCCCAGGTGGGCACGCTTGCTCACCAGGTTGATGGTGCCGCCAGCGGCGCCACGGCCACCAATGGCCGAGTTCGGGCCCTTGGCCACTTCGACCGATTCGATGGCAAAGATTTCGCGGGTCTGGGCGCCGGTGTCGCGCACGCCGTCCAGGTAGGTGTCACCCTGGGCGTCGAAGCCGCGGATGAACGGGCGGTCGCCTTGCGGGTTGCCGCCTTCGCCGGCGCCAAAGGTGATGCCCGGCACGGTGCGCAGGGCGTCCTGCAGGGTCAGGGCGTTGGTGTCCTTGATCACTTGCTGCGGGATGACGGTGACCGAACGCGGGGTGTCCACCAGCGGTGCGGTGTACTTCTGCGAGGAGGCCTTTTCGACCTTGTAATCGGTGCTGGCCTGTTCAGCCTTGCCATTGACGCTGGTGGCGTCGAGCGTGACGGCATTGCTGGCGGCCGGGTCGGCGGCGTAGGCGCCGGAAGCGCTGAGGGCGACGCCGATGGCCGAGACGATCAGGCGTGGTGAGCTCACTGCAGATGGTACGTGACGCATTGTTGTAGACCTTCCCCAAGGTATGAAGGCCGCGGATGGTAATGTAAGCAAATGTTAAGCACAATTGAGACTCGTTACCATTCGTTATGAATTTACAATCTTTACAAATTCTCTTTACGTTTTGCGGGTGCTGAATCGTCTAAGGCACGGGCAGGGCTTGTGCGACGTAAAAGGGAATCAATATCATTGACGCCTTTACAGATCTTAACGGTGCCCCCGCCATGCTGCTTCATATCCCAGGGTTGTTCGACGCCGATGAACTGGCCCGTATTCGCGAGGCGCTGGAGCAGACTGACTGGGCCGACGGCAAGGTCACGGCCGGGTACCAGTCGGCCAAGGCCAAGCACAACCTGCAGCTGCCGGAAGGGCACCCGCTGGGCAAGGAAATCGGCAGCGCGCTGATCGACCGCTTGTGGCAGACCCCGCGTTTCATGTCGGCGGCTTTGCCGCACAAGGTGTTCCCACCGCTGATCAACTGCTACCGCGAGGGCGGCAACTTCGGCTTCCACATCGACAACGCCCTGCGCCAGCCCAAGGGCAGCGCGGAACGGGTGCGCACCGACCTGTCCTCGACCCTGTTCCTCAGCGACCCGGACAGCTACGACGGCGGCGAACTGGTGATCCAGGACACCTACGGCGTGCAGCAGGTCAAGCTGGCGGCTGGCGACCTGGTACTGTACCCCGGCACCAGTCTGCACAAGGTCAACCCGGTGACCCGTGGTGTACGTTACGCGGCGTTCTTCTGGACCCAGAGCCTGGTCCGCGAGGACAGCCAGCGAGCGTTGCTGTTCGAAATGGACAATGCCATCCAGCAACTCACCGCCGATGTGCCGGACCATCCGTCCTTGCTGCAACTGACCGGTACCTACCACAACTTGCTACGCCGCTGGGCAGAGGTCTGAACCATGTCCTATCAGCTGCGTCGTGAAGAAGTGGTGGATGCTGCCGGCCTGCAGGCCATGCTCGAACACAGCCCCGGCAAGGCGGCCCAGGCGATCCTGGCAGCGGCGGGGGAAGGCCTGGTCGAGGCACAGTTGCTGCTTGGGCAAATACTGCTCGATGGCCGTGGCATCGAGCAGGATGCCGGTGTCGCCCGGCGCTGGTTCGGCATTGCGGCACAGGGTGGCAGTGCCATGGCGCACAACATGCTCGGGCGCTGCCTGGAACATGGCTGGGGCGGTGAGGTGAACCTGGCGCAGTCGGCCATTCACTATGCCCTGGCGGCCGATGCCGGGCTTGATTGGGGGCTGTACAACCTGGGCAACCTGCTGGCCACCGGGCGGGGTCTGCCGGCCAACCAGGCCCAGGCGCTGGCCTGCTACGAGAAGGCGGCGCAGATGGGCCATGCCAAGTCGATGAACTTGTATGGGCGTTATCTGGAGCATGGCATCGCCACCGCGCCGAGCCCGGTGCGGGCGGTACGCTGGTATCGGCGCTCGGCCGAGGCGGGGGATTTTCGTGGGATGTTCAGCCTGGCGATGGTGTTGGCCGAGCGAGGCGAGATGCTTGAGGCCGGGCGTTGGCTGGCGCAGGCGCAAGTGGAGGGCAACATGAATTTTCTGCGCAGTGCGCTGGTGAGCTTGCAAGGAGCGGGGCCAGAATTCATGGCCTTTGCAGGGCGGTATGCCGAAGAGATCGAACAGCGCGAGAGGTGAGAGCGCCCTTGCTGGCTTGCTTGCGGCGCCCCGGCAACTTGGTGATCGGCCAGTAGTTCTTCCAGATTACTGTCTGTATGCCTTTCGGGGATGTTGAACGCCCATTCCGCGAGGGTTTGACATGCCACTCATACAAGAACGTTCTTTTATCGCCACCCTGACCTCCACTACACCTGGATATGAAGGCATTCTCGACTCCGTCGAATCCAAGACCATCCCGGCCTCGCGTTGCAATGATTGGCTCACGGTTGCGCCAGGCCACAGTGTCGCTTCGCAGCAGCGTTTCTGGTTTGGTTATTACGAGGGTATGCAGCCAGGTTACCGCATTCTCACTGTAGAGTCGGAAGAGGGCGCATCCCATAGGGATGCCTGGGACCTCGGGCGCGGAGATTGCGTTGGCTACTACGCGAAGGTTTCCACACCGCTGTTGTGGCGAATCTGGGTCAAGGGCGAGGCGCTTGCCATCCCGGAGGTCAGCGAATATGCAGGGGTGACAATTGCCGCAGTGGGCAGTGTACCGATCGGCGTGCGTAACCGAAAACGCTGGGAGGACCGCTATGTCAGCGCCGGAGCGCCGAACAAATTGATCATGCTGATGAACGTCAGCGAAGTGAACGTACCAGACTTCGACAGCTTTTCGAGGTTTCGACGCCGCTGAGCGGGCATGAAAACGGGGCCTTTCGGCCCCGTTCTGCATTACAGGTAGTAAGCCTTCAGCGGCGGGAAGCCGTTGAATTCCACCGCGCTGTAGCTGGTGGTGTAGGCACCGGTCGACAGCCAGTACAGGCGGTCACCGATCGCCAGGTTCAGTGGCAGGCCGTACTTGTAGTTTTCGTACATGATGTCGGCGCTGTCGCAGGTCGGGCCGGCGATGACCACTTCTTCGGCTTCGCCTTTCTTCTCGGTCCAGATCGGGAACTTGATGGCTTCGTCCATGGTTTCGATCAGGCCGGAGAACTTGCCCACGTCGGTGTAGATCCAGCGCTCGACGGCGGTGCGCGACTTGCGTGCGACCAGCACCACCTCACTGACCAGAATACCGGCGTTGGCAATCAGCGAACGGCCTGGCTCGAGGATGATTTCCGGCAGCTCGTCACCGAAGTCTTCCTTCAGGAAGCGGATGATCTCTTCGGCGTAGGTTTCGAGGCTGTTGGTACGGGTGATGTAGTTGGCCGGGAAGCCGCCACCCATGTTTATCAGCTTCAGCTCGATGCCGTCTTCTTCCTTCAGGCGCTCGAAGATCACCTTGACCTTGGCGATGGCCGCATCCCATACGCTGATGTCGCGCTGTTGCGAACCGACGTGGAACGAGATGCCGTAAGGCACCAGGCCCAGATCACGGGCGAGGATCAGCAGGTCCATGGCCATGTCGGTCTGGCAGCCGAATTTGCGCGACAGTGGCCAGTCGGCAGTGGTCGAGCCTTCGGTGAGGATACGCACGTAAACCTTCGAGCCCGGTGCGGCCTTGGCGATGTTGCGCAGGTCGGCTTCGGAGTCGGTGGCGAACAGGCGCACGCCCTTCTCGAAGAAGTAGCGGATATCCTTGGACTTCTTGATGGTGTTGCCGTAGCTGATACGGTCGGCACTGACACCGCGGTCCATGACCTTGTCCAGCTCGTAGATCGAGGCGATGTCGAAGCTCGAGCCTTTCTCTTTGAGCAGGTCGATGATTTCGACAGCCGGGTTGGCCTTGACCGCGTAGTACACCTTGGCGAATTCGAAACCAGCACGCAGGTCGTCATAGGCCTGGCTGATCATCTGGGTGTCGATGAGTACGAACGGGGTTTCCTGCTTGTCGGCGAACGCCTTCATTTTCTGGAAGGTGTCACGCGCGAAATAGTCTTCGACCTGGATCGACATGCTCAGGGACTCCATGGGCAAACTGAAAGATTAAGTGGCTGCAAACTGAACGTCCTCCGTATCCCCACTTTGGTTCGCCTACTCAGTACTTGAGCCGGATGGATCGTTTCCAGCATGGACGTTCGGCGCGCACTTTAGGGCGTGAAGAATGCAGAATCAACAGGCAATCCGGGTGCGATCGTCGTGGATCGACGCCCTACCCGTTGAATAACCGACTCGCATGACCGCCTGATGTTCCCCACCGTGTTTCAAGCGTAAAAAATTGTGGAATGGATCGCGTTGACCCCTTCGCGGGTAAACCCGCTCCTACAGGGTTTTCGCAATTCCTGCGGGAGCGGGTTTACCCGCGAACGGGCCTGCGGTGTTCATATTTATGGCCACAATCCCCTGGTACTCCCGTACCTGAAAAAGACCGTAAATTTTTTATTACCGACTGGCGGATTTGCTGGTTTTGATGAGAAACATTACTATTCGCACCCTCATCCGCCTCCCTGATGACCCCGAACGTGTCCGGACCCAAAGGCTTCCTCGACCACTACCATGAGCTGATCGGCACCTGGACGCGCAAGTTGCGCAGTCGTCAGCAGGCCGAGGACCTCACCCACGATGCCTTTGTTCGGGTACTGGAAAACCCGCGCGAGCAGGTCGAGCAGCCACGTGCCTATCTGCACCAGACCGCTCGCAACATTGCCGTGGACGGGTTTCGCCGCGAAGACAGGCGCCAGGCGCTGGAGCTGGAAGCCTTCGATGAAGTCAGCAGCACCAGCGACGACCCTGAAGCCTATGTGCATGCCCTGGAGCTGGCCGACAGCGTCGAGCGTGCATTGGCGGAGTTGCCGTTGAACTGCCGCCGGGTGTTCATCTGGCAGAAGCTCGAAGGCCTGAGCCAGGCCGAAATCGCCGAGCGCATGGGTTTGACCAAGAACATGGTCGAAAAGTATATGATTCGCACGCTCCGGCATCTGCGTGAGCACCTGGATGTGTCGGCACGATGAGTCAGGAGACCTTTCCCATGAAACAGCACGGTTCCGAGACCGTCCGTGAGCAGGCGGCCGCATGGTTCGTCCGCATGCAGGACGCGCCGCGCGATGCCACGCTGCAAAAGCAGCTGCGTGCCTGGCTTGCCGCCGACCCCAGCCATCGTGCCGAGTACGATGCTCTGGCCACGGTCTGGAACGCGGCGACGTTGATCCCGCGCGACCGCCTCGAAGCGCTGTGCGAGCCGGACCCGGTGCGCCAGCTGCCGCAGCGGCGCCTGCTGCGCCAGGCCCTGGCGGCGAGTGTGGCGGTGGTGGCGCTGGGGCTGGGCTGGATGGGCTGGCACTATCAGCAACTCAATCACCAGGGCAGCCTGCAGACTGCGCTTGGCGAGCGCCGCCAGGTCGATCTGCCCGATGGCTCGCACCTCGAGCTCAACGGAGCCACTCAGCTGCAGGTCGATTTCAGCCCAGGCCGCCGACACATTCAGTTGAACGCCGGTGAGGCGATGTTCATTGTTGCCCACGACAGCAGTCGGCCGTTCGTGGTCGATACCGCCCAGGGTAGCGTGACCGTGACTGGCACCCGTTTCGATGTGCGTCTGGACCCGGCCGCGACCCGGGTGGCGGTCGAGCAGGGCTCGGTGCGCGTGCAGGGCAGCGATGCTTCGCTGGCACAACTGGGGGCGGGTCAGGGGTCCTACATCGACGCGCACGGCCAGGTTGCCGCGCCTTATGCGGTCAACGCCGCCACACTGACCGCCTGGCGCCAGGGCAAGCTGGTGTTCGACAACGCCACCCTTGCCGAAGTGGTGGCCGAAGTGTCGCGCTATCGTGCCCAACCACTGCGCGTGGCACCGGGCAAGGTTGCCCGGATGCGCATCTCCAGCACCTTCAGCACCGATGACACGGATGCGCTGCTGCGTGCCTTGCCGAGCATCCTGCCGGTGGCGATCAAGGCCCATGAAGACGGCTCTCGCGAAATAATCGCGAAATAGATTCAGGTTTTTTTCCGCTCGTTCGTCTTCCCCGCCAGCTGCAACTGCCAAGCATTTCCATTCGCATGCGGTTGGCGTTTATTCCTTCTTCAGGATGTTTCGACGACGTGAACAACAACAAAGCTTTCCCACGCCTGAGCGCCCTGGCGCTGGCCCTGGCGGTCAGTGCCGCCGCCGTCAATGCCCAGGCCGATCAGGCCGGCAGCGCAATCCAGATCCAGGCGCAACCTTTGGCCTCGGCATTGAGCCAGTTGGGCCAGCAGACCAATCTGCAGCTGTTCTTCAGCCCTGAACTGGTGGCTGGCAAGCAGGCTCCGGCGGTGTCCGGCAACCTGGCGCCCGAGCAGGCGCTGCAGCAACTGCTGCAGGGCAGCGGGCTGACGTACGAGAAGTCCGAAGACACGGTGGTGGTGAAGCCGGCCCAGGCCGCTGGCACGCTGACCACCGGGAGCCTTGAGCTGGCGCCCACCGACGTGAAGGTGGTCGGTGACTGGCTGGGCGATGCCGACCAGGCCGTGGTGCAGAATCACCCCGGCGCGCGCACCGTGGTGCGCCGCGAAGCGATGGTGGAAAAGGGCGCGATGAACGTGCGCGATGTGTTGCGCGGCATTCCGGGCGTGCAGGTGCAGGACAGCAACGGCACCGGTGGCAGTGACCTGTCGCTGAACGTCGGTGTGCGCGGCCTGACCTCGCGGCTGTCGCCGCGCTCGACCGTGCTGATCGACGGCATCCCGGCGGCATTTGCGCCCTATGGCCAGCCGCAGTTGTCGATGGCACCGATCTCTTCGGGCAACCTCGACAGCATCGACGTGGTGCGCGGTGCCGGCTCGGTGCGCTATGGCCCGCAGAACGTCGGCGGGGTGATCAACTTCGTTACCCGGGCGATTCCCGAAAAGGCTTCGGCAGAACTGTCCACCACGCTGGAAACCTCCCAGCACGGCGGCTGGAAGCACACTGAGTCAGCGTTCGCCGGCGGCACTGCCGACAACGGCATGGGCGTTGCGTTGCTCTATACCGGGGTGAACGGCAACGGTTACCGTGAAAGCAACAACGGCAACGACATCGACGACGTCATCCTCAAGACCCACTGGGCGCCGACCGACGTCGATGAGTTCTGGCTCAACTTTCACTACTACGATGGCCGTGCGGACATGCCCGGTGGCCTGACTCAGGCTCAGTACGACAGCAGCCCGTACCAATCGCTGCGTGATTACGACTACTTCGCCGGCCGGCGCAAGGACGTGTCGTTCAAGTGGCAGCGCCAGCTCGATGATGCCACCCAGTTCGAAGTGCTGACCTACTACACCGATAGCTTCCGTGGCAGCGCCATCGCCGCGCGCGACATGAAGACCCTGTCGTCCTACCCGCGCAATTACCACACCTTCGCCATCGAGCCACGGCTGTCGCGGATCTTCTTCGCCGGCCCCACCACCCAGGAAGTCAGCGTCGGCTACCGCTACCTGAAAGAAGCCATGCGCGAGCAGTCGACCCGCCTGGCACTGATCGACAACGTCCCGACGCCCACCCCGACCTCCGACGGTCACGTGTTCCAGGACCGCAGCGGCGGCACCGAGGCCAGCGCCTACTACATCGACGACAAGATCGATGTCGGCAACTGGACCATCACTCCGGGCATCCGCTTCGAGCACATCAACACCGACTGGCGCGATCGCCCGGTGCTGGATGCCAACAACCGCCCGGTGGCAGAAAAAAAACGCAGCATCACCAGCAACGAGCCATTGCCGGCGTTGAGCGTGATGTACCACATCTCCGATGCCTGGAAGCTGTTCGCCAACTACGAGACCTCGTTCGGCAGCCTGCAGTACTTCCAGCTGGGCCAGGGCGGCACTGGCAACAGCACGGCCAATGGCCTGGAACCGGAGAAGGCCAAGACCTACGAGGTCGGTACCCGTTATGACAACGGTGGTTTCGCCGGCGAGCTGACTGCGTTCTACATCGACTTCGATGACGAGTTGCAGTACATCAGCAACGACGTGGGCTGGACCAACCTCGGCGCGACCAAGCACCAGGGTATCGAGGCTTCGGTACGCTACGACCTGGCGGGGCTGGACCCACGCCTGGATGGGCTCTCGGTGAGCGGTGGCTACACCTATACCCGCGCGACGTATGAAGGTGAGATCCCGGGCTTCAAGGGCCGTGACCTGCCGTTCTATTCACGCCAGGTGGCCACGGCAGGCGTGCGTTATGCAATCAACCGCTGGACCTGGAATCTGGATGCCTACGCCCAGTCCAAACAGCGTGCGCCGGGGACCGGGATCAATGCCGATGGCAGCTTCAACGGTGACTACATCACCGAGCCGAGTGCCGATGGGCAATACGGTGATATTCCGGGTTATGTGACCTGGCATGCCCGTGGCGGGTATGAGTTCGGGGCGGACATGTCCAACCTGAAGCTGGCGGCGGGGGTGAAGAATCTGTTCGACAAGCAGTATTTCACCCGCTCCAGCGACAACAATGCCGGCCTCTATGTGGGTGAGCCACGGACCTTCTATGTGCAGGCCAGTGTAGGGTTCTGATCCGAGATTGCAGGGGCCGCTTTGCGGCCCTTTCGCGACACAAGGCCGCTCCTACAGGAAACCGAGTTCCCTTGTAGGAGCGGCCTTGTGTCGCGAAAGGGGTGCAAAGCACCCCCAGCAATTACGAAACCACCGCCTCGGCCGGCGAAACGATGCTGGTCTTCGCCCCACGGGAGCGCCCCGAGCTCAGGTAAGCCGCAATCGACTCCTGGGTTACCTCGCCCAAAAACACCTGCTCGGCATCCAGCACCGGCAACCACGCGCGGTTGAACTCATACATCCGCGACAACAGGATGCGCAGGTGCTCGTCATGCGAAGCCGTGGCATTGAACGCTCGCAGGAAGTCGCCACAGGTCCCTTGCTGGCGGTGCATGTCACGCCGGCGCACATACCCCAGCGCCTTGTTCTGCCCGTCGGTCACCACCACATAACGGCGGTCGTGCTCGTCGAGCAGCTCCAGCGCATCGCTGACCGGCGTCTCGGGGCTCACCGACGGTGCGTTGTCTGCCGCATCCTCGGCACGCACCAGCAGCAGGCGCTTGAGCGTGCTGTCCTGGCCGACGAAATTGCTCACGAAGTCGTCCACCGGGTGCGCCAGCAAGGTGTCCGGGTGGTCCAGCTGCAGCAGCTTGCCAGCGCGGAAGATGGCGATCTTGTCGCCCAGCTTGATCGCCTCGTCGATGTCGTGGCTGACCATGATCACGGTCTTGTTCAGCGCCCGTTGCATCTCGAAGAACTCGTTCTGGATCATCTCGCGGTTGATCGGGTCGACCGCACCGAACGGTTCGTCCATCAGCAGCACTGGCGCTTCCGCCGCCAATGCGCGGATCACGCCGATGCGCTGCTGCTGGCCACCGGACAGCTCGCGCGGGTAGCGCTGCAGGTACTGCTTGGGTTCGAGCTTGATCATGTGCATCAGTTCGCGGGCGCGCTCGTGGCACTTCTGCTTGTCCCAGCCGAGCAGGCGCGGGACCACGGTGATGTTTTCCTCGATGGTCATGTTGGGGAACAGGCCGATCTGCTGGATCACATAGCCGATGTGGCGGCGCAGGGTCACTTCGTCGAGCGCGCTGGTGTCTTCGCCGTTGATGAACACCTGGCCGGAGGTCGGTGTGATCAGGCGGTTGATCATCTTCAGGGTGGTGCTCTTGCCGCAGCCCGAGGGGCCGAGGAACACGCAGATTTCGCCTTCGTTGACGGTGAGGCTGACCGAATCGACGGCTTTGACGTCCTTGCCGTTGACGTTGAAGGTCTTGCTGAGGTTCTTGAGTTCGATCATGAGCGCAGTCCTTCTGGAGTCAGGGCACGTTGCAGGGTTTGCAGGAGCAGGTCGGCGATGATCGCCAGCAGGCTGACCAGTACAGCGCCGACCAGCAGCATCGACATGTCGCTGCGGCTGATGGAGGTGAGGATGAGCACGCCCAGGCCGCCGGCGCCGATGGTGGCGGCGATGGTCATGACGCCGATGTTCATCACCACGGCGGTACGCACGCCGGCGAGGATCACCGGCACGGCGATGGGCAGCTCGACCATGCGCAGGCGCTGGCCGAAGGTCATGCCGATGCCGCGCGCCGCTTCACGGATGCCGGGCTCGACGTTGGTCAGGGCCAGGTACGTGTTGCGCAGGATCGGTAGCAGTGAATAAAGGAATACCGCAGTGATTGCCGGCAGCGGGCCGAGGCCCTGGCCGAACTTGGAATAGAACGGCAGCAGCAGGCCGAACAGGGCAATCGAAGGGATTGTCAGCAGCACCGTGGCGCTGGCCTGCAGCGGGCCGGCGACGGCCGGGAAGCGGGTCATCAGGATGCCCAGGGGTACGCCGACGATGATCGCCAGGGAAACCGCCGTGCCGACCAGCATGATGTGCTGCCAGGTCAGTTGCGCGACCTGGGCCCAGTCGAGGTGGGCGAATGTATCGAGCAGGCTCATGGGGTCACCTCCTTGAGGGGATGCTCACGCAGGAAGGCGGCGGCCACTGCAGTCGGGTTCTGGTGATCGACGTCGACCTTGGCATTGAGCTGGCGCATGGTTTCGTCGTCGAGCTGTTCGGCCAGTGGCTTGAGCAGGCCGACCAGTTTCGGGTTGGCGTCGAGCACCTGTTTGCGCACCACCGGGGCGGCGGTGTAGTCGGGGAAGTAATGCTTGTCGTCTTCCAGCAACTTCAGGTTGAACGCGCTGAGGCGGCCGTCGGTGGTGTACACCAGGCCTGCGAACACCTGGTTGTTGTGCATGGCGGTGTAGACCAGGCCAGCATCCATCTGACGGATGTTGGCGCGCCCCACTTGCAGGTCGTACATTTCTTTCAGGCCGACCAGGCCATCGGGGCGGTTGGCGAACTCGGTGTCCAGTGCCACCAGGTGCTTGCGCTGGCTTTCGTCACGCAGCACTTGGTTGAGGTCGCTGATCGTGTTGACCTGTGGATAAGCCTCGGCGACCTGCTTGGGCAGGCCAAGCGCGTAGGTGTTGCTGAACTTCGACGGAGTCAGCCAGATCAGGTCTTTCTTCGCGTCCAGCTGCTTGACCCTGGCGTAGGTGGCTTCGGCGCTGGGCATGCGCTCGTCGATGTGGTTGTACGACACCAGCGAAACGCCGGTGTATTCCCACATCAGGTCGAGCTGCCCGGTCTCCTGGGCCTGGCGCGCAATGCTGCTGCCAAGGCCGGTGGTGACGCGCACGTCGAAGCCGTGGGCTCGCAGGTATTGCGCGGTGATTTCGGCGAGCACGGTCTGTTCGGTGAACACCCGCGCGCCGATGCGGATCAGCGGGTTTTCCGCTGCCTGGGCAAATCCTGCGAACAGCAGGGCCGCGCCCAGCAACAAGGCGATTCTCTTCTTCATGGGTTCCCTCGGGTTATCCAGCCAGGCCACGTTCCAGCCAGCGCTTGCTGGAGAAACTCACCACCGCATCCAGCACCAGCGCCAGCAGTGCGGTGCAGGCGGCACCGAGCAGCAGTTGTGGCTGGTTGTTCAGGGCGATGCCGGGGAAGATCAGGCTGCCCAGGCTGTTGGCACCGATCAAAAAGGCCAGCGGTGCAGTGCCGACGTTCAGCGCCAGGGCCACGCGCACGCCGCCGACGATGATCGGCACGGCGTTGGGCAGCTCCACCTGCCAGAGTTGCTGGCGCGGGGTCATGCCGATGCCGGTGGCGGCTTCCTTGAGCGAGGCGGGGACGTTTTTCAGGCCTTCGTAGGTGTTGCGCACGATGGGCAGGAGGGAGGCGAGGAACAGCGCGAAGATCGCGGGTCCGGCGCCGATGCCCAGGATACTCAGGGCGATGGCCAGAACGGCCAGGGGGGGAACGGTGTTGCCAACGTTGAAGAACTGCATGAAGCGCTCGGCTTTGTCGACCCGGTGCGGTCGACTCAAGGCAATGCCGGCGGGGATGCCCACGGCCAGCGCCGCCGCCATCGAAGCCAGCACCAGTACCAGGTGCGCTTGCAGGTAGAACCCAAGATCGTCGCGATAACGCGCGATCGTGTTGATGCCGATCCAGTGGATCAGCAGGGCCAGGATGACGAGCACGGTGGCGCATCCCAACAGCCCTTTACCGTAGCTTTTTGCCACAGGCGGACTCCTTGTGTTGTCGGCGAGCACACTTCTTTTATTGCCGGCCTTGGTTGGCGGCGGTGGGTGTGTTCGCGAGTAGCAGCGTGAAGCAACCGAAGGCTGCGATCAGGCCATGAGCCGAACCCCGTCGGGCCCGAAAATGCTGATGTAACCAGTCCCCAACCGAAGCGGGTTGCAGGGGAGTGGACGTCTCCGTGGGCGTAAAGGTTCCCATCTGAGGCGGCATTTGGCCAGCGTTAATCACTGGTGAGATGGAAATTACTCACGAAAAATAAGCGCAAATCCTACTTCAAGGCGTTGAATTCACTGCTACCGGTCCACCTTCACCGATGGACAAAATTCCTATCTCGATTTTCTCAATATCTACTTGAGGGAATATTCCTCTGGGGGTAATTTACGGGTGTGGACGATCAGATTTTGTGAGGAGTTCGAAAGCGACTTCGAGGCTTTGGATGACAACATTCAGGAGCGAATGCTGGGTCATCTGAGGTTGCTGCAATCTTCAGGGCCGGCGCTTGGGCGTCCTCACGTCGATACGCTAAACGGTTCCCGGTTTGCGAACATGAAAGGCGGTATGGCGAGTCGCATTCGCCTTTGATCCTGATCGCCAGGCTGTCATTCTGGTGGCCGGTGACAAGGCAGGAGCGAGAGAGCAGAGGTTTTATCAGGAGTTGATCAGGCGCGCAGATGCCCGTTTTGATAACCACCTGTCTAAAGGAGAAAAAGATGTCCAAGACACTTGATGAGGTCATAGGCGCATTGCCCCCGGAGCGTAGGGAGCGAGTAGAGCAACTGGGGCGTCAGTTGATCCGCGAAGAAATGACTCTTCAGGCGCTGCGCAGGCAACTCGAATTAACCCAGGAAGGCCTGGCTGGACGTCTGGAGATTCGTCAGGGCAACATTTCCAAAGTGGAGAAGCGCAGTGACATGTTGATCTCGACTTTACGCAGCTATGTGGAGGCATTGGGCGGGACATTGGAGCTCGTTGCGCACATGCCGGGTCGTCCACCTGTCACGCTTGAGGGTTTTAGTGAGGAGCAGGCAAAACGCGCATGACTGCTAATGATTAATCAGCGGACGGGGATCAAACTTTGGTCCCCGCCCAACTTCAGGTATGATATCGCCCCTTTTCAAATCCCCCAGTCAGGCGATTTCCCATGACCAACCAGGCCGCCGAAGTCGCGAAGCGCCGCACTTTCGCAATCATTTCCCACCCCGACGCCGGTAAGACCACCATCACCGAGAAGCTCCTGCTGATGGGCAAGGCCATTGCCGTCGCCGGTACCGTGAAGTCGCGCAAGTCCGACCGCCACGCCACCTCCGACTGGATGGAAATGGAGAAGCAGCGCGGCATCTCCATCACCACCTCGGTGATGCAGTTCCCGTACCGCGAGCACATGATCAACCTGCTCGACACCCCCGGCCACGAAGACTTCTCGGAAGATACCTACCGCACCCTGACCGCGGTGGACTCGGCGCTGATGGTGCTCGACGGCGGTAAAGGTGTAGAGCCGCGGACCATCGCCCTGATGGACGTATGCCGCCTGCGTGACACGCCGATCGTCAGCTTCATCAACAAACTCGACCGTGACATCCGTGACCCGATCGAGCTGCTCGACGAGATCGAAGCGGTGCTGAAGATCAAGGCCGCGCCAATCACCTGGCCGATCGGTTGCTACCGTGACTTCAAGGGTGTGTATCACCTGACCGGCGACTACATCGTGGTCTACACCCCGGGCCACGGCCACGAGCGCACCGAAGCCAAGATCATCCAGAACCTGGACTCCGACGAGGCCCGCGCGCACCTGGGCGACCAGTACGATTCGTTCGTCGAGCAACTGGAGCTCGTGCAGGGCGCCTGCCACGAGTTCAACCAGGAAGAGTTCATCAACGGTCAGCTGACCCCGGTGTTCTTCGGTACCGCGTTGGGCAACTTTGGTGTCGACCATGTGCTCGACGCTGTCGTCGACTGGGCGCCGCGCCCGCTGGGCCGCGTGGCCCACGAGCGGACCGTCGAGCCTGTGGAAGAGAAGTTCACCGGCTTCGTGTTCAAGATCCAGGCGAACATGGACCCGAAACACCGCGACCGTATCGCCTTCATGCGCATCTGCTCGGGCAAGTACGAGAAGGGCATGAAGATGCGCCATGTGCGCCTGAACAAGGACCTGCGCATCGGCGACGCGCTGACCTTCTTCTCCTCCGAGCGTGAGCAGCTGGAAGAGGCCTATGCCGGCGACATCATAGGCCTGCACAACCACGGCACCATCCAGATCGGCGACACCTTCACCGAAGGCGAGGCGCTGGGCTTCACTGGTATCCCACACTTCGCGCCGGAGCTGTTCCGCCGCGTGCGCCTGAAGGACCCGCTGAAATCCAAGCAGCTGCGTCAGGGCCTGCAGCAGCTGGCCGAAGAAGGCGCGACCCAGGTGTTCTTCCCGGAGCGCAGCAACGACATCATCCTCGGTGCGGTCGGTGTGCTGCAGTTCGACGTGGTCGCCAGCCGCCTGAAGGAAGAGTACAAGGTGGAATGCGCCTACGAGCCGATCACCGTATGGTCGGCCCGCTGGATCGGCTGCGACGACAAGAAGAAGCTCGAGGAATTCCAGAACAAGGCCATGGAAAACCTGGCCATCGACGGTGGCGGTCACCTGACCTACCTGGCGCCGACCCGGGTCAACCTGTCGCTGATGGAAGAGCGCTGGCCGGACATCAAGTTCCGGGCTACCCGCGAGCATCATTAATCAGTGAAATTGGGGCCGCTTTGCGGCCCTTTCGCGACACAAGGCCGCTCCTACAAGGGATCGCATGTCCCTGTAGGAGCGGCCTTGTGTCGCGAAAGGGCTGCAAAGCAGCCCCATATCAATTCCCGGCCTTGATGCTGGTCCAGATCCGGGTCCTGATGCGGTCGATCTTCGCCGGCATGGCCTCCAGCGCATACAGCTTGCCCATCACATCGTCGCTCGGGTAAATCATCGTATTACCCTTTATCGCCGGCTCCACCAGTCCGTCCGCCTTGAGGTTGCCGTTGGCATACTGCACATGGTTGCTGATGTTGGCCATCACCTCCGGCTGCAACAGGTAGTTCATGTAGGCATACCCGGCTTTTTCATCCGGTGCATCGGCCGGCATGGCCACCATGTCGAACCACATCGGCGCACCTTCCTTCGGGATCGAATACCCTACCTTCACCCCGTTCTTCGCCTCTTCGGCCCGGTTCTTCGCCTGCAGCACATCCCCCGAGAAGCCCACCACCACGCAGATATCGCCGTTGGCCAGGTCACCGGTGTACTTCGATGAGTGGAAGTAGCTGATGTACGGCCGCACCTGCATCAGCAGCGCCTTGGCCTTGTCGTAGTCGGCCGGGTTCTGGCTGTGGTGTGGCAGGCCCAGGTAGTGCAGGGCGATCGGCAGCAGTTCGGGGCCGTTGTCCAGTACCGCGACGCCGCAGCTCTTCAGCTTGCTCATGTACTCGGGCTTGAAGATCAGGTCCCAGGAATCCACTGGCGCATTGTCGCCGAGCACCGCCTTGACCTTGTCGATGTTGTAGCCAATGCCGGTGCTGCCCCACAGGTACGGGAAGCCGTACTGGTTGCCCGGGTCGTTGACCTCCAGCGCCTTCATCAGCACCGGGTTGAGGTTGTGCCAGTTGGGCAGCTGCGACTTGTCCAGCGGCTTCAGGGCCTTGCCTTGAATCTGCCGGGCCATGAAGTGGTTGGACGGGAACACCACGTCGTAGCCGGAGTTGCCGGTCATCAGCTTGCCGTCGAGGGTCTCGTTGCTGTCGTACACGTCATAGGTCGGCACGATGCCGCTGGCCTGCTGGAAGTTCTTCAGCGTGTCGGGCGCGACGTAGCTGGACCAGTTGTAGATCTTCACCGTTTCGGCGGCGCTGGCGACGCTGGCGGCCAGCATCAGGGGAGCGAGAAGGAGCGTGCGCATGTCGGTTTTACCTTGCTTTGTCTGTTGTTATCGAAGGCAGGCGATCAGCGGATCAGAAAATCAGAACGTAGGTCTTGCGCACGGTCTCCTGGATGTCCCAGATGCCGGTGCTGTTGGCCGGTAGCATCAGTGCGTCTCCGGCTTCTATGAACAGAGGCTCGCCACCGTCGGGGGTGAAGGTGCAGCGGCCCTTGATGAAGTGGCAGAACTCCTGCTGCACGATCTGTCGCCGCCAGCGCCCGGGGGTGCACTCCCAGATGCCGGTTTCGACGCCGTCGCTGCGTTCCACGCAGGTGACCGAAGCCAATGCCACGGGTTCGCCAAGCGGCACCGCGACCGGGTTGGCGCTTTCGAGCACGGCGCTGTCTGTGTGTTTGAACTGGGTGATGCTCATGACCGGTGGGTCCTGTGTCGGGGTAAGGGAAGTCAGTGCATGAAGCCTTCCATGAAGTCCGCAAGGGAGCTGGCCAGGCGCCGCCTCCAGGGCGCGCTGGCGGGATTGGCGAGGGTCCGGTCCTCGTGGACGAAGCTCTGGATGATCGCGTTGTAGCCGAGCCAGCGGCAGGGCTCGGGCGGCCAGCTGGCCAGGCTCGCAACCGGGCGATTGTCGAGCACCCAGGGTTGCGCGGTCAGCTGGTTGTGCTGGTTGAGGATCAGCGCCGCCAGCGTGCGCCCACCGAGGTTGGTGGCACCGACACCTTCGCCGCCGTAGCCGCCGGCCAGGGCGATGCCGCGCTGGCGGTCGCAGAGCATGTGCGGGCGGAAGCGCCGCGCCATGCCCAGGTTGCCGCCCCAGGAATGGGTGATGCGTGCGTGCCTGAGCTGCGGGAACAGTTCGCTGAACAGGTAGCGACGCAGTTCGATTTCGTGCTCGTCGAGGTTGAAGTTCTCGCGCAGCCGGCCGCCGAAGCGATAGCCGCCGCGGGCGCCGAACACCAGGCGGTTGTCGGCGGTGCGCTGGCCGTAGGTGACCTGGCGGCTGCTCTCGCTGAAGGCCTGGCCCTGGCTCAGGCCGATCTGCTCCCAGGTCGAGTCCGGCAGCGGCTCGGTGGCGACCAGCAGGCTCTGCACCGGCAACTGGTGCTTGCCCAGCGGCGGCAGGCTGGCGGCATACCCTTCAACGGCGGGTACCATCCATTGGCAGCGGATGCGCGCCAGTGGCGAGCGTACTTCGCCGGGCTGCCAGTCGATGGCCGGGGTGTTCTCGTAGATCGTCACGCCCAGCGCTTCCACGGCCCGGGCCAGGCCACGGGCCAGCTTGGCCGGCTGAATGGTCGCGGTGTGCGGGCTGTAGATCGCGCCGTAGGCATTGCTGACCCGCAGTTGCGTGTCCAGCTGCTCGGGGCGCAGCCAGCGGTAGTCGTCTTCGGTCATGCCTTGGCGATACAGGTCATCGAGGTAGGCGCGCAGGCTGCGCTCCTGCTCCGGGTAGCGCGCAGCGCAATACAGCACACCGCCTTTGCGGTAGTCGCAGTCGATGCCTTCTCGCTGCAGCACGCTGTGCACTTCATCCGGTATGCCGTGCAACAGGTCGATGCTGGCGCGGCGCTGCTGCGGCGACAGGGTGGCGAGCAGGCGGTCTTCGCCGAGCAGGTTGCCCATCAGCCAGCCGCCATTGCGCCCCGAGGCGCCGAAGCCGGCGATGTTGGCCTCGATCACCGCGATGCTCAGTTGAGGCGCCTGGCGCTTGAGGTAGTAGGCGGTCCATAGCCCGGTGTAGCCGGCGCCGATGATGCACACATCGACTTCAAGGTCCTGGCGCAGGGCTGGGCGCGCGCACAGCGGCTCGTCGAGCTGGTCCATCCACAGGCTGAGCGTGCGCAGGGGTTGCATCGGGTTTTGCTCCACATCCGTCAAGGTCTGTGGGCGATGCTAGTGGTGTCGGCCGGTGGCTGTCTTACGTGCGTGCACGCAGGGAAATTTGCTTGAGATAGGCCTTGGGGGTGAGGCCGGTGTGTTCGCGAAAGCACTTGTAGAACGCCGACAGCGAGTTGAAACCGGCATTGAATGCCAAGTCGTCGATCGGCGCCTCGACGCTGTCGTCGTCGAGGCTGGCCATCAGGTGCTGCAGGCGCGCCTGGTTGACGTAGCGGTAGAAGCTTTGCCCGAGCACCTGGTTGAGCAGGTAGGAGATCTGGTTGCGGCTGTAGCCGCTGGCGTCGGCCACCTGCTGCAAGTCCAGCTCCGGGTCGAGGTAGGGGCGCTGGCGCTGGAAGTAGTGCTCCAGGTCCTGGGCCATGGTCGACAGCTGCCGCGGCGACAGGCCCAGGCGGCTGGTGGCCGGGCGCGGGCCGCTGCTGACCAGGCCGTTGCCGTTCTGGCGAACCAGGGTGGCGTACTCGTTGACCCGCCAGATCAGGCCGTCCTTGACGGTGATCGCTTCGCTGGACTGGAACGCCACCAGGCCGTCGCCACCTTGCACCGTGACCTGGTACTGGATGAAAGCGGTGCAGCCGTCGACGCGAATGCGGTCGCTGTGGACGATGTCTTCGCCGGCTTCATGGGGCAGGCAGGCGCGCACGTATTCGCGCAGCTCGCCGTAGCCGAGCACGCGGTTCTGGAAGAAATCGTGGTACTGGATGTCGGGGTGGTACAGCGCGATCACACCGTCGAGGTCACGGTGCTTCCAGCACAGGTGGTAGCGCAGCACGGTGTCGGCGGTGTGCGGGGTCTGCTCGGGGCCGTCGGGGAGAGTGGTGGCGGTCATGGAACTGGATAGTGCATTGCAGAACACCCAGGCGCAAGGGTGCGGATCAGGCGTTTTGCATGGTTTCTTCACAAGGGTTGTGAGATAAGTGATTGATTCATATGAATGTAATTTTTTGATACCGATGGCATGGCAGGTGCACCGGTCTAATCACCATCGAACAAGGAGAAAGGCCATGCGCTCGATACTGTTGTGGATGATTGGGGTGCCGATTCCCGTGATTATCCTGATCTGGTTCTTTATGCATTGAGATGGCTGGGGCTGCTGCGCAGCCCTTTCGCGACACAAGGCCGCTCCTACAGGAAATCGCGATCCCTTGTAGGAGCGGCCTTGTGTCGCGAAAGGGCCGCGAAGCGGCCCCAGAAATCCAAAGCCTAAAGGAACTGCTCGGCATAGTGGCAAGCCACCTGCCGGGTACCTACCTGCCGAAACGCCGGCACCTCCTTGGCACAGCGCTCGGTCGCATACGGGCAACGCTTGTGAAACGCACACCCATCCGGCGGATTCAGCGGGTTGGGCAGCTCCCCCACAATGCGAATCTTCGGCTTCAGCGGATCGGGGTGAATCGCCGGTGTCGCCGACAGCAGCGCTTGGGTATACGGATGCAGCGGTTTCTCGTAGATATCCTCCTTCGGCCCCATCTCCGCCGGTCGCCCCAGGTACATCACCAGCACTTGATCGGCCACATGCCGCACCACCGCGAGGTTGTGCGAGATGAACACGTAGGCGGTGTTGAACTCCTTCTGCAAATCCATGAACAGGTTCAGCACCTGCGCCTGGATCGACACGTCGAGCGCCGACGTCGGCTCGTCCGCCACCAGTACCTTCGGTTGCAGCATCATCGCCCGGGCCAGGGCAATTCGCTGGCGTTGACCGCCGGAGAACATGTGCGGGTAGCGCTGATAGTGTTCAGGGCGCAGCCCGACCTGCTCCATCATCTTCTGCACTTTCTCGCGCCGCTCGGCCTTGCTGAGCGAGGTGTTGATCAGCAGTGGTTCGGCCAGCTGGTCACCAATCTTCTGTCGCGGGTTGAGCGAGGCATAGGGGCTCTGGAACACCATCTGCACGTCGCGGCGCAGCTGCTTGCGCTCGGCCTTGCTGGCGCCCTTCACCTCGGTGCCGTCGATTTGCAGCGAGCCGGAGGAGGGCTCCTCGATCAGCGTCAGGGCACGGGCCAGGGTCGACTTGCCACAGCCGGATTCACCGACCACGGCCAGGGTCTTGCCGGCCTCCAGTTCGAACGACACGCCATTGAGCGCGCGCACCAGGGCGTGACCCTTGAACAGCCCGCGGGAAACTTCGTAATGCCGGGTCAGCTCCCGAGCAGTGAGAACGACGGCCATCACGCCACCTCCTGGTTCAGCGGATAGAAGCAACGCACCAGGCTGTGTGCCTGGGGATCGAGGGTCGGGCGCTGGTGCCGGCAGTTGTCCTGCACATAGGGGCAACGCGGTGACAGCAGGCAGCCGGCCGGGCGGTCGTAGCGGCCGGGAACGATGCCGGGCAGGGTGGCCAGGCGTTCGGCGCCGATGCTGTGCTCGGGGATCGCCGCCAGCAGCGCTTCGCTGTACGGGTGGGCGGGCACGTCGAACAGCTCCGGCACCTGGCCGACTTCCACGGCCTGCCCGGCGTACATCACGCACACGCGCCTGGCGGTTTCGGCGACCACGGCCAGGTCATGGGTGATCAGGATGAGCGCCATGTTGCGCTCCTTCTGCAGGTTGACCAGCAGCTCCATGATCTGTGCCTGGATGGTCACGTCCAGCGCGGTGGTCGGTTCATCGGCGATCAGCAGCTTGGGTTCGCCGGCGATGGCCATGGCGATCGCCACGCGCTGGCTCATGCCGCCGGACAGTTGGTGCGGGTAGGCGTCCAGGCGGCTTTCGGCGGCCGGGATTTCCACCTTCTTCAACAGCTCCAGGGCACGCTGGCGCGCAGCCTTGCCCTTCAGGCCCAGGTGCTGGCGCAGCACTTCCTCGATCTGGTAGCCCACGGTGTAGCTGGGGTTGAGCGCGGTCATCGGGTCCTGGAAGACCATGGCGATGTCCTTGCCCACCACCTTGCGCCGCTGGCGGCCACTGAGCTTGAGCATGTCGGTGCCGTCGAAGGTGAGCGCATCGGCGGTGATGCGCCCGGGGGCGTCGATCAGGCCCATCAGGGCCATCATGGTGACGGATTTGCCCGAGCCGGACTCGCCGACGATGGCCAGAATCTCGCCGGCGTCCACCGCCAGGTCCAGGCCATCGACCACGGGTACTGCATTGGCGTCGCCGAAGCGCACGTTCAGGTTGTTGATCTGCAACAGTGACATGGCGTTCTCCTCAGGCGGCGTTCTTGAGTTTCGGGTCCAGCGCATCGCGCAGGCCGTCGCCCATCAGGTTGATTGCCAGCACACTGAGCAGAATGGTCAGGCCAGGCAGGCTCACCACCCACCAGGCGCGCTCGATGTAGTCACGGGCCGAGGCCAGCATGGTGCCCCACTCGGGGGTTGGCGGCTGAACGCCGAGGCCGAGGAAGCCCAGGGCGGCGGCGTCGAGGATTGCCGAGGAAAAACTCAAGGTGGCCTGCACGATCAGCGGCGCCATGCAGTTGGGCAGCACGGTGACGAACATCAGCCGTGGCAGCCCGGCACCGGCCAGGCGGGCGGCGGTGACGTAGTCGCGGTTCAGCTCGCCCATCACTGCGGCGCGGGTCAGGCGCACGTAGGACGGCAAGGAAACGATGGCGATGGCGATCACCGTGTTGATCAGGCCTGGGCCGAGGATGGCGACGATGGCCACGGCCAGCAGCAGTGACGGCAGGGCGAGCATCACGTCCATCAGGCGCATGATCGATGGGCCGAGCACCTGCGGGAAGAAGCCGGCCAACAGGCCCAGCAGTATCCCCGGAATCAGCGATATCACCACCGACGACAGGCCGATCAGCAGTGACAGGCGTGCACCCTGGATCAGGCGCGACAGCAGGTCGCGGCCAAGCTCGTCGGTGCCGAGGATGAACTGCCAGTTACCGCCGTCGAGCCACACCGGCGGGGTCAGCAGGAAGTCGCGGTACTGTTCGCTCGGGTCATGGGGGGCGACCCACGGCGCGAACAACGCGCAGAACACCACCAGGCACATGAAGGCCAGGCCCATTACCGCGCCCTTGTTGCGCGAGAAGGCGTGCCAGAATTCTTTGTAGGGTGAGGGGTAGAGCAGGCTCTGGTCCACCGGGCTGGCCGGTGTGACGGACTTCGGAATCGGGCTAGTCATGGCGAAGGCCTCAGCGCTGATGACGGATGCGTGGGTTGGCCAGGCCGTAGAGGATATCCACGACGAAGTTGACCAGGATCACCAGGCAGGCGATCAACAGGATGCCGTTCTGGACCACGGGGTAGTCACGGGCACCGATGGCTTCGATCAGCCATTTGCCGATGCCCGGCCAGGAGAAGATGGTTTCGGTGAGCACGGCGCCGGCCAGCAGCGTGCCGACCTGCAGGCCAAACACCGTCAGCACCGGGATCAGCGCGTTGCGCAGGCCATGCACGAACACCACGCGGGCCGGCGACAGGCCCTTGGCGCGGGCCGTACGGATGTAGTCCTCGCGCAGCACTTCGAGCATCGATGAGCGGGTCATGCGGGCGATCACCGCCAGCGGGATGGTGCCGAGCACGATGGCCGGCAGGATCAGGTGCATCACCGCGTCCTTGAACGCGCCTTCCTCGTCGCTGAGCAGGGTGTCGATGAGCATGAAGCCGGTTTTCGGCTCGATGTCATAAAGCAGGTCGATGCGCCCGGACACCGGGGTCCAGCCCAGGCTCACCGAGAAGAACATGATCAGGATAAGGCCCCACCAGAAGATCGGCATGGAATAGCCGGCCAGGGAGATCCCCATCACACCGTGGTCGAACAGCGAACCGCGCTTGAGCGCGGCGATCACCCCGGCCAGCAGGCCGACGATGCCGGCGAACAGCAGGGCGGCCATGGCCAGCTCCAGGGTGGCGGGGAACAGGGTGAGGAACTCGGTCCACACGCTCTCGCGGGTGCGCAGCGATTCACCGAGGTGGCCCTGGGCCAGTTTGCCGACATAGTCCAGGTACTGGGCGGGCAACGGCTTGTTCAGGCCCAGGCGCTCCATGGCCTGGGCGTGCATTTCGGGGTCGACCCTGCGCTCGCCCATCATCACTTCCACCGGGTCGCCGGGGATCAGGCGTATCAGCGCGAAGGTCAGCAGGGTGATACCGAAGAAGGTCGGTATCAGCAGGCCCAGGCGCCGGGCAATAAAACTCAACATTGTCGGGGTTACCTCATCAGCCGGTCAGGGCAGTGCCGCCGGTGCCCGTGTCGGGTCCCGGCGATCGTTGTTGTTCTACTTCACCTTGGTGGTGGCGAAGTTGTTGTTGGTCAGAGGGTTGATCACGTAGCCCTCCACGTTGTCACGCATGGCGGTGAACATCTTCGGATGGGCCATGCTGATCCAGGGTTGATCGTCATCGTACACCTTCAAAGCCTCGGCATAGAGCCTGGCGCGTTGGTCGTTGTCGATCACTTCGCGTGCGCGGGTGATCAGCTCCTGAAACTTGGGGTTGCACCAGCGTGCATAGTTCTCGCCGGCTTTGGCGGCGTCGCAACTGAGCAGCGGGCTGAGGAAGTTGTCCGGGTCACCGTTGTCACCGGCCCAGCCAGAGGACACCAGGTCGGCCTCACCGTTCTTGGCGCGGCGCAGCATCTCGGCCCATTCCATCACGCGGATATCCAGCTTCAGGCCGATCTGCTTGAGGTCGGCCTGCAGCATCTCGGCGGACAGGCGCGGGTTGGGGTTGGTCGCGCCGCCGCCGTTGCGGGTGAACAGGGTGATCACCGTGCCTTCCGGCACGCCGGCCTGCTGCAGCAGTTCCCGGGCCTTGGCCAGGTCGCGGGGCGGGTTCCTGTTCTCGGTGTTGTAGCCGATCAGGGTCGGCGGGTAGGGGTTCACGCCGACCTGTGCGTTGCCTTTGCCGAACAGCTGGTCGACGTGGGCCTGGCGGTCGAAGGCCATGTTGATGGCTTTGCGCACGCGCACGTCGCTCAGGTACTTGTGCTCGGTGTTCATCGCGATATAGCCGGTGACCAGGGCTTCGATTTCGTCGACCTTGAGCTTCGGGTCTTGCCTGATCGAGGGTACGTCATCGGGTTTGGGATACAGCGCCACCTGGCATTCGTTGGCGCGCAGCTTCTGCAGGCGCACGTTGCTGTCGGTGGCGATGGCAAAGACCAACGCGTCGGCCGGTGGCTTGCCACGGAAGTACTCCGGGTTGGGCTTGTAGCGAACCTGGGCGTCCTTGTTGTAGCGCTGGAAGATGAACGGGCCGGTGCCGATCGGCTTGCTGTTGAGGTCGCCGGTCTTGCCGGCCTTGAGCAACTGGTCACCGTATTCGGCGGAATAGATCGAGGTGAAGGCCATGGCCATGTCGCGCAGGAACGGCGCTTCGGGGCGGGTCAGGGTGATCACCACGGTGTGCGCATCGGTGCTGGTCACCGACTTGAGCAGGTCTTTGAATGCCATGCTCTCGAAGTACGGGTAGCCGACGCTGGTCTTGTCGTGCCACGGGTGATTCGGGTCGAGCTGGCGATTCAGGCTCCACAACACGTCGTCGGCGTTGAAGTCGCGGGTCGGCTTGAAGTAGTCGGTGGTGTGGAACTTCACCCCCTGGCGCAGGTGGAAGGTGTAGGTCAGGCCGTCCGGGGAAATGTCCCAGCGTTCGGCCAGCGCCGGCTGGATGTCGGTGGTGCCGGGCTTGAAGTCGACCAGGCGGTTGAACACCGTTTCGGCCGAGGCATCGGCGGTGACGGCGGTGGTGTACTGGACGATGTCGAAGCCTTCCGGGCTGGCTTCGGTGCACACCACCAGCGGCTTGGCCGCGAGGTGGCCGGCGGCGCCCAGGATGACCGCTGCCAGGGCAGCGCGGAGCGGTAGCGATGTCATGGAAACTCCCTGCTTGCATTGATTCCAGCGTAGCCGCCACGGCCCGCGTCGAAGCGGGCCACGGCGCCATCGGTCAGAGAATGTTGAATGGAATGGTGGTGACCACGCGGAACTCGTCCAGGCTGCCATCGGCTTGGGCCTTGCTGGCGCGGTGCGCGGTGTAGGTGGCGCGGATGCTGGTGTCTTTCAGCGGCCCGCTCTGCACGGCATAGCTGGTGCCGATGCCCCACTCGTAGTGGGTTTCGCCGTCCAGGCCGTTCACATCGTAGGCGGTGCCACGGTAGTGGGTGCCGTCGATGCCCCAGCCACGGGCGTTGTACAGGTTGAACTTGAGGCCGGGCACGCCGTAGGGCGCCATGTTCAGCACGTAGGAAAGCTGCAGGGATTTCTCGTTGGGGCCGTTGAAGTCCGACAGCAGCGAGTTGGCCAGGTAGATGCCGTTGGTTTCGTGCAGGTAATCGAAGTACTCGTTGCCGTTGACCTGCTGCCACGATGCCGTGAGGGTATGCGCCTGGTGGGTCAGGCCGAGCGACAGGCTGTAGGTATCGTTGTCGATCTCGCCCATCTTCTTGCTGCCGGCGTCCACGGTCTTGTAGTAGTTCAGGCCGGTGGTCAGGGCGAGCACGGCGTTGTCGCCGAGCACGTGGCTGGCGCCGAAGTAGTACTGGTTCCAGAAGTCGTCGACCTTGGTGGCGTACAGGCTGGTGCTCAGGCTCTTGAACGGCTGGTAGTTGAAACCTGCGGTGCTGGCGCGGTCGGTTTCGACACCGGTGGCGCTGTATTCGCTGCGGAACTTGCTCAGGCTCTGCTCAGTGCGTGGCGACACGCGGTCGAAGGTGCCCAGGTCGAGTGACAGATTGTCGAACTCGGCGCTGTGCAGGAACGCGCCCTGGAAGCTCGACGGCAGTGCACGGTTGCCGATGTAGGCGATCATCGGCGTGTCCACGGATTGGCGGCCGACGGTGAGGGTGGTGTTGGACAGCCGCGCCTTGACGTTGGCCAGGCCCATCTTGCTCCACTGGCCGACCGGGTCGCCGTCGCTGTGGGTGAGGGTCCGGTTGTTCGGCCCGGCGATCGCTGCACGGCCTTGTTCCAGGGCGATGGCGTTGTAGCCGGCGGCTTCGACGGCGAAGCCCACGGTGCCCTGGGTGAACCCCGAGCTGTAGTTGAGGATGGTGCCCTGCACCCAGTTGTCGCGGCTGTGGGTATCGTGGCGGGTGCCGTCGCTTTTGTAGTACTTCCACAGCGGCGCGCGGGTGGCGCGTTCACGGGCGTACCAGTTGCGGGTGCTGCCGGACAGGCTCTGGCCGTCGATGAAGCCTTTGGCTTCGTCCTGCTCGCTGCTGGATTTCAGGCTGAAGGGGACGTAGTCCTGGCTCTGGGTGTCGGCCTCTGTCACGGCGGAAAAGGTGCCGATGGATAAGGCCAGAGCGGTCAAGGTGAATAGTCTCAAGGTAAAAGCTCCCTTACGTTCTTTTAGTTATTGCCTGGCCTTGTGGGCCGGGTTGTTTGCTGCGGTGTTGCCAGGGGTGCCCGGGGTCACCGGGCAAAATCGGGGAGTTGTGTTGGCTGTGCCGGCCCTTTCGCGGGGCAAGCCCGCCCCCACAGTTTTCTAAACCTGCCGTGATCTGTGTGGGAGCGGGCTTGCCCCGCGAAGGGGTTGGTCCTGGTTAATGCCTAATCAACACTCACACCGGAAAAGTCATTGCGCCCAAACGGGCTGACCTTGAAATCCACCACCTTGATGCTCAGCGGCTGGTTCACCGTGGAATGCGCCACCGGGGTGATCGGCACCTGCTGCTTCAGGCGCTGCTGGGCCTGCTGGTAAAGGGCCGTGCGCTGTTCGCGGTCGGTGACCTGCTTGGCCTTTTTGACCAGGCTGTCGTACTGCGGGTCGCACCACAGCGAGTAGTTGTTGCTGCCGATGGCGTCGCAGTTGTAGAGGGTGCCGAGCCAGTTGTCCGGGTCGCCGTTGTCGCCGGTCCAGCCGATCAGGGCGATGTCGTGCTCGCCGCTTTTCATGCGCTTGAGGTATTCGCCCCATTCGTAGCTGACGATGCGCACCTTGAAGCCGAGTTTGTTCCAGTCGGCCTGGAGCATCTCGGCCATCAGCTTGGCATTGGGGTTGTACGGTCGCTGTACCGGCATGGCCCACAGGGTGATTTCGCTGCCCGGCTTCACCCCGGCCTGCTGTAGCAGCTGTTTGGCCTTTTCCGGGTCGAAGGGCGCGTCCTTGAGGCTGTTGTCATAGGACCACTGGGTCGGGGGCATGGCATTGACCGCCAGCTGGCCGGAGTCCTGGTACACCGCCTGGAGAATGGCCTGCTTGTTCACCGCCATGTCCATGGCTTGGCGCACTTCAAGGCGGTCGAAAGGTGGGTGCTGGGTGTTGTAGGCGATGTAGCCAAGGTTGAAACCCGGCTGCTGCATGACTTGCAGCTTGCCATCGGCCTTGAGCGCCGGCAGGTCGGCCGGGCGTGGGTGCAGGGTCACCTGGCATTCGTCGCGGCGCAGCTTCTGGATACGCACCGATGCATCGGTGTTGATCGAGAACACCAGGTTGTCGATCTTCACTTGATCCGGCGCCCAATAATCCTTGTTTCCCTTGTAGCGGATCTGCGAGTCCTTCTGGTAACGCTGAAACACGAATGGCCCGGTGCCGATCGGTTGCTGGTTGATATCGCTGGGGCGCCCACTGGCCAGCAGCTTTTCGGCGTATTCAGAAGACAGGATCGAGGCGAAGCTCATCGCCAGGTTCTGGATGAATGCCGCATCGACCTTGTTCAGGGTGAACACCACGGTCAGCGGGCCGGTCTTCTCGACTTTCGCGATGTTCTTGTCCAGGCCCATGCTGACGAAATACGGGAACTCGGTGGGGTAGGCCTTGCGGAACGACTGATCCTTGTCGAGCATGCGGTTGAAGGTGAACAGTACGTCGTCGGCGTTGAAATCGCGGCTCGGTTTGAAGGCCTTGTTGGCGTGGAACTTCACGCCCTCTCGCAGGTGGAAGGTGTAACGCAGGCCATCGTCGGAAACGTCCCATTTCGTCGCCAGCGCCGGGTGCACGGCCGTGCCGCCGCGTTCGAACTCCACCAGCCGGTTGTAGATCGGCTCGGCGGCATCGTTGTCGGTGGCACTGGTGTACTGGGCAGTGTCGAAGCCGGCCGGGCTGCCTTCGGAGCAAAACACCAGGTTACTGGCCTGGAGGGCAGAGGCCTGGCTCAACAGGCCGAGGGCGAGCAGGGTCGAGAGGCGAGTGACGTGGCGCATGGCGGTTCCTTTTCCAGCTGTTCGAGCCGCTTCGGGGTACGAATGGCGGCAACAGTTTCCCGACCCCGTCGCGGGTAGCGTCGGAGCGGGTGTGCAGTGCTTGGTTATGGTGAATTGGCCCCCGCCGCGGTCTGGCGGGAGCCGGGGTCTACCCTATTTCTCCACGCTGACGCCGTAGAAGGCGTTCAACGCGAACGGGCTGATCTTGAAGTCCTTCACCTTGGCGCTCATCGGCTGGTACACGGTGGAGTGGGCGATCGGGGTGATCGGTACCTGCTCCTTGAGAATGTGCTGGGCCTTCTGGTACAGCTGGGTGCGCTTGGCCTGGTCGGAGGTGGCCTTGGCCTGCTTGATCAGGTCGTCATAGGGCTTGTAGCACCACTTGGAGAAGTTGTTGCCATCGACGGCATCGCAGCCATAGAGGGTGCCGAGCCAGTTGTCCGGGTCACCGTTGTCGCCGCTCCAGCCGATCAGCATGGCGCCCTGTTCGCCGCCCTTGGAACGCTTGATGTACTCGCCCCATTCATAGCTGACGATCTTCGCCTTGATGCCGATCTTGGCCCAGTCGGATTGCAGCATCTCGGCCATCAGCTTGGCATTGGGGTTGTAAGGGCGTTGCACGGGCATGGCCCACAGGGTGATCTCGGTGCCTTCCTTGATGCCGGCTTCCTTGAGCAGCTGCTTGGCCTTTTCCGGGTCGTACGCCGGGTCCTTGATGCTGGTGTCATAGGACCACTGGGTGGGCGGCATGGCGTTGACTGCCAGTTGGCCGGCGCCCTGGTACACCGACTCGATGATCTTCTTCTTGTCCACGGCCATGTCCAGCGCTTCGCGGACTTTCAGCTGAGCCATGGGGTTGGGCTCGTTGCTGCCCTTGATCTTGTCCATCACGTTGTAGGCGATGTAGCCGAGGTTGAAGCCGGCCTGCTGCGGCATTTGCAGGTTCTTGTCGGCCTTCAGTGGCTCGATGTCGGCCGGCCGCGGGAACAGGGTGACCTGGCACTCGTTCTTCTTCAGCTTCTGCATGCGCACCGAAGCGTCGGTGGTGATGGCGAAGATCAGGTTGTCGATCTTCACATCCTCGGGCTTCCAGTAGTCCTTGTTGCCCTTGAAGCGGATCTGCGCATCTTTCTGGTACTTGCTGAACACGAACGGGCCGGTGCCGATCGGCTTCTGGTTGATGTCGGCAGCCTTGCCGTCCTTGAGCAATTGGTCGGCGTATTCGGCGGACTGAATGGAGGCGAAACTCATGGCCAGGTTCTGGATGAACGCGGCGTCCACTTCATTCAGGGTGAACTTCACCGTGTGATCGTCGAGCTTCTCCACCTTGGCGATGTTCTTGTCCATGCCCATGTCGGTGAAGTAGGGGAACTCGGTGGGGTAGGCCTTACGGAACGGGTGATTCTTGTCGAGCATGCGGTTGAAGGTGAACAGCACGTCATCGGCGTTGAAGGGGCGGGTCGGCTTGAAGTAGTCAGTGGTGTGGAACTTGACCCCTTCGCGCAGGTGGAAGGTGTAGGTCTTGCCGTCGTCGGCCACGTCCCATTGGGTCGCGAGGCCCGGGATTACCGCGGTACCGCCGCGTTCGAACTGGGTCAGGCGGTTGAACACGGTCTCGGCCGAGGCGTCGAAGTCGGTTCCGGTGGTGTATTGCCCCGGGTCGAAGCCGGCCGGGCTGCCTTCGGAGCAGAACACCAGGTTGGACGCCGCGTGGGCCAGCGGAGCGCCGGCGAGCAAGCCTGCACCTAGCAGGAACGGAATGACTGCGTGTTTGAGCATGGTGGCCTCAATGTTGTCGTTTTTGGTTTGAGGTGGCCTCGTGAGCCGACCTGCGGATACTTATGCAGGGGGTATTCCCAATGCAACAGGCAGAAGGATAGTTGGCGTCAGAAAAGTAGTACGGGCGTACATGGATGTCGCATTCGTATAACTTTCAGCGAAGTTGAACGTTTGCGAGGGTGAAATGATGGCTTTTTGCTGGATGTTACGGAGGCAGGGAGTGTGTAGGACGCACTTCTATAGTGCGTAGGAAATTTCTGTATTTGATGTAGGCAGCTCTTTGTGAAAGCAACTGTCTTGCTCAATTCTCCAAGAGCTGGCGCGATCTGTGTGGGAGCGGCCTTGTGTAGCGAAAGGGCCGCAAGGCGGCCCTGGCAATCTTGCGGTGCAGTTGAAATCCAGGGGGCGCTGCGCGCCCCTTTCGCGACACAAGGCCGCTCCTACAGGGGGCTGTGTTGCTATTCAGGGCATCTGCACTTCGATCAGGCCATCAGCATTCATGCTCACTTCACTGGTACCCGCCTCGATATCCGGCGCTGGCGCCGCCTCATCCGCAGCCTTGGCCATCATCGCCATCGGCGCGCTACGCAGGTACGGGCGCGGGTAACCGGAGCTGTTCAGGTTCAGGCTGACCACTTTATAACCCTTGCCCCCCAACGCCTCGGTGGCCAACTGCGCACGGGCCTTGAAGGCGTTTACCGCATCCTTGAGCAGCTCATCCTCACTGGCCTTGCGCGTGGCCGGGGCGATGGAGAAGTCCATGCCACCCATTTTCAGGTCTTGCAGCAGGTCGGCGGTGAGCTGGGACAGGGCCGGGAAGTCGGCACCTTCCAGGCGCAGCTCGGCGCGCTCGCGCCAGCCGGTGATTTTCTGGCCCTTGCTGTCATAAATCGGGTAGCTGTTGCGGCTGCCCTGGCTGATCTTCACGTCCTTGACCTGGCGTGCCTGCTGCACGGCCTTGTTCATGGTTTCTGTGATCTGCTTGGCGAGCTTGCCCGGGTCGGTGTTCTGCGCTTCGCTGTAGAGGGTCACGACCATCAGGTCGCGCGCCACTTCCTTGCTGACTTCGGCGCGCAGCGACACCTGGTTGTAGCGCGGCTCGTCGGCTGCCAGCGCCGGCAGGCTGGCGAGCAGGCCGCAGGAGAGGATCAGGGCCGCGCCGCGACGTGGGATGTGCATGTGTTACTCCTTGGCAATAGTGGGCGTGGGTTCTGGTCATCCATCCACGCATGGGCCATCAGACCGGGACAAGTGTAGTGGGTTCAAAAGTGCCATCATGAACGTGTGACAAAGTGTGGCGCTTTGCCGCATCGCTGCAGCGGGGCGCCCGGCTTCGGTATACTCCAGCCGATTTTCCTGGAGCACTCATCGGGAGAGCGCATGCTCGCCGTCGCACAACCGTTGTCCGCAACACGCCAGAACCTCTGGCGCCTGACTGTCATTCGCGTTCTGGTCCTTGCCGCCCAGGCAGGCTCCGTGGGCGTCGCCTACTGGACCGACCTGCTGCCACTGCCGTGGTTGTCACTGGCCGCGACCCTGGCGTTGTCGTCCATTCTCTGCGCCTTCACCGCCTTGCGCCTGCGCCTGTCGTTGCCGGTCACCGAGACCGAGTATGCCTTGCAGCTGGCCTGCGACCTGCTGATTCACAGTGCCTTGCTGTATTACTCGGGTGGTTCTACCAACCCGTTCGTCTCCTATTACCTTGTGCCGCTGGCCATCGCTGCGGTGACCTTGCCGTGGCTGTATTCGCTGATCCTTTCGGGCATTGCCCTGACCGCCTACAGCCTGCTGCTGGTGCAGTTCTACCCGCTCGAGGGGCTGCCGATGGCGCGCGACAAGATGCAGGTCTATGGCATGTGGCTGAGCATCGCCCTGGCCGCCGCCGTAATTACCTTCTTCGCCGCACGCATGGCCGAGGAGCTGCGCCGTCAAGAGCAGTTGCGCTCCGAGCGCCGCGAAGAAAGCCTGCGTGATGAGCAGTTGCTGGCCGTGGCCACCCAGGCCGCTGGCGCGGCGCACGAACTGGGCACACCCTTGGCGACCATGAGCGTGCTGCTCAATGAAATGCGCCAGGATCACACCGATCCGCTGCTGCAGGAAGACCTGCAAATCCTTCAGGACCAGGTCAAGCTGTGCAAGGAAACATTGCAGCAGCTGGTACGCGCCGCCGAAGCCAACCGCCGCCTGGCAGTGGTCGAACAGGACGTCACCGCCTGGCTCGACGAGGCACTGAACCGCTGGCACCTGATGCGCCCGGAGGCCAGCTATCGATTCCAGCGCCTGCGCGACGGTCAGGTGCCACGCCTGACGCCGCCACCGGACCTGACCCAGGCGCTGCTGAACCTGCTGAACAACGCAGCCGATGCCTGCCCCGATGACCTGCAGGTGACCCTCGACTGGGACGCCCAGGATATCCTGATCAGCATCCGCGACCATGGCCCCGGCGTGCCGCCGGCCATCGCCGAAGCAATCGGCAAACCCTTCATTACCACCAAGGGCAAAGGCTTCGGCCTGGGCCTGTTCCTGAGCAAGGCCAGCGTGACCCGTGCGGGCGGCTCGGTGAAACTCTATAGTCATGAACAGGGTGGCACCCTGACCGAACTGCGCCTGCCCCATGGCACGCGAGGAGATGAATGATGAGCGATGAAAACCAGGTCGAAGGCGAAGAGTTGCCGCACCTGTTGCTGGTGGACGATGACGCCACCTTTACCCGGGTCATGGCCCGCGCCATGAGCCGCCGTGGTTTCCGCGTGAGCACCGCCGGTTCCGCCGAGGAAGGCCTGATCCTGGCCCAGCAGGACCTGCCGGACTACGCCACGCTGGACCTGAAGATGGAAGGCGACTCGGGTCTGGTGCTGCTGCCCAAGCTGCTGGAGCTGGACCCGGAGATGCGCGTGGTGATCCTGACCGGTTACTCGAGCATCGCCACCGCCGTAGAGGCGGTCAAGCGCGGTGCCTGCAACTACCTGTGCAAGCCGGCCGACGCCGACGATGTGCTGGCGGCGCTGCTTTCGGAGCATGCCGATCTGGATTCCCTGGTGCCGGAAAACCCGATGTCGGTGGACCGCCTGCAGTGGGAGCACATCCAGCGCGTGCTGAACGAGCACGAAGGTAATATTTCCGCCACCGCGCGGGCGCTGGGCATGCACCGCCGGACCTTGCAGCGCAAATTGCAGAAGCGCCCGGTTCGCCGCTGACCTTCTGCTGCCTGCACCGGCCTTTTCGCGGGCAAGCCCGCTCCCACAGGAATTACACAGGACCTGGAATCTGTACAATCCCTGTGGGAGCGGGTTTACCCGCGAAGTTGCCGGCACAGGTTAATCGAGAAACTTGTTTATAGTCCCGCTCGATCCCCGCATTTCCTGACGCGTTGGCGTATCATTAGCCGCCTAACGGCAACCCCCATCAGGATCGCTTGCGCATGCTCGCCCTTCTCATACAGACGCTGAACATCACGGCGCCCGTCTTCGCCATGCTGTTCATGGGCGTGCTGCTCAAACGCATCCACCTGATCGACGACAACTTCAACCGCGTCGCCTCGCAGTTGGTGTTCAACGTCTGCATGCCCGCATTGCTGTTCCTCGGCATCTACCACGCCGACCTGGCCACAGCGGTGCAGCCCAAGGTCATCCTCTACTTTGTCGCCGCCACCCTGGTCGGTTTTGCCGTGTCGTGGGGCATGGCCATCTGGCGCAGCCCGCTGGCCGAGCGCGGCATCTACACCCAGGGCGCGTTCCGCGGCAACAACGGCGTGATCGGCCTGGCCCTGGCCGCCAGCCTCTATGGCGATTACGGCATTTCCCTGGGAGCGGTGCTCGCCGGCCTGGTAATCCTCATGTACAACTCGCTGTCGGCGGTGGTACTGGCGGTGTACAGCCCGGACCTCAAGTCCGACCCGTGGAGCATCTGCAAAAGCATCTTCAGCAACCCGCTGATCATCAGCGTGCTGGTGGCAACGCCGATGGCCTACGGCCAGGTGCCGCTGCCCAACTGGCTGCTGACCTCGGGTGACTATCTGGCGCAGATGACCCTGCCGCTGGCGCTGATCTGTATCGGAGGCACCCTGTCGCTGGCGGCACTGCGTGACAGTGGCAAGCTGGCTGTCGATGCCAGCCTGGTGAAGATGGTCTGGCTGCCGCTGATCGGCACCTTGGGTGCGTGGTTGTGCGGCTTCCGCGGTGCAGAACTGGGCATCCTGTTCCTGTACATCGGCAGCCCGACTGCGGCGGCCAGCTATGTCATGGCCCGCGCGGCGAATGGCAATCATGAGTTGGCGGCGTCGATCATCGTGATCACAACGTTAATGGCTGCGATCACCACCAATATTGGTATTTTCATCTTGCAGTGGGGCGGATGGATCTAGATCCTTGTCCGCAAATGACAGCTACAACACTGCCTCACTGAGCCAAAGGACACTTCATGCAAGACCAGAGCACGCCCGAGCAGCTGAAGCGCGGGCTGAAAAATCGCCATATCCAGCTGATCGCCCTGGGCGGTGCCGTTGGCACCGGGCTGTTTCTGGGCATCGCCCAGACCATCCAGCTGGCCGGCCCTTCCGTTCTGCTGGGCTACGCCATCGCCGGCCTGATGGCCTTCTTCATCATGCGCCAACTGGGTGAGATGGTGGTCGAAGAGCCGGTTGCCGGCAGCTTCAGCCACTTTGCTCACCAATACTGGAGCGAGTTCGCCGGGTTCGTCTCCGGCTGGAACTACTGGGTGGTGTACGTGCTGGTCGGCATGGCCGAGCTCACGGCCGTGGGTATCTACGTGCAGTACTGGTGGCCGGAATTCCCCACCTGGGCCACGGCGGCGATCTTCTTCGTGGTGATCAACCTGATCAACCTGACCCAGGTGAAGGTCTACGGCGAGATGGAGTTCTGGTTCGCCCTGGTCAAGGTGGTGGCCATCGTCAGCATGATCGTTTTCGGTGCCTGGCTGCTGGCCAGCGGCCACGGCGGCCCGGATGCCAGCGTGGCCAACCTGTGGCAATACGGCGGGTTCTTCCCCAATGGCATAACCGGGCTGGTGATGGCGCTGGCGGTGATCATGTTCTCGTTCGGTGGCCTGGAGCTGGTCGGCATCACCGCCGCCGAGGCCGACAACCCGCGCCAGAGCATCCCCAAGGCGACCAACCAGGTGGTCTACCGCATTCTGATCTTCTATATCGGCGCCCTGGCCGTGCTGCTGTCGCTGTACCCCTGGCAGAAAGTGGTACAGGGCGGCAGCCCGTTCGTGATGATCTTCCACGAACTGGATAGCGACCTGGTGGCGACCATCCTCAACATCGTGGTGCTGACCGCCGCGCTGTCGGTGTACAACAGCTGCGTCTATGCCAACAGCCGCATGCTGTTCGGTCTGGCCAGCCAGGGCGATGCACCGCGACAGCTGCTCAAGGTCAGCCGCAGCGGCGTGCCGCTTACGGCGCTGGGTGTGTCGGCATTGGCCACCGGCCTGTGCGTGCTGATCAACTACCTGATGCCCGGTGAGGCGTTCGGCCTGTTGATGGCGTTGGCGGTGTCGGCGCTGGTGATCAACTGGGCCAGCATCAGCATTACTCACCTGAAGTTCCGCAAGGCCAAGCTGGCGGCGGGCATTACCCCGTTCTATCAGAGCTGGGGGCACCCGCTGACCAATTACCTGTGCCTGGCGTTCATCGTCCTGATTCTGGTGGTGATGTACCTGACGCCGCCGATTCGCATCTCGGTGATGTTGATTCCGGGGTGGATTGCAGTGCTGTGGGTGGCCTTCAAGCTGAAAAAAGCCCGCCAGGCCAAGTGAGCAGGTTCAATGCTGCCTGCGCCAGGCCCTTACGGTGGTAAACAGCAGCACCGCACCTAGCACCGGTAGCACATAGAACAGCATCAACCGCTCCAGGCGGCCGGCCAGTGGCATGCCCATGGTGAAGGCCGCCACATGCAGCCCATACACCAGATACAGGCAGAGGAACACCAGCCCCTCGGCGCGGGTGATGCGATAACCGGAATAGAACACCGGCAGGCTCAGCGCTGCGACGCCAAGCATCACCGGCAGGTCGAAGGCCAGTGCATTGGGCGAGATAGTCAGTGGTTCGGGGGTGGTCAGCGCGGTCAGGCCAAGTACTGCCAGCAGGTTGAACAAGTTGCTGCCGATCACCGTGCCCACCGCTATCTCCCGTTCGCCTCGGATAGCGGCGATCAGCGCGGCGGCAAGCTCAGGCAGGGACGTGCACACCGCGACTACAGTCAGGCCGATGATGCGTTCTGACAGGCCAAGGTCGGTGGCCACTTCAATGGCCGCTTCCAGTAGCAGGTGGCCGGCCAGGCTCAGCAGGCCAAGGCCGAACAGCACCTGCAGCAGCGTCCCGGACCAGAAGCGCCCGGCGCTGGCCGCCCCGGTGTCCGGCGCGGGGTAGGTGCGGGCATAGCTGCGTGACTGGTGCCACAGCATCGCCAGGTAGCCCACCAGGGCTAGCAGCAACAGCAACCCTTCGGCGCGGCCCAGATGGCCGTTGGCACACAGTGCATACACCAGGCCGCTGGCAACGATCATCAGCGGAATGTCCAGGCGCACCAATTGGCGTGAAACCCGCAGCGGAATGACCAGCGCGGCCAGGCCGAGGATGACCAGTACGTTGAAGATGTTGCTGCCGATCACGCTGCCCACGGCCACGTCGGGGGCGCCCTGATAGGCGGCCTGCAGGCTTACGGTCAGCTGAGGCGCGGTGCTGCCGAAGGCCACTAGGCTCAGGCCGATGATCAGCGGCCGCACGCGCAGGCGGTGGGCCAGGCGCAGGGCGGCGCGCACCAGCAGTTCGGCCCCGGCGATCAGCAGCAGCAGGGCGATGCCCATTTGCAACAGGCTGAAGGTGGGGAGGGTGGCCAGGTCGAAAATGTTCAGACTCCTGTCAGGTCAGTCGCTCAGACCTTGTACCCGGACGCGCGCCGTTCCGCTACGGAGCATGCCGATTTTTTCTGCTGCAGCACGTGACAGGTCGATCAGCCGGCCGCGGGTATGCGGGCCACGGTCGTTGATGCGCACGACAACGCTGCGGTCGTTGGCCAGGTTGGTGACCAGCACTCGGCTGCCAAACGGCAGGCTGCGGTGGGCGGCGGTAAGGCCGTGCTGGTTGAACGGTTCGCCGCTGGCGGTGCGTTTGCCGTGGTGGCGCGAGCCGTAATAGGAAGCGGTACCGGTCTGGTTGTAACCACGGGGGTCGATGTCATGGCTGGCACAGCCGGCCAGGACGGAGAAGAGGGCGAGGGTACTCAAGGAACGTTTCAGCAAGTCAGGTGCTCTCCTAGTGCGGCCATTCGCGGGTAAACCCGCTCCCACAGGTAGCCGCCGCCTGTGAGAGCGGCGCAGTACCTGTGGGAGCGGGTTTACCCGCGAACGAGGGCGAAGCCCTCGCAGGACTACAGGGGTAAAACAATCACCCTTCGAGCTTGGCCTTGAGCAATTGGTTCACCTGCCCCGGGTTGGCCTTGCCTTTGGAGGCCTTCATCGCCTGGCCTACGAAGAAGCCGAACATCTTGCCGCGCTTGGCCTCGTCGGCGGCGCGGTACTGTTCGACCTGTTCGGCGTTGGCGGCGAGCATCTCGTCGAGCATCTTGTCGATCGCACCGGTGTCGGTGACCTGCTTGAGGCCTTTGCTTTCGATGATGCTGTCGGCATCGCCTTCACCGGCGGCCATGGCCTCGAACACGGTCTTGGCGATCTTGCCGCTGATGGTGTTGTCGCGAATGCGCAGCAGCATGCCGCCCAGGTGCGCAGCGCTGACCGGCGCCTGGTCGATCTCGATGCCCAGCTTGTTCAGCAGGCTGCCCAGCTCGACCATGACCCAGTTGGCGGCCAGTTTGGCATCGCCACCAATCTTCACCACTTCTTCGAAGTAGTCTGCCTGCTCACGGCTGGAAGCCAGCACGTTGGCGTCGTAGGCCGACAGGCCGTACTGGCTCTGGAAGCGCTCGACTTTCTGCGGTGGCAGCTCTGGCAGGCCGGCACGCACGGTTTCGAGGAAGCTGTCCTCGATCACCACTGGCAGCAGGTCCGGGTCGGGGAAGTAGCGGTAGTCGTTGGCCTCCTCCTTGCTGCGCATGGAGCGGGTTTCGTCCTTGTTCGGGTCGTACAGGCGGGTTTCCTGCACCACCTTGCCGCCGTCCTCGATCAGGTCGATCTGGCGCTGGATCTCGCTGTTGATCGCGCGTTCGATGAAGCGGAACGAGTTGACGTTCTTGATCTCGCAGCGGGTGCCGAACTCGGTCTGGCCTTTGGGGCGGATCGACACGTTGCAGTCGCAGCGCAGCGAGCCTTCGGCCATGTTGCCGTCGCAGATGCCCAGGTAGCGCACCAGGGCGTGGATGGCCTTGACGTAGGCCACGGCTTCCTTGGCGCTTCGCATGTCCGGCTCGGAGACGATTTCCAGCAGCGGGGTGCCGGCACGGTTCAGGTCGATGCCGGTAGAGCCGCTGAAGTCTTCGTGCAGGCTCTTGCCAGCGTCTTCTTCCAGGTGCGCGCGAGTGACGCCGATGCGTTTGATGGTGCCATCTTCCAGGGCGATGTCCAGGTGGCCCTTGCCGACGATCGGCAGGTCCATCTGGCTGATCTGGTAGCCCTTGGGCAGGTCGGGGTAGAAGTAGTTCTTGCGCGCGAACACGTTGCGCTTGCCGATCTCGGCATCGATCGCCAGGCCGAACATGCAGGCCATGCGAACGGCTTCCTGGTTCAGCACCGGCAGGACGCCGGGCATCCCTAAGTCAACCAGGCTGGCCTGGGTGTTCGGCTCGGAGCCGAAGGTGGTGGCGCTGCCGGAGAAGATCTTCGACTGGGTGGCCAGCTGGGTATGAATCTCCAGCCCGATCACAACTTCCCATTGCATGTGTGAATTCCTCAGAAGCCGTTAGGGGCGCGGGTGTGCCAGTCGGTGACTTGCTGGTAACGGTGCGCGACGTTGAGCAGGCGGCCTTCCTGGAAGTACGGGGCCAGCAGCTGCACGCCGACCGGCAGGCCATCGACGAAGCCGGCAGGCATCGACAGGCCCGGCAGGCCTGCCAGGTTGGCGGTGATGGTGTAGACGTCTTCCAGGTAGGCGGCGACCGGGTCGTTGCTCTTGGCGCCGAGTTTCCAGGCCGGGTTCGGCGTGGTCGGGCCGAGGATCAGGTCGACATCATTGAAAGCGGCCATGAAGTCGTTCTTGATCAGGCGGCGGATCTGCTGCGCCTTGACGTAGTAGGCGTCATAGTAGCCGGCCGACAGAGCGTAGGTGCCGACCATGATGCGGCGCTGCACTTCGGCACCGAAGCCTTCGCCACGGGAGCGCTTGTACAGGTCGGTCAGGTCCTTGGGTTCTTCGCAGCGGTAGCCGAAGCGCACGCCGTCGAAACGCGACAGGTTGGAGGAGGCTTCCGCCGGTGCGATCACGTAGTACGCCGGAATGGCGTGCTGCATGTTCGGCAGGCTGATTTCCTTGACCACCGCGCCGAGCTTTTCCAGCTCTTTGACGCTGGCCTGGACCAGTTCGGCGATGCGCGGGTCGAGGCCGGCACCGAAATATTCCTTAGGCAGGCCGATGCGCAGGCCCTGCAGCGAGCCATTGAGGCCGGCGCTGTAGTCTGGTACCGGCTCGTCGATACTGGTGGAGTCCTTGGCGTCGAAGCCGGCCATGCCTTGCAGCAGCAGGGCGCAGTCTTCGGCGGTGCGCGCCAGCGGGCCACCCTGGTCGAGGCTGGAGGCGTAGGCGATCATGCCCCAGCGTGATACACGACCGTACGTCGGCTTGAGGCCGGTGAGGTTGGTCAGTGCCGCCGGCTGGCGGATCGAGCCACCGGTGTCGGTGCCGGTGGTGGCCGGCAGCAGGCGCGCGGCCACGGCTGCGGCCGAACCGCCGGACGAACCGCCAGGCACGTGCTCGAGGTTCCACGGGTTCTTCACCGCGCCATAGTGGCTGGATTCGTTGGCCGAACCCATGGCGAATTCGTCCATGTTGGTCTTGCCCAGGGTGACCATGCCGGCTTCGGCCAGCTTGGCCACCACGGTGGCGTCGTACGGGGCCTTGAAGTTGTCGAGCATCTTCGAGCCGCAGCTGGTGCGTACACCGCTGGTGCAGAACAGGTCCTTGTGGGCGATCGGGGCGCCGAGCAGCGCACCGGTTTCGCCAGCGGCGCGGCGGGCGTCGGCGGCGCGTGCCTGGCCCAGGGCCAGTGCTTCGGTGACGCTGATAAAGCTGTTGATCTGCGGGTCGATCTGCTTGACGCGCGCCAGCAGGGCGCCGGTCAGCTCTTCGGAGGAAAACGACTTGTCGGCGAGTCCGCGGGCGATCTCGGCCAGGGTCAATTCATGCATGGCAGGCTCTATCCCTTACTCGATGACTTTGGGAACCAGGTACAGACCGCTTTCGGTCGAGGGTGCGATGGCCTGATAGGCTTCGCGCTGGTTGCTTTCGGTGACCTGGTCCGGACGCAGGCGCTGGCTGGCCTCCAGAGGGTGGGCCAGGGGTTCGATGCCGTCGGTATCGACCGCTTGCATCTGGTCGACCAGGCCGAGAATGCTGTTCAGGGCGTCAGTAATGCGTGGCAGTTCGCCGTCATTCAGGCCCAGGCGGGCCAGATGGGCGATCTTTTCCACGTCGCTGCGTTCAAGCGCCATGGTGATCTCCAGGGGAAACAAAGAACGGAACAGGGTCCGCAGTGAGGAACATGTCAGCATTTTGGCGGTCTAACGGCCGCGATCATCTGCTGGCGTGCTCGGAAAAACAGCCAATTTAACATATTGGCTCCTTGCCCAAAATCCCTGCCATTGTTAGAGTTTGCCGCACTTTTTTACCCACGCTTTCCCCAGGGTCACTTTCCCATGTTCAAGAAACTGCGTGGCATGTTTTCCAGCGATCTTTCCATCGATCTGGGGACTGCCAACACCCTTATCTACGTGCGTGAGCGCGGTATCGTCCTGAATGAGCCCTCGGTTGTTGCCATCCGTACCCACGGCAACCAGAAAAGCGTCGTCGCCGTCGGTACCGAAGCCAAGCGCATGCTGGGCCGTACGCCAGGTAACATTGCTGCCATTCGTCCGATGAAGGACGGCGTCATCGCCGACTTCAGCGTTTGTGAAAAAATGTTGCAGTACTTCATCAACAAGGTTCACGAAAACAGCTTTCTGCAGCCCAGCCCTCGCGTGCTGATCTGTGTGCCGTGCAAGTCGACCCAGGTAGAGCGCCGCGCCATTCGCGAGTCGGCCCTGGGTGCCGGTGCCCGTGAGGTGTTCCTGATCGAAGAACCGATGGCCGCTGCCATTGGTGCCGGCCTGCCGGTCGAAGAAGCTCGTGGCTCGATGGTGGTCGATATCGGTGGTGGTACTACCGAAATCGCCCTTATCTCGCTGAACGGTGTGGTCTATGCCGAGTCCGTCCGCGTTGGCGGCGACCGCTTCGACGAAGCCATCGTCACCTATGTGCGCCGCAACTATGGCAGCCTGATCGGTGAATCCACCGCCGAGCGTATCAAACAGGAAATCGGCACCGCCTACCCGGGTGGCGAAGTGCGCGAAGTCGACGTGCGCGGCCGTAACCTGGCCGAGGGCGTACCACGCGCCTTCACCCTGAATTCCAACGAAGTCCTGGAAGCCCTGCAGGAATCCCTGGCGACCATCGTCCAGGCGGTCAAGAGCGCCCTGGAGCAGTCGCCGCCGGAGCTTGCGTCCGACATCGCCGAGCGCGGCCTGGTGCTGACCGGTGGTGGTGCGTTGCTGCGTGACCTCGACAAGCTGCTGGCCCAGGAAACCGGCCTGCCGGTGATCGTCGCCGAAGACCCGCTGACCTGCGTCGCCCGTGGCGGTGGTCGCGCCCTGGAGATGATGGACAAGCACGCGATGGACCTGCTCTCCAGCGAGTGATCCCCGCAGCGTTCAAGCGCCCGGTTTACAGGTAGCACGCGCAGTGCTACCTGTATGCGCTGGGCTGGCGTCCGGTCGGGCGTCGTTTCCGTCAACCCGCAACCAGGCTGGTGCGTTGTCCCATGTCCAATGACCTCCTGAGTCGTCCACGAGGAACGGCCCATTAAACCGCTTTTCTCCAAGGGCCCTTCGCTGGGCGTTCGCCTGCTGGTACTGGTGGTGCTGTCGGTCGCGTTGATGGTTGTCGATGCGCGTTTCGACGTGCTCAAACCGGTGCGCAGCCAGATGGGCCTGGTGCTGATGGAATCGTACTGGATCACCGACCTGCCGCAGCGCATGTGGCAAGGCGTGGCCGGCCAGTTCGGCAGCCGCACCGAGCTGATCGCCGAAAACGAAAAACTCAAGACCGAAGCCCTGCTGTTGCAGGGGCGCCTGCAGAAGCTGGCGGCCCTGACCGAGCAGAACGTACGCCTGCGCGAGCTGCTCAACTCTTCGGCGCTGGTCAACGAGAAGGTCGAGGTGGCCGAGCTGATCGGTGTCGATCCCAACCCGTTCACTCACCGCATCCTGATCAACAAGGGCGAGCGCGACGGCGTGTTCCTCGGCCAGCCGGTGCTCGATGCCCGCGGCCTGATGGGCCAGGTGGTCGAGCTGATGCCGTATACCGCGCGCGTCCTGCTGCTGACCGACACGACCCACAGCATTCCGGTGCAGGTCAATCGCAATGGCCTGCGTGCCATCGCCAGCGGTACCGGCAACCCGGAGCGCCTCGAGCTGCGCCATGTCGCTGACACCGCCGACATCAAGGAAGGTGACTTGCTGGTGAGTTCAGGCATGGGCCAGCGCTTCCCGGCCGGCTACCCGGTGGCCACGGTCAATGAAGTGATCCACGATTCCGGCCAGCCGTTCGCCATCGTCCGCGCCATTCCCACTGCTGCGCTCAACCGCAGTCGCTACATGCTGCTGGTGTTCAGTGACCGCCGCACCCCTGAGCAGCGCGCCACCGACGCCGCGATTGCCCAGGAAGAAGCCGATCGCAAGGGGGCTGGCCAACCTGCCGCCACTCCCGAACACCCGGTGACGGCGCCGGCCACAGCAGCCCCGGCGCAGCCAGCGGCTCCGGCTGCGCCGGCAGCAACGGGCCAGGCACCTGCCGCGCCAGCTGCAGCGCCCGCTGCAGCGCCCGCCAGCCCGGCCGCCGCGCCTGCGGCACCTGCCCATCCACGGAGGCAATGATGGCCAAGTCGCGCCGTAACAACGGTTGGGTCATCTGGCTGACGTTCGCCATCGGCCTGTTGCTCAGCGTTTCGCCCATGCCGCAGTTCCTCGAAGTGTTCCGGCCCATGTGGCTGGCAATGCTGGTGTCGTTCTGGACCTTGAACGTCCCGAGCAAGGTAGGCATGACCACCGCCTTCGCTCTGGGCCTGGCCGAAGACGTGCTGTACGGCACCCTGCTGGGGCAGAACGCGCTCATCCTCACCCTGATCACCTTCCTCGTGCTGACGTTGCAGCAGCGCCTGCGCATGTTCCCGCTCTGGCAGCAGAGCCTGGTGGTCCTGGTGATCTTCGGTATCGCCCAGCTGATCCAGCTGTGGCTCAGCGCGCTTACCGGCAATCGCCTGCCCACCCTGGCGCTGGTCTGGTCAGCGGTGATCAGCGCCTTGCTCTGGCCGTGGATCAGCTTCGCCCTGCGCGACCTGCGCCGACGCTTGCATATCAACTGACGGCGCTGGCGCCACTGACAGGGAGATGTCTGAATGAAACCACTCTACCTCGCCTCTGGCTCGCCGCGCCGGCGTGAACTGCTCGGCCAGATCGGCGTGCCGTTCACCGTCATCGGCGCGCCCATCGATGAAACCCCGTTGCCTGGCGAAAGCGCGCAGGCCTATGTCGAGCGCCTGGCCCGGGCCAAGGCCGAAGCCGGTCTGGCCACGCTTCAGGACCCCGCTGTGGCGCTTGGCGCCGACACGGCTGTGGTGCTCGATGGTCGCATTCTCGGCAAACCGGAAAACCGTGAACATGCCCTGCAGATGCTGGCTGACCTGGCCGGCCGCTCGCACCAGGTGCTGACGGCCGTGGCTTTGAGCGACGGCCAGCGCTGCGAGAGCCTGTGCGTCAGCAGCACCGTGTGTTTTCGTCCTGTGGATGCCGCAGAGGCCGAGCGGTACTGGGCCAGTGGTGAACCGGCGGACAAGGCGGGCGGCTATGCCATTCAGGGCCTGGGCGCGGTGTTCGTCACCGGGCTCGAAGGCAGTTATTCGGCGGTGGTCGGCCTGCCGCTGTGCGAAACGGCCGACATGCTCGCCCGGTTCGGTATTGCCTGCTGGCAGGTACCGGCGCTTTTGCCTGAGGTGACAAACCAGCGGTAGCCAGGGCAGCGTGCGCGATCCATCATTACCGAAGACCTTTGACGAGAGCCTGCCATGAGTGAAGAGATCCTGATCAACATCACCCCGATGGAATCGCGAGTGGCGGTGGTGGAAAACGGGGTGCTGCAGGAAGTGCATGTCGAGCGCACCCAGCGCCGCGGCATCGTCGGCAATATCTACAAGGGCAAGGTAGTGCGGGTGCTGCCAGGCATGCAGGCGGCGTTCGTCGACATCGGCCTGGAGCGCGCTGCGTTCATCCATGCGTCGGAAATATCCCAGCGTGAAGGTTCGGCGGTGGAGAACATCACGGCGCTGGTGCATGAAGGCCAGGCTTTGGTGGTGCAGGTGACCAAGGACCCGATCGGGACCAAGGGCGCACGCCTGACCACTCAATTGTCGATCCCCTCGCGTTATCTGGTGTACATGCCCCGCAGCAGTCATGTGGGTATTTCCCTGAAGATCGAAGACGAAGCGGAACGCGAACGCCTCAAGCAGGTGGTCAGCAGCTGCATGGACAGCGAGAACATCAAGGACGCTGGTGGCTTCATCCTGCGCACCGCTGCCGAAGGAGCGCGGGCCGAGGAAATCCTGCAGGACATCCGCTACCTGCGCCGCCTGTGGGAGCAGATCGGCAGCCAGATCCAGACCTGCGGCGCGCCGACAGTCATTTATGAAGATCTCGGCCTGGCCTTGCGTACGCTGCGCGACCTGGTCAACCCGAAGATTGAAAAAATCCGCATCGACTCGCGGGAGACCTTCCAGAAAACCACGCAGTTCGTCGCTGAACTGATGCCGGAGATCGCCGATCGCCTGGAGCACTACCCGGGTGAGCGGCCGATCTTCGACCTGTATGGGGTCGAGGACGAAATCCAGCGCGCCCTTGTGCGCAAAGTGCCGCTCAAGTCCGGAGGTTACCTGGTGGTCGACCCGGCCGAGGCAATGACCACCATCGACGTCAACACGGGGGCTTTCGTCGGCCACCGCAACCTCGAAGAAACCATTTTCAAAACCAACCTCGAAGCCGCCACCGCCATCGCCCGACAGCTGCGCCTGCGCAACATTGGCGGGATCATCATCATCGATTTCATCGACATGGAAGATGAAGAGCATCAACGCCAGGTGCTGCGGACCCTGGAAAAACAGCTGGAGCGCGATCACGCCAAGACCAACATCATCGGCATCACCGAACTGGGCCTGGTGCAGATGACCCGCAAACGCACCCGTGAAAGTCTCGAGCAGGTGCTGTGCGAACCCTGCGTTGCCTGCCAGGGCCGCGGCAAGCTGAAAACCCCGGAAACCATCTGCTACGAGATCTTCCGCGAAATCCTCCGCGAGGCTCGTGCCTACCAGGCCGAGGGGTATCGGGTGCTGGCCAACCAGAAGGTGGTCGATCGCCTGCTGGATGAGGAGTCCGGCAACGTTGCCGAGCTGGAGACCTTCATTGGCCGAACCATTCGCTTCCAGGTCGAATCGATGTATTCACAGGAACAATATGATGTGGTGCTGCTCTGAGGTTTTCTGATACCCCCCGATGGCACTGGCTGACAAAAACGGCACGCCGGGCCATCATGGATAAACGACCTGGAGGGCCATGGCCATGGGACGTCTGAACCGCGTTCTTGTCGCCTTGACCCGCTGGGGCCTGGGCATCTGCGCCCTTCTCGCGGTGCTGGTGGCGTTGTATGTCAGCCTTGGTCGCGAGTTGGTGCCGCTGGTGGCCGAATACCGCGCCGACGTGGAAAGCAAGGCCCAACAGGCGTTGGGCCTGCCCGTGCATGTGGGGGCCCTGGAAGGGCGCTGGAGCGGCCTTGCGCCGGTATTGCGCGTGCGTGACCTTGAGCTGGGCGAGGGCGCATCGGCCTTGCGCCTGGATGATGTCAAGGTGGTGCCCGACCTGTGGGCCAGCCTGACCGCCCGTGAAGTGCGCCTGGCGCGCATCGAACTCGGTGGCCTGCAACTGATCTTGCGCGAAGACGAGCAGGGTGGCTGGGCACTCGAAGGGCTGCCGAAAAAGGACGACGCGCCGCTGGACCCTGCCGAACTGTTGCAGCGCCTGCGCCAGTTGGGCCGCATCGATGTATTCGACAGCCAGGTTACCCTGCAGCCCTGGCAGCGTGACCCGCTGACCCTCACCTATGTCAGCGTCGGTCTGCAGGCCGGCGCATCGCGTCAGGCCCTGGACTTGCGTGCGACCTTGCCCGACGGCCAGCCGCTGGCGCTCAACCTGCGTAGCCGAGCAACCGCCAATGCCTGGCGCGAGGGCGAGTTGGACGCCTACCTGAGCCTGCCCCAAAGCGACTGGGCGCAGTGGTTGCCGCCGCGTTTGCTGGGCCAGTGGCGGGCCGAGGCGCTGAAGGCCGGTGGCGAGTTCTGGGTCGACTGGAGCAAGGGCCAGTTGCAACAGGCGGTGGTCCGCCTCAACGCCCCACAACTGCGCGGTGCCTACGGCGAGCGCAAGGCTGCGACCTTGGACAATCTTGCCGTGGCTGCCTGGTTTCAGCGCCGCGACCAAGGCTTCGATGTGGTGGTGGACTCTCTCGCCGCGAGCATCGGCAAGGCACGCTGGGAATCACACCTGCAAGTGAACCAGCGTCCAGGCGATGACCCGGCGGGCGAAACCTGGCAAGTGCAGGCCGACCGCCTTGACCTGACCCCGTTGACCCCATTGATAGATGCATTGGCGCCTTTGCCGGACAAGTTCATGACCGCGGTCGATGCGCTGAAGGTCACCGGGGCGCTGCGCAATGTCCGCCTTGAGGCACGGCCAAAGGCCGAGGGCGACCAACGCCTGCAATTCGCCGCCAATCTGGAGAAGATTGGCTTCGATGCCTACCACGGCGCACCGGCGGCCGGCAATGTCAGCGGCAGCATCAGCGGCGACCTCGGGCATGGCGAACTGCGCCTCGATACCGACGCGTTCATGCTGCATCTGTACCCGATCTTCGCTAAACCCTGGCACTACCAAAAGGCCAATGCACGCCTTGCCTGGGCCCTGGACCCGCACGGCTTTACCCTTGTCGCGCCCTACCTCAAGGTGCTCGGCGAAGAAGGCAAGATCGCCGGCGACTTCCTGATTCGCCTGTTGTTCGACGAAGGCAGCGAAAGCTATATGGACCTGCGTGTCGGTCTGACCGAGGGTGATGGCCGCTACACCGCGAAGTACCTGCCCGAGGTGCTGAGCCCGGCGCTCGATGAATGGCTGCGCAGCGCTATCGTCAAAGGCAATGTCGATCAGGGTTACTTCCAGTACCAGGGGTCGTTGAACCACGGTGCCACGCCAGAAGCACGCAGCATCAGCCTGTTCTTCAAGGTCCACGATGCCGCGCTGGACTTTCAGCCTGGCTGGCCACAGGTGCAGCAGGTGGATGGCGATGTCCTGATCGAAGACAGTGGCGTGCGCATCAAGGCCAGCAAGGGCCTGTTGCTCGACACCAAGGTCAGCGACGTCAGCGTGGATATTCCACATGTAGACAACGGTCAGCACAGCCATCTGCATCTCGACGGCAATTTCGACGGCAGCCTCGGCGATGGCTTGAAGATCCTCAAGGAAGCGCCGATAGGTACCGGCGAGATCTTTGCGGGCTGGGAAGGCGAGGGGCCATTGAAGGGCAAGCTCAAGCTCGACGTGCCCCTGGCCCATGGCGAGCGCCCGAAAGTGCGGGTGGACTTCGCCACCGCCGATGCAAAGCTGAAGGTGGCCCCGCCCAGCCTGGACCTCACGCGCCTGAAGGGCGACTTCAGCTTCGACCTCGACAAGGGGCTGAGCGGCAAGAACATCAGCTTGCAGGTGTTCGGCAAGCCAGCCACTGCGCAGATCAGCGCCGAGGGCCAGCCCGGGCAGATGCAGACACGCATCGAGGCCAGCGGCCAGGCTTCGCTGAAGTCGCTGACCGACTGGCTGCAGTTCAAGCAGACCTTGCCTGCTGCAGGCGATCTGCCTTACCAGTTGCAGGTCAACCTGGGCAGCCGTGACAACAGCTTGAATGTCAGTTCTTCGCTCAAGGGCCTGGCCATCGACCTGCCATCGCCATTTGGCAAGGCGGCAGCGGATACCCGCGACAGCCGCTTCAGCATGAACCTGCAGGGGCCGGAGCGACGTTTTGATGCGGCTTACGCCGACCTGGCCCGTTTCGCCTACGCCGCACCGGCCGACAAGCTGGGCCAGGGCCGCGGCGAATTGTTGCTGGGCGTCGGGCAGGCGCAATTGCCTGCAGGCCAGGGGCTGCGGGTGAAAGGGCGGCTGGAAAGCCTGGACCTGGCACCCTGGCAGGACCAGGCCGCACGCTTTGCCGGTGACGACCCTGGCGGCAATGCACGGCAGAACCTGCAGAGTGTCGACCTGAGCATCGGCCAGTTGAAAGCATTCGGCATGACCCTGAACCAGGCCGTGGTGCGCCTGGCCCGTGGCGGCTCGGCCTGGGACCTGCGCTTGGACAGCAAGGAAGTCATCGGCAACGCGCGCGTGCCAGACGCCAAGACCGCGCCGATGACCGTACGCCTGCAGACCTTGCGCCTGCCGCCTGCCGACCCGGCTGAAACACAATCGGAAGAGGGCCCCGACCCGCTGGCATCGTTCGACCCGCGCAAGGTGCCAGCCCTGGACCTGAGCATCGACAAGCTCTACCGCGGCGACGACCTGTTCGGCAATGCCGCGCTCAAGCTTCGCCCGACTGCACGGGGTGTGACGGCGCAGGACATCGACCTCGATTTCAAAGGCCTGCATGTCGATGGCAGTGGCGCCTGGGAAGGCGAAACGGGGGCTACCAGCAGCTGGTACAAAGGCCGGCTCGATGGCAAGAACCTCGCCGATGTGCTCAAGGCCTGGGGCTTCGCTCCGACGGTGACCAGTCGCGATTTCCGCCTGGATGTCGACGGCCGTTGGCCCGGCTCGCCGGCCTGGGTCGGCCTCAAGCGGTTCTCTGGCAGCATGGATGCCGCCTTGCGCAGTGGCCAGTTCGTCGAAGTGGAAGGGGGGGCCCAGGCGCTGCGTGTGTTCGGCCTGCTCAACTTCAACTCGATTGGCCGGCGCCTGCGGCTGGACTTCTCCGACCTGTTCGACAAGGGCCTGGCCTACGACCGGGTCAAGGGCCTGCTGGTGGCCAGCAATGGTGTTTACGTGACCCGCGAGCCGATCAGCGTGACCGGCCCGTCGAGCAATTTCGAGCTCGATGGCACCCTGGACCTGGTGCGTGATCGGGTCGATGCCAACCTCCAGGTGAGCCTGCCGGTCACCAATAACCTGCCACTGGCCGCACTGATCGTCGGTGCCCCTGCGGTCGGTGGTGCGCTGTTCCTGGTCGATCGGTTGATTGGCGACCGGGTGTCGCGTTTTGCGAGCGTGCACTATCGCGTCGAGGGCCCGGTGAAAGAGCCTAAAATCACATTTGTGAAACCGTTCAATAAATAACGCCGGGAGTGCCCATGAAGGCAGCAGTGATCCAGATGGTCAGTCAGGACGACGTGCTGACCAACCTGCAGCGCGCGGGCGCCCTGCTCGAACAGGCGGCCTTGGGCGGTGCGCGGCTGGCGGTGCTGCCGGAAAACTTCGCCGCAATGGGGCGCAAGGATGCCGCCGCCATCGGCCGCGCCGAAGCCTTGGGCGAAGGTCCGATCCTGCCATGGTTGAAACGTACCGCACGCGACCTCAGATTATGGATTGTTGCCGGGACATTGCCTTTGCCACCGCAAGGCCAGCCTGGCGCCAAGGCGCATGCCTGTTCGCTGCTCATCGACGAACACGGCGACGTGGTGGCGCGCTACGACAAGCTGCATCTGTTCGACGTGGATGTGGCCGACAACCGCGGCCGCTACCGTGAGTCCGATGACTATGCCCATGGTGCCCAGGTGGTGGTGGCTGACACGCCGGCAGGGCGCCTGGGGCTCAGCGTGTGTTACGACCTGCGCTTCCCTGAGCTGTACAGCGCCTTGCGCAGCGCAGGCGCGGAATTGATCACGGCACCGGCCGCCTTTACTGCGGTCACAGGTGCAGCGCACTGGGAAGTGCTGATTCGAGCCCGGGCTATCGAGACCCAGTGCTATGTACTGGCAGCGGCCCAGGGCGGTATCCATCCAGGCCCGCGGGAAACCCACGGGCATGCGGCGATCATCGACCCTTGGGGGCGGATCGTCGCTGAACAGGCGCAAGGCGAAGCGGTATTGCTCGCCGAGCGCGACATTGAAGAACAGGCGTCCATCCGGGCGCGCATGCCGGTCATCACGCACCGGCGCTTTTTCTCGCAGGGCGCCTTGCGGCCTGCGCACACCTCGGAGTGACTATGAGCCAGATGTTATCCACCGTCAGCGAGCAGCTCCTGGCCCCGGGCGGACTCACCCTCGACAGCCTGCAGAGCGTGCTGGGCGAGCTGGCCGGCCCCGGCATCGACGCCGCCGACCTGTATTTCCAGGGCCAGATCTCGGAAACCTGGGCGCTGGAGGACGGCATCGTCAAAGAGGGCAGCTTCAACCTTGACCAGGGCGTGGGTGTGCGTGCCCAGTCCGGTGAAAAGACCGGCTTCGCCTACAGCAATGCGATCAACCTTGAGGCGCTGACCTCGGCGGCCCGTGCCGCCCGTTCGATTTCCCGCGCCGGCCAGAGCGGCACGGTGCAGGCGTTTCGCAGCCAGGACGTGACCGCACTGTATGCGCCGGACAACCCGCTGGACGTGCTCAGCCGCGCCGAGAAGGTCGAGCTTCTCAAGCGTATCGATGTCGCCACCCGAGCGCTCGACCCGCGTATCCAGCAGGTCAGCGTGAGCATGGCCGGGGTCTGGGAGCGCATCCTGATTGCCGCCGCCGACGGTAGCCTGGCGGCCGACGTGCGCCCACTGGTGCGTTTCAACGTCAGTGTCATCGTCGAGCAGAATGGCCGCCGCGAGCGCGGCGGGCAGGGCGGTGGCGGGCGTACCGACTACCGCTACTTCACCGAAGAGCGCGTCATGGGCTATGCCCGCGAAGCGCTGCGCCAGGCGCTGGTCAACCTCGAGGCCATCCCGGCGCCGGCCGGTACGTTGCCGGTGGTGCTGGGTTCCGGCTGGTCAGGCGTGCTGCTGCACGAAGCGGTCGGCCACGGCCTGGAAGGCGATTTCAACCGCAAGGGCAGCTCGGCCTTCAGTGGACGGATTGGCGAGAAAGTCGCTTCGAGCCTTTGTACCATCGTCGACGACGGCACCCTCGAAGGTCGCCGTGGCTCGTTGAGCGTCGACGACGAGGGCACGCCGACCGAATGCACCACGTTGATCGAGAATGGCGTCCTCAAGGGCTATATGCAGGACAAGCTCAATGCGCGACTGATGGGCATGGCGGTGACTGGCAACGGTCGCCGCGAATCCTATGCGCACCTGCCGATGCCGCGCATGACCAACACCTACATGCTGGCCGGCAAAAGCGACCCGCAGGAGATCATCGCTTCGGTGAAGAAGGGCATCTATTGCGCCAACCTCGGCGGAGGCCAGGTCGATATCACCAGTGGCAAGTTCGTGTTCTCGACCAGCGAAGCCTACCTGATCGAAGACGGCAAGATCACCGCGCCAGTGAAGGGCGCGACCCTGATCGGCAACGGGCCTGAGGCCATGAGCCGGGTGTCGATGGTCGGTAACGACCTGGCGCTGGACAGTGGGGTGGGGACGTGTGGCAAGGATGGCCAGTCGGTGCCGGTAGGCGTCGGGCAGCCGACCTTGAAACTGGATGCGATTACCGTGGGCGGTACTGGCGCGTGACGATGCGCGCTGTTTGCAGGAGCGGCCTTGTGTCGCGAAAGGGCCGCAAAGCGGCCCCGGGATTTCAGCGATACAGCAGAAATAGCTGGGGCTGCTGCGCAGCCCTTTCGCGACGCAAGGCTGCTCCTGCAAGCGCCCGGTGTCAGCTTTCAGCGCAGACCGCGCTGCATCTCGTCGAGATCGCGGATGTACTTGAACACCTTGCGCGCAGCGGCCGGCGGTTTGTTCCGCGCCTTTTCGTGCTGGGCATGACGGATCAGCGAGCGCAGTTGCTGGCGATCGGTCTCGGGGTATTCGTTGACGAAACGCTCGAGGTCTTCGTCGTTACCGTCGATCAGGCGGTCGCGCCAGCGCTCCAGGTTGTGGAAGCGTTCGTTGTACTGGCGGCTGGAGCTGTCGATCTGCTCGAGCACGGCGTGGATGGCGTCCAGGTCCTGGTCGCGCATCAGCTTGCCGACGAACGACATGTGGCGTTTGCGAGCGCCATGGGCGGTGTGCTTGCTGGCGTCGGCCAGGGCCTTGCGCAGCTCGTCGGTGAGCGGCAGGCGCGCCAGGGTGTCGGCCTTGACCGTGGTCAGGCGCTCGCCGAGTTCGACCAGTGCATGCAGCTCGCGCTTGATCTGGGTTTTGCTTTTTTCGCCGTCGAAGGCGTCGTCGTATGAATCAACCATGGTGGCAGTCCGCTTGGGTTGTATGAAAAGTCGCCGAGCGGCGATCAGGCAAGGCGAAAACAGGCGAGGAAGCGGAGTTACTGATTGTAAATGAGCATTCCGAGCCTGTTTTCAACGCAGCATGAGCGTCGCGCAGGCACTTTTCATGCAAGGCATAGAAATCGCCGCCATGATAACGAGTCGGGGGCCGCTTGTCCGGCCCGGTCGTAGAATGACCCAAGCCGTACGCAGAATTTTGAGTGGAGAAAACCATGAGTGCAGTCCAGAGCGTAGGCCCCAAGGACCTGCCAGCGTTGCAGGAGCAGGTCGAAGCGATCATTGCAGAAGCTCGCAAGCAAGGCGCCAGTGCCTGCGAAGTGGCGGTTTCGCTGGAGCAGGGTCTGTCCACCACGGTGCGTCAGCGCGAGGTCGAGACGGTCGAATTCAACCGTGACCAGGGCTTTGGCATCACCCTCTATGTCGGCCAGCGCAAGGGCTCGGCCAGCACCTCGGCCAGTGGCCCGGATGCCATTCGCGAAACCGTGGCCGCCGCCTTGGCGATTGCCAAGCATACCTCCGAGGACGAATGCTCGGGCCTGGCCGACGCCGCGCTGATGGCCCGCGAGATACCCGACCTCGACCTTTATCACGACTGGGACATCGAGCCGGAAAAGGCCATCGAGATGGCGCTGGCCTGCGAAGCGGCGGCATTCGACGCCGACCAGCGCATCCTCAACGCCGATGGCACCACCCTGAACACTCACCAGGGTTGCCGCGTGTACGGCAACAGCCACGGCTTTATCGGTGGCTATGCCTCGACCCGGCACAGCCTGAGCTGCGTGATGATCGCCGAAGGCGAAGGGCAGATGCAGCGTGACTACTGGTATGACGTCAACCGCCAGGGCAGCCTGCTGGCCGACCCGCGCAGCATTGGCGTGCGCGCCGCCCAGCGTGCCGCCAGCCGACTGGGCGCGCGGCCGGTAGCGACCTGCGAAGTGCCCGTGCTGTTCTCCGCCGAACTGGCGGGTGGCTTGTTCGGCAGCTTCCTGTCGGCCATCTCGGGGGGCAACCTGTATCGTAAGTCGTCATTCCTCGACGGCGCCATCGGCCAGCGCCTCTTCCCATCCTGGCTGACCCTCGACGAGCGTCCGCACATTCCGCGTGCGCTGGGGAGTGCCGCATTCGACGGTGACGGGCTGGCGACTTACGCCAAGCCGTTCGTCGACAAAGGCGAGCTGGTGTCCTACCTGCTGGGTACCTATTCCGGGCGCAAGCTGGGCTTGCCGAGCACTGCCAACGCCGGGGGTGTTCACAACCTGTACGTCACCCATGGCGTCGAAGACCAGGCAGCACTGATTCGGCGCATGGGCCGGGGCCTGCTGGTGACCGAGTTGATGGGCCATGGCCTGAACATGGTGACCGGTGACTATTCCCGCGGTGCGGCGGGCTTCTGGGTCGAGAATGGCGAGATCCAGCATGCTGTACAGGAAGTGACCATCGCCGGGAACATGAAGGACATGTTCCAGCAAATTGTCGCGATTGGCAGTGATCTGGAAACCCGTAGCAATATTCATACAGGCTCGGTGCTGATCGAGCGGATGACGGTCGCAGGCAGCTGAATGCTGCGAGAAATGCCCAGTGATACTGAAACCCGGCCATCGTGCCGGGTTTTTCTTTCATCACTCTCCACTTGAAGTGATTCTGTTTATCACTTAATAATGAATATCATTATCCAGTCACCCGGCGATGATGTTCATGAAACCCGTCCTCCGCGAACTGCCCTACCTGGAAAACTGGCGCTGGCTCAGCCGGCGCATCCGCTGCGCCCTTGAGCCCGACGAGCCGCGCCTGATCGAGCACTATCTGGCCGAAGGCCGTTACCTGGTGTGCTGCACTGAAACGTCGCCATGGACCGTGGCACTGACCTCCTTCCGCCTGCTGCTGGATACCGCCTGCGACCGCATGTTGCCGTGGCACTGGCGCTGCCTGTGCCTGGATCAGGCCTGGCGCCCGCTGCTCGACCTGCGCAACCTCGATCGCCGTGAGCACAACCAGCGGTGGCAGCCCTATGCCTTGCAGCTGGCCAATTGCCGGTTGCTGCCGTCGATTTCTCCCGATGAACTGATGCAAGGATTTGAAGATGAGTGATACCCGTATCGAGCGTGACAGCATGGGCGAGCTGCAGGTGCCGGCCAAGGCCCTGTATGGCGCCCAAACCCAGCGCGCGGTCGACAACTTCCCGATCAGCGGCCAGCGCATGCCGGCTCAGTTCATTCGTGCCCTGTTGCTGGCCAAAGCCGCAGCAGCCAAGGCCAACATCGAGCTGGAGCAACTTTCGGCAGGGCAGGGCCAGGCCATCGTCGAGGCGGTCGAGCAACTGCTGGCCGAAGACTTCATCGAGCACTTCCCGGTAGATGTGTTCCAGACCGGTTCCGGCACCAGTTCGAACATGAATGCCAACGAGGTGATCGCCACCCTGGCCAGCCGCATTCTCGGCGAGCCGGTCAATGCCAATGACCACGTCAATTGTGGTCAGAGCAGCAACGACATCATCCCGACCACCATTCACGTCAGTGCCGCCCTGGCCCTGCATGAGCAACTGCTGCCAGCCCTGAGCCACCTGGTGCAGGTGATCGAGGCCAAGTCGGCGCAAGTGCATCAGTATGTAAAAACCGGCCGCACCCACCTGATGGATGCCATGCCGGTGCGCATGAGCCAGGTGCTCGATGGCTGGGCGGCGCAAATCAACGGCGCCAAGGCGCATATCCAGGCGACCTTGCCGAGCCTGCAGGCACTGGCCCAGGGTGGCACCGCCGTGGGTACCGGAATCAATGCCCACCCGCAGTTCGCAGCTGGCTTCGCCCGCCAGTTGAGCGGCCTCACCAAGGTCGAATTCACCCCCGGTCATAACCTGTTCGCCCTGATCGGCTCCCAGGACACTGCCGTGGCCTTGTCTGGCCAACTCAAGACTACCGCCGTGGCGTTGATGAAGATCGCCAACGACCTGCGCTGGATGAACTCGGGCCCGTTGGCCGGCCTGGGCGAAATCGAACTGCAGGGCCTGCAGCCGGGCTCGTCGATCATGCCTGGCAAGGTGAACCCGGTGATCCCGGAAGCCACCGCCATGGTTGCCGCCCAGGTCATCGGCAATGACGCCACCATCGCCGTGGCCGGTCAATCAGGCAACTTCGAGCTGAACGTGATGCTGCCGGTGATCGCACGCAACCTGCTGGAGAGCATTGAGCTGATGGCCAATGTCAGCCGTCTGCTGGCGGACAAGGCCATATCCAGCTTCAAGGTGAATGAGGGCAAGCTCAAGGAGGCCCTGGCGCGCAACCCGATCCTGGTTACCGCACTGAATCCGATCATCGGCTACCTCAAGGCCGCCGAAATCGCCAAGACCGCCTACCAGCAGGGCCGCCCGATCATCGATGTGGCATTGGAGCACACCGACCTGTCGCGTGATCAGCTCGAGGCGCTGCTGGACCCTGAAAAACTCACCGCAGGCGGCATCTGACAAGCCGTAGCGCCCAGAGGGAACAACGCCATGCAGCACTGGAAACGCACCACCGAGACGGCCAACCGCCTGTTCGAACAGGGTGAGCTGGTCGACGCACGGGAACACTACCTGCAAGCCCTGGCCCTGGCCCAGGTGCTGTTCGAGCGCTGGCATGACGTCGACGAAGCGGTGGCCGCGCTGGTCATCGCCCATCACAACCTGGCCGATCTGCACCTGCGCCTGAACCAACCGCACGAGAGTGCCGACTATTTGTGCGCCGCCCATCAGCGTTTGCTTCAGGCCAGCCAGGAGGCGCGCTTGCCGCAGGCGCTGCGTGATGCAGCGCTGCGCCATAGCAGCCGCACCTACACCGAACTGCTGAGTTTCATCGCCGAGTACGGCCAGTACCCGCGCACCGAGCGCCTGCTCAACCGCCACAGCGCCGAGGCCAGCGAACTCGCTGCCCAGGCGGACGTGACGCCTAGAACCCATGCCTACGGAATCCATTGATATGCCGCATACCTTGCCTGCACTGACTTATGCCTACGATGCACTGGAACCGCACATCGATGCGCAAACCATGGAAATCCACCACACCAAGCACCACCAGACCTACGTCAACGGCCTGAATGCGGCTGTCGAAGGCACCGAGTGGGCCGAATGGCCGGTTGAGAAACTGGTTGGCGCGGTCGGCACGTTGCCTGAGAACCTGCGCGGGCCGGTCACCAACCATGGTGGTGGCCACGCCAACCACAGCCTGTTCTGGACCGTCATGTCGCCTCAAGGCGGTGGTCAACCACAAGGCGAGGTGGCTGCGGCCATCGACGCCGAGCTCGGTGGGTTCGAGGCGTTCAAGGAAGCCTTCACCAAGGCTGCGCTGACCCGTTTTGGCAGTGGCTGGGCCTGGCTGAGCGTGACTCCGCAGAAGCGACTGGTGGTGGAAAGCAGTGGTAACCAGGACAGTCCGCTGATGCATGGCAACACGCCGATCCTCGGCCTGGACGTGTGGGAGCACGCCTACTACCTCAAGTATCAGAACCGTCGTCCGGAATACATCGGCGCTTTCTACAACGTAATTGACTGGGCGGATGTGAATCGCCGCTATCACGAAGCCTTGAAGTGAGTCGTACCGGTATGCGCTCTGAGGTGATGTCTGTCAGCAGTGTGCGCCTGTTCCGGCTGGCGCTGGGTACCTTGCTGTTGCTGGCAGGCACTGCGCTGCTGCTGGCCCGTGGCATTGCCTGGCTGGACCTGGAACCGCGGATGCTGCGTGCCCTTGAGGGCGGTGCATTGTGTGCGCTGGGGACGGCCCTGGGTGCGGTACCGGTGCTGGTGATTCGCAACATGCCGGTCGCCCTGGCCGATACCTTGCTGGGGTTCGGGGCAGGGGTGATGCTGGCGGCCACGGCGTTCTCCCTGATCATCCCCGGGCTGGATGCCGCCCAGGCCATTGGTTTCAGCCCTTGGGGCGCCGGTGGCCTGATCAGCTTTGGCCTGATGCTCGGCGCTCTGTGCCTGTTCCTGGTCGACCTCAAGGTTTCCGGTGCTTCGCCGGAAGCATTGGTGGGCTCCGAGAATCAGCCAGTGATCGCCGCGCGGATCTGGTTGTTCGTGATCGCCATAATTGCCCACAACATCCCTGAGGGCATGGCCATCGGTGTGTCAGCCGGGGGCGGCATGGCCGACGCCGACAGCCTTGCGATGGGCATTGCCCTGCAGGATGTTCCCGAAGGGCTGGTGATAGCGCTGGTGCTGGCCGGGGCGGGGATGCCAAGGTTCAAGGCGTTCCTGATCGGCGCCGCCTCTGGCCTGGTCGAGCCACTGGCAGCAGTGATCTGCGCCTGGCTGGTGAACATGGCAGCGTTTCTGTTGCCGGTGGGCCTGGCCTGTGCGGCTGGGGCGATGCTGCTGGTGGTGACCCAGGAGATCATTCCCGAGTCGCGCAGCAATGGGCATCACCGCCTGGCCAGCCTAGGGCTGTGCATCGGCTTCTGCCTGATGATGGTGATGGATACGGCGATGTCGTGATTCGCCGTGAGCCCGGCGCGGTCCCTGTAGGAGCGGCCTTGTGTCGCGAAAGGGCCGCAGAGCGGCCCCGGCGATCTTTGCGCCCATGTCGAAATCCTGGGGCCGCTCTGCGGCCCTTTCGCGACACAAGGCCGCTCCTACAGATTCTGGGCCGTCTTTGGGCTTACTCGCCCTCGTCGAAGAAGTTGTCGATCAGCGCCACCAGCGCTTCCAGGGCGTCGTTATCCTGCTCCCCTTCGGTAAGCAGGTGTACCTGGGTGCCTTTGCCGGCAGCCAGCATCATCACCGCCATGATGCTCTTGCCGTCCACCAGCTTGTCGGGCGCGCGGCCGACGCGGACCTGGCAGGGGTATTTGCCGGCTACACCGACGAACTTGGCGGCCGCCCGGGCATGCAGGCCCAGCTTGTTGATGATGGTGATTTCGCGGGCGGGCATCGTGCGGTGGATCCTGTGGGCTAGAGGTCGCGGTGGCGGACCTGGACGTTCTTCAGGGATTGTTGCAGCAGCTGGCCGAGGCGTTCGGTGATGTAGACCGAGCGGTGGTGGCCCCCTGTGCAGCCAATGGCGATGGTGACATAGGCGCGGTTGCTGGCAGCAAAGCGTGGCAGCCATTTGAGCAAGTAGCTGGAAATGTCGTTGAACATTTCTTCGACATCCGGTTGTGCGGCCAGGTAATCGATGACCGGTTGTTCCAGCCCGGAATGATCGCGCAGTTCCGGCTTCCAGTAGGGGTTGGGCAGGCAGCGTACGTCGAACACCAGGTCAGCATCCACCGGCATACCGCGCTTGAAGCCGAACGACTCGACCAGGAAGGCGGTGCCGGGCTCGGGCTGGTTGAGCAGGCGCAGTTTGATCGAATCGCGCAACTGGTAGAGATTGAGGCTGGTGGTGTCGATCTTCAGGTCGGCCAGGTCGGCGATCGGCCCCAGCAGTTCGCTTTCAACGCGGATCGCTTCGGCCAGCGACCGATTGGCGTTGGTCAGCGGGTGGCGCCGACGGGTTTCCGAGAAACGCTTGAGCAAGGTGTCTTCGTCGGCATCCAGAAACAGCACGTCACATTGGATGTGGCGCCCTCGGGCTTCCCCCAGCAGTTCGGGGAAGCGCGACAGGTGGCTGGGCAGATTGCGCGCATCGATCGATACCGCCACCTTGGGTTGCAGCAGCTCGGTATTGATCAATGCATTTTCCGCCAGCTGCGGCAGCAGCCCGGCGGGCAGATTGTCGATGCAATAGAAACCGTTGTCTTCCAGCACGTCGAGGGCGGTGCTCTTGCCGGAGCCGGACCGGCCGCTGACGATGATCAGGCGCATGTTCAGTGCTCGTTCTGTGCGTCCAGGACAACCTGGAACAGGGCGTCGCTGCTGCCGGCGGCACGCAGGCGATCACGGACCTCCTTGCGATCCAGCATGCTGGCGATCTGGCGTAGCAGTTCAAGATGGGCGTCGGTAGCCGCCTCAGGTACCAGCAGCACGAACAGCAGATCAACCGGGGCGCCATCGATGGCGTCGTAGTCGATCGGCGCATCCAGGTGCAGCAGGGCACTTACCGGGGAGTCGCAACCTTCCAGCCGGCAGTGGGGAATGGCAATGCCATTGCCAAAGCCGGTCGAGCCCAGTTTTTCGCGAGCGATGAGTTTTTCGAAGACGTCTTGCATCGCAAGCTCGGGTACTTGCTCGGCAATCAGGTTGGCGACCTTTTCCAGGGCGCGCTTCTTGCTGCCGCCCGGCACGTTCACAAGGGAACGGCCGGGGGTCAGGATGGTTTCAAGTCGGATCATGGATGAGAGGGATCAGCGGGCGGCTGCACCTTGCAGCAGGCTTTGCTGTTTTTCCTTGTGTTTTTTCAGTTGGCGGTCGAGCTTGTCGGCCAAGGCGTCGATTGCTGCATACATGTCTTCGTGTTCCGCGTTGGCAACCACTTCACCGCCTGGAATCTGCAGGGTCGCCTCGACCTTCTGCTGCAGTTTCTCGACTTTCATGATGACCTGCACGTTGGTGATCTTGTCGAAGTGACTTTCCACGCGGGCGAGCTTTTCAAGCACGTAATCGCGCAGTGGCTGGGTGACTTCTACATGCTGTCCACTGATATTGACTTGCATACAGCTTCTCCTTTGTTGCCCGTGCATAAAGAGGCAGGTATTGCACCTGCCCCACAAACGCTGTGGCACATCCGGGGGCTACATCAGTCGCTTGCGCTCGCTCGACGGTGCGATGCCGAGGGACTCGCGGTACTTGGCGACGGTGCGACGGGCTACCTGGATGCCTTGTGCCTCCAGTAAACCAGCGATCTTGCTGTCACTCAATGGCTTTTTCTGATTTTCCGCTGCAACCAGTTTCTTGATGATCGCGCGGATCGCCGTAGACGAGCATTCTCCGCCTTCGGCGGTACTCACGTGGCTGGAGAAAAAGTATTTCAGTTCGTAGATGCCGCGCGGGGTGTGCATGTATTTCTGCGTGGTCACCCGCGAAATGGTCGACTCATGCATGCCAACCGCTTCCGCGATGTCGTGCAGGACCAACGGCTTCATCGCTTCGTCGCCGTGATCGAGGAAGCCGCGCTGGTGCTCGACAATCTGCGTGGCGACCTTCATCAGTGTTTCGTTGCGGCTTTGCAGGCTCTTGATGAACCAGCGCGCCTCCTGCAACTGGTTGCGCATGAAGGTGTTATCGGCGCTGGTGTCGGCGCGGCGTACGAAGCCGGCGTACTGCGGGTTGACACGCAGGCGCGGGATCGCCTCCTGGTTCAGCTCGACCAGCCAGCGTTCGCTGTCCTTGCGCACGATCACGTCTGGTACCACGTATTCCGGCTCGCTCGACTCGATTTGCGAACCTGGCCGCGGGTTGAGGCTCTGCACCAGCTCGATCACCTGGCGCAGCTCGTCTTCCTTAAGCTTCATGCGGCGCATCAGCTGGCTGTAGTCGCGGCCGCCGAGCAGGTCGATGAAGTCGGTGACCAGGCGCTGTGCTTCGGCCATCCACGGTGTGCTGGCGGGCAGCTGGCGCAATTGCAGCAGCAGGCATTCACCCAGGGTGCGGGCGCCGACGCCGGCGGGTTCGAACTGCTGGATGCGGTGCAGTACCGCTTCGACCTCGTCGAGCTCGATGTCCAGCTCCGGGTCGAAGCCTGCGCAGATTTCTTCGAGGGTGTCTTCCAGGTAGCCCTGGCCGTTGATGCTGTCGATCAGGGTGACGGCGATCAGGCGGTCGGTATCGGACATCGGTGCGAGGTTCAACTGCCACAGCAGATGACTCTGCAGGCTCTCGCCGGCAGATGTGCGGGTGGTGAAGTCCCACTCGTCGTCGTCGTTGCTCGGCAGGCTGCTGGCGCTGGTCTGGTAGATGTCTTCCCAGGCGGTGTCGACTGGCAGCTCGTTGGGGATTCGCTCGCTCCACTCACCGTCTTCCAGGGTTTCGGCACTGCTGGTGCTTTCCTGGAAGCTGTTGTCCTGGACTTCGGCGACCGGCTTGTTTTCGGCGTTGTCCGCCATCGGGTCGCTGTTGTCGAAGTCGTCGCCGTCTTCCTGACGTTCGAGCATCGGATTGGACTCCAGCGCTTCCTGGATTTCCTGCTGGAGGTCCAGGGTAGAGAGCTGAAGCAGGCGGATGGCCTGTTGCAACTGCGGTGTCATCGTCAGTTGCTGGCCCATTTTTAGGACGAGCGATGGTTTCATGGCTGGGGCTTAATACCTTGTTCGCCGGCGCGCATGCGCCATCCACTACACGAGGGCGCCGGAGCGCCAATTTCAAGCAAGTTTTATGCCTTAAATTGTAGCGTTTGCCTAGAGTGCTGTAACAACTTAAGCCCCGACAGGGCGTGAAAGCCAGCACTCCCGGCAGGTTACAGGGTCAGAGTCGGAACTCGTGGCCCAGGTAGACCTCCTTGACCAGGTCGTTGGCCAGAATGGTCTCGGCGTCACCTTCGGCGATCAGTTGACCGTCATTGACAATGTAGGCTGTCTCGCAGATATCCAGGGTTTCACGGACGTTGTGGTCGGTAATCAGTACACCGATACCCTTGGCCTTGAGGTGGTGGATGATCTGCTTGATGTCGCCCACGGAGATCGGATCGACACCGGCAAAGGGTTCGTCCAGCAGGATGAACTTGGGTGCGGTGGCCAGGGCGCGGGCAATTTCGACCCGGCGGCGCTCGCCACCGGAAAGGCTCATGCCGAGGTTGTCGCGAATGTGGCTGATGTGGAACTCCTGCAGCAGGCTTTCCAGCTCTTTGCGCCGGCCTTCGCGGTCGATGTCCTTGCGGGTCTCGAGAATGGCCATGATGTTGTCGGCCACCGACAGCTTGCGGAAGATCGAGGCTTCCTGCGGCAGGTAGCCGATGCCGGCGCGGGCGCGGCCGTGCATGGGCTGGTGGCTGACATCGAGGTTATCGATCAGCACGCGCCCCTGGTCGGCCTGGACCAGGCCGACGATCATGTAGAAGCAGGTGGTCTTGCCGGCGCCGTTGGGGCCGAGCAGGCCGACGATCTGCCCGCTGTCGATCGACAGGCTGACATCGCGCACGACTTGCCGCCCCTTGTAGCTCTTGGCCAGGTGCTGGGCTTTGAGGGTTGCCATTTACTCGGCCTTCTTCTTCGGCTGGATCACCATGTCGATGCGCTGACGTGGCTGAGTCACGTTGCCACCACGACCGGCGGTCGCAACCTGGGTCTTGGTGTTGTAGACGATCTTCTCGCCTTCGGTGGTGTTGCCTTCGTTCTCGACCTTGGCGCGGTCGGTGAGGATCACCGTGTCTTTTTGCGCCTGGTACTGAATGGTCACCGCCCAGCCTTTCATCTTGTCGGGCTTGTCCGTGCTCTGCTGCTGCTCGAAGTAGGCCAGGTTGCCCACCGAAGTCACCACGTCGATGTCGCCGTTGGCGGCACGGGTCATGGTCACGGTGTTGCCTTTGATCATCATCGAGCCCTGGGTGATGATCACATCGCCGGTATAGGTGGCCACGCCTTGCTTGTCGTCCAGGTGCGCGTTGTCGGCCTGGATGCGGATAGGCTGGTCACGGTCGGTCGGCAGGGCGAAGGCGCTCGCGCTTCCCAGTGCTGCTGCGCTCAGGCTGAGCAAAAGGGGGAGGGTTTTAACGAGCCTCATACTGTCCTCTTACGTTAGAGAGCAAGTCGATCTTGCTTTCTTTCAAATACGCTTTCATTCCCTTGCCTGTGGTTGTACCACCGGCGCCGTCGATTCTAACGGCTTGCTCGGTCTGCGCATATTGCTTCTGCGGGAATACGGTCATGCGCGAACTGGTGATGATGGTGTCGCGCTGTTTTTCGTCGGTGCGGGCGACCCGCACCTGGTCGATCAGTTCGACTTCGGTGCCGTCAGGGTTGACCTCGGCGCGCACGCTCTGCACGTGCCAGGGGTACTGAGTGCCCCGGTACAGGTGCAGGTCGGGCGTGGTCACCAGTGTGACCTCGCTGGCCTTGAGGTGTTCGACCTTGTCGGCAGTCATTTCATACTGCAGTTTGCCGTCGGGCAGGAACTGCACGCTGTGGGCGTTGATCGCATAGTAGTCGATGGCGCTTTCGTCGACTTGTGCCTGCGGCGCTTCGAGGAAGCGCTCGGGGCTGACATTCCAGTAGCCAACCGCCGCCAGCAGGGCGGCGATGACCACCAGCAGCGCTATGTTGCGGGCTTTCTTGCTGAACATGGGCAGCCTTAAAGGTAGTTGGCGTTGGCAGCGTCCAGGGTGCCCTGGGCCTGCATGATCAGTTCACAGAACTCGCGAGCGGCGCCTTCGCCGCCGCGTGCCAGGGTTACACCGTGGGCGTGCTGGCGCACAAACGGTGCGGCGTTGGCCACGGCAATGCCCAGGCCTACCCGGCGAATCACCGGCAGGTCAGGCAAATCGTCGCCCAGATAGGCAACCTGTTCATAGCTTAGGCCCAGTTCGGCGAGCAGGCCGTCGAGTACAACCAATTTGTCCTCGCGCCCCTGAAAGAGATGGGGAATGCCGAGGTTCCTCGCCCGGCGCTCTACCACCGGGGTCTTGCGCCCGCTGATGATCGCCGTGGTCACCCCGCTGGCCATGAGCATCTTTATACCCTGGCCGTCCAGGGTGTTGAAGGTCTTGAATTCGCTGCCATCTTCGAGGAAGTACAGGCGGCCATCAGTGAGTACGCCGTCGACATCGAAAACGGCCAGTTTGATCGCCTTGCCACGTTGCATGAAGTCTTGAGTCATCGGTTCGCTCTCCTTACATCACGCCGGCGCGCAGCAGGTCGTGCATGTTCAGGGCGCCGCTCGGGCGGTCGTCCTTGTCCACGACCACCAGCGCGCTGATCTTGTGGTCCTCCATGATCTTCAGGGCCTCGGCGGCGAGCATCTCGGCGCGTGCGGTCTTGCCGTGCACCGTCATCACCTGGTCGATCAGGGTGGTGTGCACGTCGATGTTGCGGTCCAGGCTGCGGCGCAGGTCACCGTCGGTGAAGATCCCGGCCAGCTTGCCGTCGGCTTCCACGATCACGGTCATGCCCAAACCTTTACGGGACATTTCGAGTAGTGCGTCCTTGAGCAGCGTGCCCCGTTGCACTTGCGGCAGCTCGTCGCCCGCGTGCATGACATTCTCGACCTTGAGCAGCAGGCGGCGGCCCAGCGCACCGCCCGGGTGCGAGAACGCGAAGTCTTCGGCGGTGAAACCGCGCGCCTCGAGCAGGGCGATAGCCAGCGCGTCACCCAGAACCAGTGCTGCCGTGGTGGAGGAGGTCGGGGCCAGGTTCAGTGGGCAGGCTTCCTGGGAGACGCTGGCATCGAGATTGACCTCGGCGGCCTGGGCCAGTGGCGAGCCAGGGTTGCCGGTCATGCTGATCATCTGGATGCCAAGGCGCTTGATCAACGGCAGCAGGGTGACAATTTCAGCCGTGCTGCCGGAGTTGGACAGGGCCAGGATGACATCGTCGCGGGTAATCATCCCCATGTCCCCATGGCTGGCTTCCGCTGGGTGCACGAAGAACGCCGGGGTGCCTGTGCTGGCCAGGGTTGCGGCGATCTTGTTGCCGACATGGCCCGATTTGCCCATGCCGACCACAACGACCCGCCCCTTGCTCGCCAGGATCAGTTCGCAGGCCTTGACGAAATTGGCGTCGATGCGGGCCACCAGGGCTTCCACAGCCTCGAGTTCGAGGCGCAGGGTGCGCTGGGCGGATTGGATCAGCTCGCTGGATTGGCTCATGTCGAAAAGCAATGCCTGATTAAAAGGCGGCGATTATAGCCGCAATACAAGAAAGCCTCATCCTTTCGATTGCGCTATCAAATGTCATGCAACCCTGTCGTTGCCCTTAACAACCTGCTTCTCGGCCTTGGGGGCATGCGGTCTGCGGTGCTATAGTTCGCCGCTATTCGGCCTGCCAAGGGTGCGTGTGTCTTTAGCATGAAGGCCAGCGTCCATAAGTGCGAGGCTGCACTAGCAAGGAGTCTAGATGAGTGTGGATAGCGCCTACGCGGTCGAGTTGAAGGGAGTCACCTTCAAGCGCGGTTCGCGCAGCATTTTCAGCAATGTCGACATCCGTATCCCGCGCGGCAAGGTCACCGGGATCATGGGGCCGTCGGGTTGCGGCAAGACCACGCTGCTACGCCTGATGGGCGCGCAGCTACGGCCGTCGAGCGGTGAAGTGTGGGTGGCGGGTCAGAACCTGCCGAGCCTTTCGCGTAGCGACCTGTTCGACTCACGCAAGCAGATGGGCGTGCTGTTCCAGAGCGGCGCGCTGTTTACCGATCTCGACGTGTTCGAGAATGTCGCCTTTCCGTTGCGCGTGCATACCCAGCTTTCCGACGAAATGATCCGCGATATCGTGCTGATGAAACTGCAGGCCGTGGGCCTGCGCGGTGCCATCGACCTGATGCCGGACGAACTGTCCGGCGGCATGAAACGCCGGGTGGCGCTGGCCAGGGCAATTGCCCTGGATCCGCAGATCCTGATGTACGATGAACCGTTCGTCGGCCAGGACCCGATTGCCATGGGTGTACTGGTGCGGCTGATCCGCCTGCTCAATGATGCCCTGGGCATCACCAGCATCGTGGTTTCCCACGACCTGGCCGAAACCGCCAGTATCGCCGACTACCTCTATGTGGTCGGTGATGGCCAGGTGCTGGGCCAAGGGACGCCCGACGAGCTGATGGGCTCGGACAATCCGCGCATTCGCCAGTTCATGAAAGGTGACCCGGACGGTCCGGTACCATTCCATTTTCCCGCGCCAGACTACCGCGCCGACCTCCTGGGGGCGCGGTGATGCGCAGAAAATCCTTGCTCGAACGTATCCGCCTGCTCGGGCGCTCGGCGATCGACGTGCTGGCGGTGCTCGGGCGCTCGTGCCTGTTCCTTTTCCATGCACTGGTCGGCCGTGGCGGCATCGGCGGCGGTTTCCAGTTGCTGACCAAACAGCTGTATTCGGTGGGTGTGCTATCGCTGGCGATCGTCGTCGTTTCCGGCGTGTTCATCGGCATGGTGCTGGCCCTGCAGGGCTACAGCATCCTGACCAAGTACGGTTCCGAACAGGCGGTCGGGCAGATGGTCGCCCTGACCCTGCTGCGTGAGCTCGGCCCGGTGGTCACCGCGCTGCTGTTCGCCGGCCGCGCAGGTTCCGCGCTGACCGCCGAAATCGGCAACATGAAGTCCACCGAGCAGCTGTCGAGCCTGGAAATGATCGGCGTCGACCCGCTCAAGTACATCGTCGCGCCACGCCTGTGGGCCGGTTTCATCTCGCTGCCGCTGCTGGCGCTGATCTTCAGCGTGGTCGGCATCTGGGGCGGTTCGTGGGTCGCGGTCGACTGGCTGGGTGTCTACGAAGGCTCGTTCTGGGCCAACATGCAGAACAGTGTTTCCTTTACCGACGACGTGCTCAACGGGCTGATCAAGAGCCTGGTATTCGCCTTCGTCACGACCTGGATCGCCGTATTCCAGGGGTACGACTGCGAACCCACTTCAGAGGGGATCAGCCGTGCCACCACCAAGACCGTGGTCTATGCCTCGTTGGCAGTACTGGGTCTGGACTTTATTCTGACCGCCTTGATGTTTGGAGATTTCTGATGCAAAACCGCACCCTGGAAATCGGTGTCGGCCTGTTCCTCCTGGCCGGGATCCTGGCGCTGCTGCTGCTGGCCCTGCGTGTCAGCGGGCTGTCGGCCAGCCCGAGCAGCGACACGTATAAAGTTTATGCGTACTTCGACAATATCGCCGGTTTGACGGTCAGAGCTAAAGTGACCATGGCTGGAGTAACGATCGGCAAGGTCACCGCCATCGATCTGGACCGTGATTCCTACACCGGTCGGGTGACCCTGCAGCTGGACAAGTCGGTCGACAACCTGCCGACCGATTCCACTGCTTCGATCCTGACCGCCGGCTTGCTTGGCGAGAAGTACATCGGTATCAGCGTGGGCGGCGAAGAAGACGTGCTCAAGGATGGCGCCACCATCCACGACACGCAGTCGGCGCTGGTTCTGGAAGATCTGATTGGCAAGTTCCTGCTCAACTCCGTTGGCAAGGAACCCAAAGAAGCGCAACCGGCTAATTAAGGAGTTTCCATGATTTCGATCCTGCGACGTGGCCTGCTGGTGCTGCTGGCGGCCTTCCCCCTGATGGCCCTGGCCGCACAGTCGCCGCATGACGTGGTTCAGAGCACCACCACCGAGCTGCTGGGTCAGCTCAAGGCCAACAAGGAGCAGTACAAGTCCAACCCGCAAGCCTTCTACGACACCCTTGACCGGATCCTCGCGCCGGTGGTCGATGCCGACGGCATCTCCAGAAGCATCATGACCGTCAAGTACTCGCGCAAGGCGAGCCCTGCGCAGATGCAGCGCTTCCAGGAAAACTTCAAGCGCAGCCTGTTCCAGTTCTACGGTAACGCCCTGCTGGAATACAACAACCAGGGCATCGTCGTGGACCCGGCCAAGGCCGATGACGGCAAGCGCGCCTCCGTAGGCATGAAGGTCACCGGCAACAACGGTGCCGTGTACCCGGTGCAGTACACCCTGGAAAACCTCGGTGGCGAGTGGAAGGTGCGCAACGTCATCGTCAACGGCATCAATATCGGCAAGCTGTTCCGCGACCAGTTCGCCGACGCCATGCAGCGCAACGGCAACGACCTGGACAAGACCATCGACGGCTGGGCCGGCGAAGTGGCCAAGGCCAAGGAAAAGGCCGACGACTCGCCAGAGAAGACCGTCAAATGAGCGAGGCCGCTGTAACCATGGCCGAGCCGGGCGTGCTGCGCCTGGCCGGCGAACTGGACTACCGCAGCGGGCCGGCCCTGCGCAAGCAGGGCAAGGCGCTGATCGGCGCTTGCCGTGAAGCACGTCTGGTGCTGGACTGCTCGGCCGTGGCGCGTTCCACCAGTGTCGGCCTGTCGTTGCTGCTGGCGTTCATCCGTGACGCACAGGCAGCCGGGAAGGCCTTCGAGGTGCGCGGCATGCCCGAAGACATGCAGGAAATTGCCGGGGTTTATGACCTCGATGAGGTGCTGGCAAGCTGATGGCTTGGCAGTGATGACAGGCCCCTCGGTCGCGCGCCCCTTCGTTGGGCTTCGCAGGCGAGGGGCTTTTTTGTATGATGGCCGACCCGTGCGCATCGGGCGCCGATTGAGGTTGAGCATGCAGGCCGTAGAAGTTAAGAGCTTCCTTGAAGAGAAATTGCCGGGATCCCGGGTCGAAGTTGAAGGCGAAGGCTGCAACTTCCAGTTGAACGTGATCAGCGACGAGTTGGCTGGCCTGAGCCCGGTCAAACGTCAGCAGGCGATCTATGCTCACCTGAATCCGTGGATTGCCAATGGCAGCATCCATGCGGTAACCATGAAATTTTTCAGCAGCGCAGCCTGGGCTGAGCGCACCTGAGCCAACTTGGCGGCGAGACACCAATGGACAAACTGATTATTACTGGCGGCGCTCGTCTTGACGGCGAGATCCGCATTTCCGGCGCGAAGAACGCGGCACTGCCGATTCTGGCTGCGACCCTGCTGGCCGATGGCCCGGTCACCGTCGGCAACCTGCCGCACCTGCACGACATCACCACCATGATCGAGCTGTTCGGGCGCATGGGCATCGAGCCTGTGATCGACGAAAAGCTGGCCGTGGAGATCGACCCGCGCACCATCAAGACCCTGGTAGCCCCTTACGAGCTGGTCAAGACCATGCGCGCCTCGATCCTGGTGCTCGGCCCCATGGTCGCGCGCTTCGGTGAAGCCGAAGTGGCCCTGCCAGGTGGCTGCGCCATCGGTTCGCGCCCGGTCGACCTGCACATCCGCGGCCTCGAGGCCATGGGTGCGAAGATCGAGGTCGAAGGCGGCTACATCAAGGCCAAGGCGCCTGAAGGCGGCCTGCGCGGTGCGCATTTCTTCTTCGACACCGTCAGCGTGACCGGTACCGAGAACATCATGATGGCGGCGGCCCTCGCCAAGGGCCGTAGCGTGCTGCAGAACGCCGCACGCGAGCCTGAAGTGGTCGACCTGGCCAACTTCATCAACGCCATGGGCGGCAAGGTCCAGGGCGCCGGTACCGACACCATCACCATCGATGGCGTCGAACGCCTGGGCTCGGCCAACTACCGCGTGATGCCCGACCGTATCGAGACGGGCACCTACCTGGTCGCCGCTGCCGTGACTGGCGGCCGCGTCAAGGTCAAGGACACCGACCCGACCATCCTCGAGGCGGTACTGGAAAAGCTCAAGGAAGCGGGCGCCGACCTCACCACCGGCGAGGACTGGATCGAACTGGACATGCACGGCAAGCGGCCGAAAGCCGTCAACCTGCGCACCGCCCCGTACCCGGCGTTCCCGACCGACATGCAGGCGCAGTTCATTTCGCTGAACGCCATCGCCGAAGGGACTGGCGCAGTCATCGAGACGATCTTCGAAAACCGCTTCATGCACGTGTACGAAATGCACCGCATGGGCGCGCAGATCCAGGTCGAAGGCAACACGGCGATCGTCACCGGCGTACCGGCCCTGAAGGGCGCCCCGGTCATGGCCACCGACCTGCGTGCATCCGCCAGCCTGGTGCTGTCGGCGCTGGTCGCTGAAGGCGATACCCTGATCGACCGCATCTACCACATCGACCGTGGTTACGAGTGCATCGAGGAAAAACTGCAGATGCTCGGCGCGAAAATCCGCCGCGTACCGGGCTAGTTGTGGGAGCGAGCGTGCTCGCGAAGAAGCCGCCGCAATGCATGGCACCGGCTCCGCCGGTGTTCGCGGCGGTTCGACGCTTCGACGAGCCCGCTCCTGCAGAATCGCCTTACGAATTGAATGCGGTCGGGCGAAAGCCCGGCCGGCAGTAGCCGCTTAAGGACCGACGTTCCAATGTTGACCATCGCGCTTTCCAAAGGCCGTATTCTCGACGATACCCTGCCATTGCTGGCCGAGGCCGGTATCGTGCCGACCGAGAACCCGGACAAGAGCCGCAAGCTGATCATCCCCACCACGCAGGACGACGTGCGCCTGCTGATCGTGCGTGCCACCGACGTGCCGACCTATGTCGAGCACGGTGCTGCCGACCTCGGCGTGGCTGGCAAGGACGTGCTGATGGAGTACGGCGGCCAGGGCCTGTACGAGCCACTGGACCTGCAGATTGCCAAGTGCAAGCTGATGACTGCGGGTGTCACCGGTGCGCCGGAGCCCAAGGGCCGCCTGCGTGTCGCCACCAAGTTCGTCAATGTGGCCAAGCGTTACTACGCCGAGCAAGGTCGCCAGGTCGATATCATCAAGTTGTACGGCTCGATGGAACTGGCACCGCTGATCAACCTCGCCGACAAGATCATCGACGTGGTCGACACCGGCAACACCCTGCGTGCCAACGGCCTGGAACCTCAGGACATGATCGCCACGATCAGCTCGCGCCTGGTGGTCAACAAAGCCTCCATGAAGATGCAGCACGCCCGCATCCAGAGCCTGATCGACACGCTGCGCAAAGCGGTCGAATCGCGACACCGCGGTTAAGTCCTGCGCGCGACCTCCGCTGTCGCGCCCGTCTATCCGCGTCATAGCCACTTTTCTCGGGTGCCCGCGCGGATGGACTGGTAGCCTAGGGCGCCTGAGCATTCGCTAATAATCGAGGCCCTCGCCATGACCGTGTCCACTGCAATTGCCCGTCTCAACGCTGCTGACCCGGATTTCGCCCGACATCTGGATCATCTGCTGAGCTGGGAAAGTGTGTCCGATGACGCGGTCAACCAGCGCGTGCTCGACATCATCAAGGCCGTGCGCGAACGCGGTGACGCCGCGCTGGTGGAGTTCACCCAGCGGTTCGACGGTGTTGACGCCAAGTCCATCGATGACCTGATCCTTCGCCGCGAGCGCCTGGAACTGGCCCTGACCCGTATCACCGACACCCAGCGTGAAGCCCTGGAGAAAGCCGCCAACCGTGTGCGCCTGTACCACGAGCGGCAGAAGCAGGACTCCTGGCAGTACACCGAGGCCGACGGCACCGTGCTCGGCCAGAAGGTTACCCCGCTGGACCGTGCCGGCCTGTACGTGCCGGGTGGCAAGGCGTCGTACCCGTCGTCGGTGCTGATGAACGCCATCCCGGCCAAGGTCGCCGGCGTCACCGAGGTGGTGATGGTGGTGCCGACCCCGCGTGGCGAGGTCAACGAACTGGTACTGGCTGCCGCCTGCATCGCCGGTGTCGACCGGGTGTTCACCGTCGGTGGCGCCCAGGCCGTCGCTGCCTTGGCCTATGGCACCGAAAGCGTGCCGCAGGTCGACAAGATCGTCGGCCCGGGCAATATCTACGTGGCCACCGCCAAGCGCCATGTGTTCGGCCAGGTCGGCATCGACATGATCGCTGGCCCTTCGGAAATTCTCGTGGTGTGCGATGGCCAGACCGACCCGGACTGGATCGCCATGGACCTGTTCTCCCAGGCCGAGCACGATGAAGACGCCCAGGCCATCCTGGTCAGCCCGGATGCCGCGTTCCTCGACCGCGTGGCCGCGAGCATCGACAAGTTGCTGCCAACCATGGAGCGTGCCGAGATCATCGAGAAGTCGATCAACGGCCGTGGTGCGCTGATCCAGGTGCGCGACATGCAGCAGGCCATCGAGGTGGCCAACCGCATCGCGCCTGAGCACCTGGAGCTGTCGGTTGCCGACCCGCAAGCCTGGCTGCCGCAGATCCGCCACGCCGGCGCGATCTTCATGGGCCGCCACACCAGCGAAGCGCTGGGCGACTACTGCGCCGGCCCCAACCATGTGTTGCCGACCTCCGGTACCGCGCGTTTCTCGTCGCCGCTGGGGGTGTATGACTTCCAGAAGCGCTCGTCGATCATCTTCTGCTCCGAGCAGGGCGCATCCGAGCTCGGCCACACCGCCTCGGTCCTGGCCCGCGGCGAGTCGCTGACCGCCCACGCCCGCAGTGCCGAATACCGTATCCTCACCCAAGACAAGGGGAACTGAGCATGAGTCGATTCTGGAGCCCCTTCGTCAAGGAGCTGGTGCCCTACGTGCCGGGCGAGCAGCCCAAGCTGGCCCGCCTGGTGAAGCTGAACACCAACGAGAACCCCTATGGCCCATCGCCCAAGGCGCTGGAAGCCATGCGCGCCGAGCTGAACGACAACCTGCGCCTGTACCCGGACCCGAACAGCGACCGGCTCAAGCAGGCGGTGGCCGAGTATTACGGCGTCACAGCGGCCCAGGTATTCGTCGGCAACGGCTCGGACGAGGTGCTCGCGCACATTTTCCACGGCTTGTTCCAGCACGATCGTGGCCCGCTGCTGTTCCCGGACGTGAGCTACAGCTTCTATCCGGTCTACTGCGGTCTGTACGGTATTCCATTCGAGCAAGTGGCGCTGGATGAGCAATTCCAGATCCGCATCGCCGATTACGCCAAGGCCAATGCCGGCATTATTTTCCCCAACCCCAACGCGCCCACCGGCTGTCTGCTGCCGCTGCAAGCGATTGAGCAGTTGCTGCAGGCCAACCGTGACTCGGTCGTGGTGGTGGACGAGGCCTACATCGACTTCGGTGGGGAGACGGCCATCAGCCTGGTGGATCGCTACGACAACCTGCTGGTGACCCAGACCCTGTCGAAATCGCGTTCGCTGGCCGGGTTGCGGGTCGGCCTGGCCGTCGGCCATCCGGACCTGATCGAAGCGCTGGAGCGGATCAAGAACAGTTTCAACTCCTACCCGCTGGACCGCATGGCCATCGTCGGTGCGGCGGTGGCGTTCGAAGATCAGGCGTATTTCGAGGAAACGTGCCGCAAGGTGATCGACAGCCGTGAAACGCTGGTCGAGCAACTGGTTGCCAAGGGCTTCGAAGTGCTGCCGTCGGCGGCCAACTTCATCTTCGCCCGCCACCCGCAGCAGGATGCCGCGCAACTGGCGGCGCGCCTGCGCGAGCAAGGGGTGATCGTGCGTCACTTCAAGCAGGAACGTATTGCCCAGTTCCTGCGGATCACCGTTGGTACGCCGGAGATGAACCAGGCGTTGATCGATGCGCTGAACTGACGCGGTGCGCCACAGGGGCGATCTCGCTCCTGTGGCGCACACATCAGTAGCTGGCTTTCTCAAGGGCGAATGGCGCGCTGACCGGCCGGGTGCGCAGCGCTATCGGCGTGTCATCCAGCACGAGCACATAGTCCCTGGCCTCGCGCATGCCCTGCGGATCAGTCCATTGCTGCAGGTAGGCCGGCACGCTCGCGGCGACCTGGCCATTTCTGTGAATGATCACTGCCCTTTGTGAGTCGCTGTTCCACAGCAACCTGGCGTCGCCTTCGATGGCCCGTGCCTTGCGTACGCCCGTGGCGCCCAACAGTGGCGTGCCATCGAGCCCCCACTCTGGCAGCAGGTCGAGCCCCATGTGCCTGAGTACGGTCGGGGCCACCGACGTCTGCGCCGCGAAGCCATACAAGTTGTTGGGCCCGGGGTTGTCCTCTGGAACGCTCGGTTGGGTCAGCTCTTCGTTCAAAGGCTTGTTGCTGGCGATGAAGACCGTCTTTTCCTGCTCGGTCACACCCCCGTGGCCCGAGCCCCAGTAATCACGACCGTGATCGGTACAGACGAGCACCAGCCAGTCCTCCTGCGGGTTCTTCTGCGCACGCGCCGCGACCTTGTCGAGCAGGCGCCCAAGCTTCTCGTCAGCTTCGCGCAGGGCGACCTGGTAAGCCGGGCCGAAGCCGCTGGCGTGGCCGACTTCATCGGGTTCGTCGAGCTGGATGAAGGTGAAGTCGGCAGCTGTGTTTTCCAGGATCTCCAGGGTGCGGGCGGTTACCTGCTCATCGCTCAGGCCGCTTTCGCGCACATTGTTGCCTTGCGCGTCCTCCAGCAGGTAGGCCGTGTTGATCGGCGACCAGTTCACGATACTGGAGAGGTAGGCATTGGGCAGGGCGTCGCGCAGCCGTTTGAACAGGCTGGGGAACCTGGGGTCGATCCGTAAGGATTCTGTATTGGCAATGACTCCATGCTTGTTGGCCCATACGCCGGTGAGCAAGGTTATCCAGCCCGGGCCGCTGATGGTCGCCTGTTCGCTGGCGCGGCCACTGATGCCTCCGGCGTATGCTTTGCCGTAGAACAGGCGCTTGTGCAGGTTGGTGTCGCTGCCCAGCTGTTCGTAGTGCTGCAACTGCACGCCGTCCATGCCGATGATGAGCGTCTTGGGTTGTATGGGGGGCTGTCTATGGTCGCAGCCTTTGAAAAGCACGCCGAGCAGCACGCCGGCAGAAACCAGGGCAATCAACCGCAATGTCTTGGAAAGGGCCATGAATGATGCCTTGCTGGGTGACATGCCAAGCCTTGCAACAAGTCCCTCGGCTGGCAACTGACAGAAATGCCAGTTGAATTGATGTCTGCAAGGCGTTCCATTAAGCTTGGCAAATTCGTCGGATGATTGGTTGAATGCAATGAATAGTGAATTGACCAAGCGTTCGCTGGTCGAGCTTGCGGTCGAACGCATGCGCGAGCGCATCCTCCAAGGCGACTGGCAAGTCGGCCAGCGTCTGCCGACCGAGCCGGTGCTGGCACTGGAGCTGGGCATCAGCCGCAACACCGTGCGTGAGGCCATGCGTGTACTGGCGTTCAGTGGGCTGGTGGAAATCCGCCAAGGTGACGGCAGTTACCTACGTACCTGCCTGGACCCGCTGCAAGCCGTGCAGGCCATGTCGCGCTGCACCCTGGAGCAGGCTCGGGAAACACGGCACATCCTCGAAACCGAAGCAATCGGGCTTGCGGCGTTGCGCCGTACCGACGAAGACCTGCACGGCTTGCGCGTGGCATTGACGGGCAGTGCCGAGCACTTTCACGGTGATGTAGATGCCTATGTCTGCTGCGACCTGGTGTTTCACCAGCGGCTGATCGACGCCGCGCACAACCCGGCACTGAGCGAGCTGTACCGCTACTTCTCCGGCGTGGTGGCTGCCGCGCTGCAACACAACATGGCCAGCGTGCCGCGTAGCCAGGCGACCTTCGACCTGCACGGGCAGATCCTCGATGCCATCGAACAACGCGATCCGGAGCGGGCCAAGGCCCTGAGCCGGACCCTCATCGAATCCTGAAGACGAGAAGGCCATGGCTGAACCAATGACCCGAGACGCACCCGCCCGCGAGCCAGAACTGGAAGAACTGCTGATCGACGCCGAGGTCGACGATGAACAGGTACAACAACAACCGCCGGCCCTGCAGCGCCCTTGGCTACTGCTGTTGTGCCTGGTGCTGGTGGCATTGAACCTTCGCCCGGCGTTGTCGAGCATGGCGCCTGTGCTGGGCCAGGTGGCTGCGGGGCTTGGCCTGAATGCCTCCGAGGCCGGCCTGCTGACCACCTTGCCGGTGCTCTGCCTGGGCGTGTTCGCACCGCTGGCGCCGCTGCTGGCGCGCCGCTTCGGCAGCGAGCGGGTAATCCTGGGCATCCTGCTCACCCTGGCGCTGGGTATCGTGGTGCGCAGCACGCTGGGGGCTGCTGGCGTTTTCATTGGCAGCGTGATGGCCGGCGCCAGCATCGGCATCATCGGCGTGCTGTTGCCGGGTATCGTCAAACGCGATTTCCCGCAGCATGCGGGCACCCTGACCGGCGTCTACACCATGGCCCTGTGCCTGGGAGCGGCCATGGCGGCCGGAGCCACAGTGCCGCTGACCCGGCATTTCGATGACAACTGGGCCCTTGGCCTGGGCTTCTGGATGATCCCGGCGCTACTGGCCATGCTCATCTGGTTGCCGCAAGCGCGTCAGGGCCATAGCCTGCACAAGGCTGCCTATCGGGTGCGCGGGCTGTGGCGAGACCCGCTGGCATGGCAGGTCACGCTGTACATGGGGCTGCAGTCGTCGCTGGCCTACATCGTCTTCGGCTGGTTGCCGTCGATCCTGATTGGCCGTGGCCTGAGCCCGACCGAAGCCGGCCTGGTGCTGTCCGGCTCGGTGATCGTGCAGTTGGTCAGCTCGCTGAGCGCACCGTGGCTGGCGACCCGCGGCAAGGACCAGCGGCTGGCCATCGTGATTGTGATGCTGGTGACCTTGGCGGGATTGTTCGGTTGCCTGTATGCACCCATTGACGGGCTGTGGGGCTGGGCGGTGCTTTTGGGCCTGGGGCAGGGCGGTACTTTCGCCTTGGCCCTTACGCTGATCGTGCTGCGCTCGAAGGATGCCCATGTGGCGGCGAACCTGTCGAGCATGGCGCAGGGTGTGGGTTATACCCTGGCGTCCATGGGCCCGTTTGCGGTCGGGCTGGTGCATGACCTGACTGGGGGCTGGGCGGCAGTGGGCTGGATCTTTGCCGTGCTGGGCGTCGGGGCGATCGTGTTCGGGCTTGGGGCCGGGCGGGCTTTGCATGTGCAGGTGACCAGCGAAAAGCTCTGAAGTCTGTGCTGGCCTCTTCGCGGGCAAGCCCGCTCCCACAGGATCTCAACAGGTTCAGGCCTGGTGCGGTCCCAGTGGGAGCGGGCTTGCCCGCGAAGAGGCCGGTACTGGCGAAAGAGTTGTTGGCAGATTATCGTGCAGCTTCCCACTCCCAGGACGGATCTGCTGCCATGACCGACGCCAACCATGCCCTGATCACCCGCTTCTACCAGGCCTTCCAGCGCCTGGACGCCGAGGCCATGGTGGCCTGCTACAGTGACGACATCGTCTTCAGCGACCCGGTGTTCGGCACCCTGCGCGGCCGTGACGCGGGTGACATGTGGCGCATGCTGACCACCCGCGCCAAGGACTTTTCGCTGACCTTCGACCAGGTCCGTGCCGATCCGCGCAGCGGTTGCGCGCACTGGGTGGCGAGCTACCTGTTCAGCCAGACCGGGCGCACCGTGGTCAACGATATCCAGGCGCGCTTCGTCATACGCGACGGCCTGATCTGCCAGCATGACGACAGCTTCGACCTTTGGCGCTGGTCGCGTCAGGCGCTGGGAGCGCCAGGGCTGTTGCTGGGGTGGTCGCCAATGTTGCAGAACAAGGTGCGCCAGCAGGCTTTCAAAGGGCTGCGGGCGTTCCAGCAGGCGAGCGGTTAAGCTGTCGGCCATGAACATCGTTACCGAAACTGCCGAAACCTCGCTGTGCAAACCGTGGTACGTGTACCTGGTCCGGGCTGCCAATGGCTCGCTGTACTGCGGTATCAGCGATGACCCGCAACGGCGTTTCGCTGCCCATCAGAAAGGCCAGGGTGCGCGCTATTTCAAGACCAGCCCGGCGCAGGCGCTGGTCTATGTCGAACAGTGGCCGGACAAGGGCGAGGCGTTGCGCCAGGAGCGCCTGGTGAAGAAGTTGCGCAAGTCGGCCAAGGAGGCGCTGGTCGCCTCCTATGTGGCCGTCTGATCAGTCCTTGCGACGTTTGAGCTGATCCACCAGCGTGGTTGGCAAACCTTTGATGATCAGGGTGCCGGCGGCCTCGTCGTACTCCACCTTGTCACCCAGCAGGTGCGCTTCGAAGCTGATGGACAAACCTTCGGCGCGCCCGGTGAAGCGGCGGAACTGATTGAGCGTGCGTTTGTCCGCCGGGATTTCCGGCGACAGGCCGTAGTCCTTGTTGCGAATGTGATCGTAGAACGCCTTTGGGCGGTCCTCGTCGATCAGGCTGGACAGCTCTTCAAGGGTCACCGGTTCACCCAGCTTGGTCTGGGTGGTGGCGTATTCGACCAGCGTCTGGGTCTTCTCGCGGGCGGACTCTTCCGGCAGGTCCTCGCTTTCGACGAAGTCGCTGAAGGCCTTGAGCAGGGTGCGCGTCTCGCCCGGGCCGTCGACGCCTTCCTGGCAGCCGATGAAGTCGCGGAAGTAGTCCGAGACCTTCTTGCCGTTCTTGCCCTTGATGAACGAGATGTACTGCCTGGAGTTCTGGTTGTTCTTCCACTCCGACAGGTTGATGCGGGCCGCTAGATGCAGCTGGCCGAGGTCAAGGTGGCGCGACGGTGTCACGTCCAGCTCGGCATTCACGGCCACGCCTTCGCTGTGGTGCAGCAGGGCGATGGCCAGGTAATCGGTCATGCCTTGCTGGTAGTGGGCGAACAGGATGTGGCCACCGGTGGAGAGGTTGGACTCTTCCATCAGCTTTTGCAGGTGCTCGACGGCCACCCGGCTGAACGCGGCGAAGTCTTTCTCGTCTTCCAGGTACTGCTTCAGCCAGCCACTGAGCGGGTAGGCACCAGACTCGCCGTGGAAGAAGCCCCAGGCTTTGCCTTGCTTGGCGTTGTAGCTGTCGTTGAGGTCGGCCAGCAGGTTTTCGATGGCGTCCGATGCGCCCAGCTCGGTATCCCGAGCATGGAGCACGGCGGGGCTGCCATCGGGCTTCTTGTCGATCAGGTGAACGATGCAATGACGGATTGGCATGGAATTCTCGGTGAGTCCGGGGCGGCGGCAAGCCGCGCTGCAAAAGTCGTCCAGTTTACCCCAGACAACAGGCGCCGCAGTGGCCGGATGTTGGCAGAAATGCCGGTTGTTCGTTTTTTGTTCAAAATTGTGGGATTTCGGCTAAAACCCCCGAAAAACCTGCACTAAATCGAAGCGGGTAGCGGATATTTATCCATTCCTGTGGTAGCTTTGCGCGGTCTTGCGCACCTTGTGTGGCGCATTGCTGGCAGTGTGCTCATGCCGTGTCGAACCAAACGCCGATTTGCGCATCTACATTCGCGATTGGCGCGGCCCTCCAGCATTCAGGGGCTGGCCCGATAACGTCGTAGCACGCTGCATAACCACTGAATTAGATAGGGAAGGAACACCACCATGGCATTGACCAAAGACCAACTGATTGCCGACATCGCCGAAGCCATCGACGCGCCAAAAACCACCGCTCGCAACGCACTGGAGCAACTGGGCCAGATCGTTGCCGACCAGCTGGAAAACGGCGCTGAAATCACCCTGCCAGGCATCGGCAAGCTGAAAGTCTCCGAGCGTCCTGCCCGTACCGGCCGCAACCCTTCGACTGGCGCTGCCATCGAAATCGCCGCCAAGAAAGTCGTCAAGTTCGTACCGGCCAAAGCGCTGAACGATTCCATCAACAAGTAATTGTTGATGCGTTGACCAGAACCGCGCCCGGCTTGCCCGGGCGCGGTTTTTTCATGCCTGCGATTTACGCAGGGCGTGCCATTGCTGGCGGCCAGCGTCGTCAGCGAAGCTCCACGCGACCATGCGGCTCTGCTTCTGCCCCTGGCCCATCTCGACGATGCGCACGGCCTTGGCGCCGGCCTGTTTCAGCGCGGCCTCGATGCCAGGCAGGTTGCTGGCTTTGGACACCAGGCTGGTGAACCACAGCACCTGTTGTGCGTATTGCGCGCTTTCGCCGACCAGCTGCGTGACAAAGCGGATCTCGCCGCCCTCGCACCACAGCTCGTTGTTCTGCCCGCCGAAGTTGAGCACTGGCAGCTTGCGCTTGGGGTCTTGCTTGCCGAGGTTCTTCCACTTGCGCTGGCTGCCGCGGGTGGCTTCCTCGCGCGAAGCATGGAAGGGCGGGTTGCACAGGGTCAGGTCGAAGCGCTCATCCGCTTGCAGCAAGCCGCTGAGGATGTGCTTGCGGTCGGCTTGCTGGCGCAGGCTGATGCCCTTGCTCAAACCGTTGGCCTGGACGATGGCCTTGGCCGACGCCAGCGCAACCGGATCGATGTCCGAGCCCAGGAAGCGCCAACGGTAATCGCTATGGCCGAGCAATGGATAGATGCAGTTGGCACCTACGCCGATATCCAGCACGCGAACCCGTGCGCCTCTGGGTACCTCGCCGGCATTGTCCTCGGCCAGCAGGTCGGCGGCCACGTGGAGGTAGTCGGCACGGCCGGGGATCGGCGGGCACAAGTAATCGGCCGGGATGTCCCAGTGCTGGATGCCGTACTGCGCCTTGAGCAGGGCGCGGTTGAACACCCGCACGGCTTCGGGGTTGGCGAAGTCGATGCTGGGTTTGCCGTGGGGGTTGGTGATGGTGAAGCGGGCCAGGTCAGGGTGGGCCTTGATCAGGCTGGGGAAGTCGTAGCGGCCCTGGTGGCGGTTGCGCGGGTGCAGGGTGGGTTTGGTGGTCATGGTGAGATCCGGTGTCGCAGGCCGAGGGGCTGCTTCGCAGCCCTTTCGCGACACAAGGCCGCTCCTACAGGATAGCGGCGCCTATCGAACCGGCACCGTCCCTGTAGGAGCGGCCTTGTGTCGCGAAAGGGCCGCACAGCGGCCCCATCGGTCTCAATGATTACAGCGCTGCAATCCGCGCGTGCTGCTCGGTGAAGTTGGCCAGTGCCTGCTCGGACTCGGCCAGCTTGGCGCGCTCCTTCTCGATCACCGCAGGCGGTGCCTTGTCGACGAAGGCCGCGTTGGACAGCTTGCCGCCCACGCGCTGGACTTCACCCTGCAGACGCTGGATTTCCTTGTTCAGGCGAGCCAGCTCGGCGTCCTTGTCGATCAGGCCGGCCATTGGTACCAGTACCTGCAGGTCGCCAACCAGTGCGGTGGCTGACAGCGGTGCTTCTTCTGCATCGCCGAGCACCGTGAACGATTCGACCTTGGCCAGTTTCTTCAGCAGGGCTTCGTTTTCCTGCAGGCGACGCTGGTCGTCGGCGTTGGCGTTCTTCAGGAACAGTGGCAGCGGCTTGCCCGGGCCGATGTTCATCTCGGCGCGGATGTTGCGCAGGCCGACCATCAGCTCCTTGAGCCACTCGATATCACCTTCGGCGGCGGCATCGATGCGGCTTTCATTGGCCACCGGCCATGGCTGCAGCATGATGGTCTTGCCTTCGATGCCGGCCAGCGGCGCGATGCGCTGCCAGATTTCTTCGGTGATGAACGGCATGAACGGGTGCGCCAGGCGCAGCGCCACTTCCAGCACGCGTACCAGGGTGCGACGGGTGCCACGGGCGCGCTCGACCGGCGCGTTCTCGTCCCACAGCACTGGCTTGGACAGCTCCAGGTACCAGTCGCAGTACTGGTTCCAGATGAACTCGTAGAGCGCCTGGCTGGCCAGGTCGAAGCGGAACTGCTCGAGCTGGCGGGTCACTTCGGCTTCGGTGCGCTGCAGCTGCGAGATGATCCAGCGGTCAGCCAGCGACAGCTCGTAGGCTTCGCCGTTCTGGCCGCAGTCCTCGCCCTTGTCCAGCACGTAGCGGGCGGCGTTCCAGATCTTGTTGCAGAAATTGCGGTAGCCTTCGACGCGGCCCATGTCGAACTTGATGTCGCGGCCGGTGGAGGCCAGCGAGCAGAAGGTGAAGCGCAGGGCGTCGGTGCCGTAGCTGGCAATACCTTCCGGGAACTCGGCCTTGGTCTGCTTGGCGATCTTCTCGGCAAGTTTGGGTTGCATCATGCCGCTGGTGCGTTTTTCCAGCAGGGCGTCGAGGGTGATGCCGTCGACGATGTCCAGCGGGTCAAGCACGTTGCCCTTGGACTTGGACATCTTCTGGCCCTGGCCATCGCGCACCAGGCCGTGCACGTATACGGTCTTGAACGGTACCTGCGGGGTGCCGTCTTCGTTCTTGATCAGGTGCATGGTCAGCATGATCATGCGCGCAACCCAGAAGAAGATGATGTCGAAGCCGGTCACCAGCACGTCGGTGCTGTGGAACTTCTTGAGGAACTCGGTCTGTTCCGGCCAGCCCAGGGTGGAGAAGGTCCACAGGCCCGAGCTGAACCAGGTGTCGAGCACGTCGTCGTCCTGGCGCAGCTTCACATCGCTGCCCAGGCCGTGCTTGGCGCGCACTTCCTCTTCATTGCGGCCGACATAGACCTGGCCTGCCTCGTCGTACCAGGCCGGGATGCGGTGGCCCCACCACAGCTGGCGGCTGATGCACCAGTCCTGAATGTCACGCATCCAGGAGAAGTACATGTTCTCGTATTGCTTGGGCACGAACTGGATGCGGCCGTCTTCCACGGCTTCGATGGCAGGCTCTGCCAGCGGCTTGGTGGAGACGTACCACTGGTCGGTCAGCCACGGCTCGATGACGGTGCCCGAACGGTCGCCTTTCGGCACTTTCAGGGCGTGGTCGTCGATGCTGACCAGCAGGCCCTGGGCGTCCAGGTCGGCGACGATCTGTTTGCGTGCGACGAAGCGGTCGAGGCCGGCGTACTGGGCGGGCAGGCTGGTGTCGACCTGCTCGTTGAGGCTGCCGTCGAGGTTGAAGGCCTGGGCGGCGGACAGCACCAGGGCGTTCTTGTCGAAAATGTTCAGCAGCGGCAGGTTGTGGCGCTTGCCGACTTCGTAATCGTTGAAGTCGTGGGCCGGGGTGATCTTCACGCAGCCGGTGCCGAATTCCGGGTCGCAGTAATCGTCGGCGATGATCGGGATGCGGCGGCCAACCAGCGGCAGCTCGACGAACTTGCCGATCAGTGCCTGGTAGCGCTCGTCGGTCGGGTTGACGGCGACGGCTGCATCGCCCAGCAGGGTTTCCGGACGGGTGGTGGCGACCACCAGGTAGTCCTTGCCCTCGGCGGTCGTGGCGCCGTCAGCCAGCGGATAGCGCAGGTTCCACAGGTGGCCCTTCTCGTCGTGGTTTTCCACTTCAAGGTCGGAGATGGCCGTGTGCAGCTTGGTGTCCCAGTTGACCAGGCGCTTGCCGCGGTAGATCAGGCCGTCTTCGTGCAGGCGCACGAAGGCTTCCTTGACTGCCTCGGACAGGCCGTCGTCCATGGTGAAGCGCTCGCGGCTCCAGTCTACCGAGGAGCCCAGGCGACGGATCTGGCGGCTGATGTTGCCACCTGACTGATCCTTCCATTCCCAGACCTTGTCCAGGAACTTCTCGCGGCCCAGGTCGTGGCGGTTCTGGCCCTTGGCCTCGAGCTGGCGCTCGACCAGCATCTGCGTGGCGATACCGGCGTGGTCGGTACCAGGCTGCCACAGGGTGTCACGGCCTTGCATGCGGCGGAAACGGATCAGGGCGTCCATGATCGCGTTGTTGAAGCCGTGGCCCATGTGCAGGCTGCCCGTCACGTTCGGTGGCGGGATCATGATGGTGTAGGACTCACCTGCACCTTGTGGAGCGAAATAGTTTTCGGACTCCCAGGTGTTGTACCAGGAAGTTTCGATGGCGTGCGGCTGGTAGGTCTTATCCATGCGCGGCGGGACCCTGTGCATTTATTCGGGAAAGCCGAAAAGTATAACGAAGGCACAGGGTTTAGGCGACAGGAGCGGACAGAAGACCGTGATTTCCTGCAGGAGCGGCCTCGTGTCGCGAAAGGGGCGCAGAGCGCCCCCCGGGAATCACTCGGAACGCTTGATGAGACGCTCGATCCGCGCATCCAGCCGGCGCTTGATCTCGTTCTCGATATGCGGGGTAAAGTCGTTGATCACGTCCTGCATGATCATCTGCGCAGCGGCGCGCAACTCGCTCTCCAGGTGCAGCAAGGTGTCCTGGCGGCGGGTTTGCGGATCATCCTCGGGCTCAACTGCTGCGGGCTCGGCTACAGGCGCCGGCGCCGCGTTACCGGCAGGCACATCGAGCAACAGCGGAATCTGTTCGACGGTTTCGGTCAGCAGCGGCGGCTGCAGGTCGGCATCGCCGAGCAGCTGGCGAATCGACTCCAGATCGTCCAGCAGATGGGCGGAATCGGGTAGGGCGGAAGGCTTGTCCATCGTCGTTTAAAGTCGCTGTAAGCGGTGGTCTTGCAGAGCATAGCCCTGTTCACGGTAGAAACGGAACCGCTCGCGGGCCGATTGGCGAATGCCGGGCTCTTCGACAACGATCTCGGCAACCCGCTCGAACTGGCCGACGAACCCCGGCACACCGGCGCCCAGGTTGATCAGCAGGTCACGGTGTTCGCCGGCATCGTCGGCAAGGCCCAGCGCTATCCTGGCATCCGCATACACTTCAGCCAGGTCGTGGGGCACGAACGCTTCGCCCTTGAACCGCCACAGGCGTTGATCCAGCGCGTCGCGTTGCTCGGCGTCCTGGCAATGCAGGTAGACCCGGTGGCCGAGGCGCCAGGCCTTCTCGCACAGCTTGCAGGCGAAATCCAGCCGCGCCGACAGCGAGTCGGTGGGCAGAATATAGAAGTCGACTTTGCTCATGGTGTGTTCTGCCAGCCGGCGACGCCCTGGGCGCCACCGGCTTTACGGCATCAGGCGCCAGCGCGGTCCAGCAGGTACTGGGTCAGCAGCGGGACCGGGCGGCCGGTAGCGCCCTTGTCCTTGCCGCCGCTGATCCAGGCCGTGCCAGCGATGTCCATGTGCGCCCAGTTGTAAGCCTTGGCGAAGCGCGAGAGGAAGCAGCCCGCGGTGATGGTGCCGGCTTTCGGCCCACCGATGTTGCCCATGTCGGCGAACGGGCTGTCCAGTTGCTCCTGGTATTCATCGAACAGCGGCAGTTGCCAGGCACGGTCGTCGGCACGCTTGCCGGCGTCGAGCAGTTGGCCGACCAGCTCGTCGTTGTTGCCCATCAGGCCCGACGTGTGGCTGCCCAGGGCGACGATGCAGGCACCGGTCAGGGTGGCGATGTCGATCACCGCCTGCGGCTTGAAGCGTTCGGCGTAAGTCAGGGTGTCGCACAGCACCAGGCGGCCTTCGGCGTCGGTGTTGAGGATTTCGACGGTCTGGCCACTCATGGTGGTGACGATGTCGCCTGGGCGGGTCGCGCCGCCGCTCGGCATGTTCTCGGCACAGGCCAGCAGGCACACCAGGTTGATCGGCAGCTGCAGCTCGAGGACCGCACGCAGGGTGCCGAACACGCTGGCGGCGCCGCACATGTCGTATTTCATTTCATCCATGCCGGCGCCTGGCTTGAGGCTGATACCGCCGGTATCGAAGGTGATGCCCTTGCCCACCAGCACGAACGGCTTGTCGGCCTTCTTGCCGCCCTGGTAGTTGAGCACGATCAGGCGTGGCGGCTGCTCGCTGCCCTGGCCCACGGCATAGAATGCGCCCATGCCCAGGTCCTTGATCTTCTTCTCGTCCAGCACTTCGACCTTCAGGCCCTTGTGGGCCTTGCCCAGGTCCTTGGCCTGCTCGGCCAGGTAGCTCGGGTGGCACAAGTTGGGCGGCAGGTTGCCCAGGTCGCGGGTGAAGGCCATGCCGGTAGCGATGGCGCTGGCGTGCTTGACGGCGCGCTCGACCTCGGCCGCACCGGCCTTGTCGGCGAGCAGGGTGACCTTCTTGAGGGCGCGTGGCTCGGCCTTCTGGCTCTTGAAACGGTCGAACACGTATTCGCCGTCGAGCAGGGTTTCGGCCAGCAGGCGGTATTTGCCGTAATGAGCGTCGCGATTGCTGACTGCGATGTCGTCCAGCGCCAGCACGGCGTCTGCGCCGTTCAGGCCCTTGAGCACCCCGGCCACGCCGGCGACCAGTTTGCGCCATGCACGGTCACCGAGGGTTTCGTCCTTGCCGCTGCCAACCAGCAGCACGCGTTCGGCCTTCAGGCCCGGCAGGCTCTGCAGCAACAGGGTCTGGCCAGGCTTGCCGGCCAGGTCGCCGCGCTTGAGCACTGCGCTGATGGCGCCTTCGCAGGCCTGGTCGACGGCCTTGGCAACGGCACCGAGCTTGCGCCCTTCACCGACCGCCACCACCAGAGTGGCGGTTTTTACGGATGCAGCAGCTACGCTTTTTACAACCAGTTCCATGTCAGGGTCCCCGAATGATCTATGCAGTTGGCGCTATGGCTTTTCGCGCTCTGGACGGGCATGGCCGCGTTGTGCCGCGAGCCAGTGGAAAAGCTGCCAGTTTGAGCCTCTGGCAAGTGTGCTGACAACCCCGATGTTGGCCTTCATGCGCGGCCAAGTGACAGGCGCTGCCAATCACAGGATAATGCGCGCACTTCATATGGAGGTTCGCCCCTGGCGAACCGGCTTTGGTCCTGGCTGTCACAGACCAATGTTTGGCAGTCCGCCCCTGACAACCCAGGAGTGTCTGGTTTGATCGTCTTTCGTTATCTGTCCCGCGAGGTCCTTGTGACCTTGAGCGCCGTCAGCGCCGTGCTGCTGGTGATCATCATGAGCGGGCGCTTCATCAAGTACCTGGCCCAGGCGGCCCAGGGCATCCTCGACCCGGGCGTGCTGTTCCTGATCATGGGTTATCGCATGCCAGGTTTCCTGCAGCTGATTCTGCCGCTGGGCCTGTTTCTCGGCATTCTGCTGGCATACGGCCGGCTGTACCTGGAAAGCGAGATGACCGTACTGTCGGCAACCGGCATGAGCCAGCAGCGCCTGCTGGGCCTGACCATGGCGCCGGCGGCGCTGGTCGCCGTGCTGGTCGCCTGGCTGAGCCTGAGCCTGGCGCCACTGGGCGTTGCCCAGGTGCAGAAGATCATCGCCCAGCAGGATACGTTGACCGAGTTCGATACCCTGGTGCCGGGCCGCTTCCAGACCCTGCGCGACGGTAGCCGGGTCACCTATACCGAAAAACTGTCGGACGACCGCGTCAAGCTGGACGGGGTGTTCATTTCCGAGAAGCGCTTCAATCAGGACAAGACCAAGGACCGTGCACCTTCGGTACTGGTCGCCGAAAAAGGCCATCAGGAAGTACAGGCCGATGGCAATCGCTACCTGGTGCTGGAGAATGGCTACCGCTATGACGGCAACCCGGGGCAGGCTGATTACCGCGCCATCAAGTACGACACCTATGGCGTGTTGCTGCCAAAGCCTGAAGTCGCCGAGGAAGTGACCGATCGCGAAGCGATCCCGACCCTCGAGCTGTTCGGCAAGACCGACCTGCGCGAACGTGCCGAGCTGCAATGGCGCCTGTCACTGCCGATCCTGGTGTTCATCGTGACCCTGATGGCGGTGCCGCTGGCCAGGGTCAACCCACGCCAGGGCCGCTTCCTCAAGCTGCTGCCGGCGATTCTTCTGTACATGGCTTACCTGACGATGCTGATTTCCGTACGTGGCGCCCTGGAGAAAGGCAAATTGCCGATCGGCCTGGGTATCTGGTGGGTGCACGGCCTGTTCCTGCTCATCGGCCTGGGCCTGATGTACTGGGAACCGCTGCGCCTTAAAATGGCTGCCCGTCGTGCGGAGGTGGCCCGTGGGTAAGCTCGATCGCTATATCGGCCAGAGTGTGTTGCTGGCCATTCTGGCCGTGCTGGGCATCATCCTCGGCCTGGCTTCCCTGTTCGCCTTCATCGATGAAATGGGCGACCTGAGTGATAGTTACACGTTGCTGGATGCGGGCAACTTCGTGCTGTTGACTGCACCGCGGCGCCTGTACGACATGTTGCCGATGGCAGCGTTGATCGGCTGCCTGATCGGCCTCGGCAGCTTGGCCAGCAGCAGCGAACTGACCATCATGCGCGCTGCCGGCGTCTCCATTGGCCGCATCGTCTGGGCGGTGATGAAGCCGATGCTGGTGCTGATGCTCGCCGGCTTGCTGATTGGTGAATACGTCGCCCCGGTCACCGAAAACAAGGCCCAGGCCGACCGTTCGCTGGCTCAGGGGGGAGGTGAAGCGCAAACGTCCAAGCATGGCATGTGGCACCGCCAGGGCGAAGAGTTCGTGCACATCAACGCCGTGCAACCCAATGGCCTGCTGCTGGGCGTTACTCGCTACCGTTTCGACGAAGAGCGCAAGATCCAGACCTCGAGCTTTGCCCGCCGTGCCCAGTACAGCGAAGACCACTGGACGCTCAGCGATGTCAGCACCACCTACTTCCGCGGTGATCACACTGAAGTGATCAAGACACCGACCGAGAGCTGGGACGTTTCGCTGACACCTCAACTACTCAATACCGTGATCATGGCCCCCGAGTCACTGTCGATCACCGGGCTGTGGGATTACATCCACTACCTGTCGGACCAGGGCCTGAACAACGCCCGCTACTGGCTGGCGTTCTGGACCAAGGTACTCCAGCCGATGGTGACTGCGGCGCTGGTGTTGATGGCGATCTCCTTCATCTTCGGCCCGCTGCGTTCGGTCACCCTCGGCCAGCGCGTCTTTACCGGTGTGCTGGTGGGCTTCGTGTTCCGCATCGGCCAGGACCTGCTGGGCCCGTCGAGCCAGGTGTTCGGTTTCCCTCCGCTGCTGGCGGTGGTGATTCCGGCGGGTATCTGTGCCGTGGCCGGCCTGTGGTTGCTGCGCAGGGCTGGCTGACCGCCTGAACCCGCTGAAAAAGCCGACCTTGGGGTCGGCTTTTTCATGCCTGTTTTTTCTGCTTGGGTACTCGTACCAGCTGGGTTTCCGAATAGATGTCATGCCAGCCGCGCTGGCGTTTGTCGATCAGCGACCAGAAGAACCCGAGCCCCAGGCACAGCCAGGAGGCAATCGACACCACGAAGCGCAGCAGGGCCTGCCACAGGCTGATCGCGCTGCCATCGGCATTCTGCACGCGTACACCCCACACCTGCATGCCCAGGGTCTGGCCGCCATGGGTCCAGAATTTGGCAAAGAAGCCGAACAGGGCGAACAGCAGGATGGACGACAGCAGCGGGTCGCCATCCAGCGCGCCGGCCTCGGTCAGTTCACGCATGCGGGCTTCGCCGATGATCGCCATCTGGACCATCTTGTAGGCCCCGGCAGTGACGATCAGCAGCGCCGTGCACAGCAGGAAGTCGTAGAACATTGCTGCCAGGCGTCGGCCCAGGCCGACCGGCGGGAAATCACCCTGGGGGGAGAGCAGAGGCTTGGACATGCAGAACAGCTCCAGATGGCGAAGCCGCTATTCTACGGGCAAAAAAAAACCCCTGCACATGGCAGGGGCTTTTTGGAGTCTGGCTTGTGCTTACACAGGCTGGACTTTGTCAGCCTGCATGCCTTTCTGGCCTTGAACGGCTTCGAAGGTGACCTTCTGGCCTTCTTTCAGGCTCTTGAAGCCGTTGCCTTCGATGGCGCGGAAGTGCACGAACAGATCCGGACCGCTTTCTGGGGTGATGAAACCGTAACCTTTTTCGTCATTGAACCACTTGACGGTACCGTTCTGACGCTCAGCCATTGTCTTATTTCCTATGAAGCTTAAATTTTGATGACAGTTTCTTTCACGTTATATAGAAGTGAAAGAGTACTGGGCTGGGTTGCAGGAAAGTAAGAGACGTCGAACGGGTTGTAGCGAATCTCGGCTACTGGCCCAGGTCACGAACTGTTGCGACCCATGCAAACACAGTGCAGTGACTCTACGCCAACTCCCGAGAAAAAAACAAGCCCTTGGTCGTATAGAAAATCGGCCTTATTACCGATAACCGACAGCCATGTCGGAAACGGCATGGTGCCTGGCCTGGCGCTATGTTCAAAAGTTATTGGGCAGGTTCGAAAACGAATATTTCAAACCTGCCCAGACACCTCACGCGCTACCTTCAGCCACGGTAGTAACGCTGTGCAACAAAAGGCATTTTGCTGACTCTCAAGGCAACCTTCTTGCCGCGCACCAATGCAAATAGTGGCGTATCGAGTACAGCATGTTCACTATCGATATAACCCATTGCAACAGGTGCGGCCAGTGTCGGGCCAAAACCGCCACTGCACACTTTGCCTACCGGTTTATCGTTTGCATCGACAATATCTGTGCCCTCACGTACCGGCGTACGTTCCTGCGGCAGCAGGCCCACACGTTTGCGCGCGACGCCTTCGCGCTGGTGGGTGGATATGGCCTCGGCACCCGGGAAGCCGCCGGCACGAGCACCGTCGGCACGGCGTACCTTGGAAATGGCCCACAACAGACTGGCTTCGACTGGCGTGGTTTCACTGTTCATATCGTGGCCATACAGGCATAGGCCGGCTTCCAGGCGCAGCGAGTCGCGTGCGCCCAGGCCGATGGGCTGCACTTCAGGCTCTGCCAGCAGGCGGCGAGCCAAGGCTTCGGCAGCGGCCACCGGTACCGAAATTTCGTAGCCGTCTTCGCCGGTATAACCCGAGCGGCTGACGAAGCAGTCTTCACCCAGCAGCTTCACCGGGCGGAACTGCATGAAGGTCATGCCCGCCACTTCCGGCGCCAGGCGCTCCAGCACCTTTACTGCAGCCGGGCCTTGCAGGGCGAGCAGGGCACGCTCACCGAACAATGGCTGCACTTCACAACGGCTGCCGATGTGTTGCTGCAGGTGGGCCAGGTCCTGGTCCTTGCAGGCCGCGTTGACCACCAGAAACAGGGTATCGTCGCCGAGGTTGGCGACCATCAGGTCATCGAGGATGCCGCCTTGCTCGTTGGTGAACATGGCATAGCGTTGCATACCCACCGGCAGGTCGATGATGTCTACCGGTACCAGCGACTCCAGGGCCTTGGCCGCATCGGTGCCACGCAGGATGATCTGGCCCATGTGCGAGACGTCGAACAGGCCGGCCTGTTCGCGGGTGTGCAGGTGTTCCTTCAGCACGCCCAGCGGGTATTGCACCGGCATGTCGAAGCCGGCGAACGGCACCATGCGCGCCCCCAGCTCCAGGTGCAGGGCGTGCAGCGGGGTCTTTTGCAGTGTTTCGGACATCGATGACTCCTTGGTTGTTATCGGGTCAACATTCGATGATGTTGACGGCCAGACCGCCGCGGGCGGTCTCCTTGTATTTGCTTTTCATGTCGGCGCCGGTCTGGCGCATGGTGCGGATCACCTTGTCGAGCGACACGTAGTGCTGCCCGTCACCGCGCAGGGCCATGCGCACGGCGTTGATGGCCTTCACCGAGCCCATGGCGTTTCGCTCGATGCAGGGCACCTGGACCAGGCCGCCTATGGGGTCGCAGGTCAGGCCGAGGTTGTGTTCCATGCCGATTTCAGCGGCGTTTTCCACTTGCTGCGGGGTGCCACCCATCACTTCGCACAGTGCCCCGGCAGCCATCGAGCAGGCCACGCCGACCTCGCCCTGGCAGCCGACTTCGGCCCCGGAAATCGAGGCGTTTTCCTTGTAGAGGATGCCGATGGCGGCAGCGGTGAGCAGAAAGCGCACCACCCCGTCTTCGCTGGCACCCGGGACGAAGCGCATGTAGTAGTGCAGCACCGCCGGGACGATGCCCGCTGCGCCGTTGGTGGGCGCAGTGACTACGCGGCCGCCGTAGGCGTTTTCCTCGTTGACCGCCAGGGCGTAGAGGTTGACCCAGTCGAGCACCGACAGCGCGTCGCGCAGGCTGGCCTCCGGATGGCGGCTGAGTTGGCGGTACAGCGCCGGGGCACGGCGCTTGACCTTGAGCCCGCCGGGCAGGATGCCTTCGTGCCGGCAACCGGCTTCGACGCAGTCCTGCATCACTTGCCAGATGCGCAGCAGGCCGCTGCGGGTTTCGGTCTCGGGGCGCCAGGCGGCCTCGTTGGCCAGCATCACCTGGCTGACCGGCAGGTGCTGCGCGGTGCAGTGGCCGAGCAGTTCCTTCGCGGTCTTGAACGGGTAGACCAGCACGGTACTGTCCTCGACGATGCGGTCCTGGCCGGCAGCGTCCTCGTCCACCACGAAACCGCCGCCCACGGAGTAGTACTCGCGGCTGCGGATTTGCAATCCGGCAGCATCGAACGCACGAAAGATCATGCCGTTGGGGTGGTAGGCCAGTGGCTTGCGGATCATCGCCAGGTGCTGCTTCTCAACGAAGGCGATGGTCTGCTCGCCGAGCAGGCTGAGCTGGCCGCTGGCGCGGATGGCCTGCAGGCGGGCGGGGATGGTTTCGGTGTCGACGGTGTCAGGGTGCTCGCCTTCCAGGCCGAGCAATACCGCCTTGTCACTGCCGTGGCCCTTGCCAGTGGCGCCGAGTGAGCCATACAGCTCGGCCTTGACGCAGACGGTGCTGGCCAGCAGGCCATCGCGGCGCAGCCCTTCGGCGAAGCGTGCGGCGGCGCGCATCGGGCCGACCGTGTGCGAGCTGGAGGGGCCGATGCCGATCTTGAACAGGTCGAAGACGCTCAGTGACATGGTGCTACCTCCTGAACATCTGGGGCCGCTTTGCGGCCCTTTCGCGACACAAGGCCGCTCCTACAGGGGTCAATGCCGTCCTTGTAGGAGCGGCCTTGTGTCGCGAAAGGGCTGCGCAGCAGCCCCAACTGTCTAAAGGCCGCCTCAGGCGTCCTGATAGCTTTCGATCGACGGGCAGGCGCAGACCAGGTTGCGGTCACCAAACACGTTGTCGACCCGGCCGACCGGCGGCCAGTACTTGCCCTCCACCAGGCTCGGCAACGGGTAAACCGCCTGCTCGCGGCTGTAGCCATGGGCCCATTCGCCAACCAGCTCGGCCGCGGTGTGCGGGGCGTTCTTGAGCGGGTTGTCGTCCTTGTCCAGGCTGCCGCTTTCCACCGCGCGAATTTCCTCGCGGATCTGGATCATCGCGTCGCAGAAGCGATCCAGTTCTTCCTTGGACTCGCTTTCGGTCGGTTCGATCATCAGCGTGCCGGCCACCGGGAACGACATGGTCGGCGCATGGAAGCCGAAGTCGATCAGGCGCTTGGCCACGTCATCGACACTGATGCCGCTGGTGTCCTTGAGCGGACGCAGGTCGAGGATGCATTCGTGGGCGACCAGGCCATTGCCACCGGTGTACAGGACAGGATAGTGCTCTTCCAGGCGGCGGGCGATGTAGTTGGCGTTGAGGATCGCCATCTGCGAAGCACGCTTGAGGCCGGCACCGCCCATCATGCGAATGTACATCCAGGTGATCGGCAGGATGCTGGCGCTGCCGAACGGCGCGGCGCACACCGCGCCCTCGGTGTTGTCCAGCTGCGCGTGGCCTGGCAGGAACGGCGCCAGGTGCGACTTGACGCCAATCGGGCCGACGCCCGGGCCGCCACCGCCGTGGGGAATGCAGAAGGTCTTGTGCAGGTTCAGGTGCGATACGTCGCCACCGAACTTGCCCGGGGCGCACAGGCCGACCATGGCGTTCATGTTGGCGCCGTCGATATAAACCTGGCCGCCGTTGTCGTGGATGATCGCGCAGATCTCGCCGATCGCTTCCTCGAACACGCCGTGGGTCGACGGGTAGGTGATCATGATCGCGGCCAGGCGCTCGCGGTGCTCGATGGCCTTGGCACGCAGGTCCTCGACATCGACGTTGCCGCGGGCATCACAGGCGGTAACCACCACACGCATGCCGGCCATGTGTGCAGTCGCCGGGTTGGTGCCGTGGGCCGAAGACGGGATCAGGCAGATGTCGCGGTGGCCTTCGCCACGGCTGCGGTGGTAGGCACGGATGGCCAGGAGGCCTGCGTACTCGCCCTGGGAGCCGGCGTTGGGCTGCAGCGACACCGCGTCGTAGCCGGTGGCGGCACAGAGCATGGCTTCCAGCTCGCTGGTCATCTGCTGGTAGCCCTGGCTTTGCTCAGCGGGGGCGAACGGGTGCAGGTTGCCGAACTCGGCCCAGGTCACCGGGATCATTTCGCTGGCAGCGTTGAGCTTCATGGTGCACGAGCCCAGCGGGATCATGCTGCGGTCCAGCGCCAGGTCCTTGTCGGCCAGGCGGCGCAGGTAGCGCATCAGCTCGGTTTCGCTATGGTAGCGGTTGAACACCGGGTGCTCGAGGATGGCTGACTGGCGCAGCAGGGCGGCCGGCAGGCGCGAGCCGGTGCTGGCGGCCAGGGCGGCAAAGTCAGGCTGGGCCTGGTCTGCGCCGAACAGCTGCCAGAGGGCTTCGACATCGGCCTGGGTGCTGGTTTCGTCGAGCGACAGGCCGAGGTGAGTGGCGTCGACCTGGCGCAGGTTGATGCGCTGGGCGCGGGCCTTGTCGTGCAGGCTGGCAGTGGCGCTGCCGGTGGCCAGGGTCAGGGTGTCGAAGGCGGATTCACCTACCACTTCGAGCCCCAGGGTCTTCAGGCCGGCCGCGAGAATCGCGGTCAGCGCGTGGGTGCGTTGGGCAATGCGCTTGAGCCCGGCCGGGCCGTGGTACACGGCGAACATGCTGGCGATGTTGGCCAGCAGCACCTGGGCGGTGCAGATGTTGCTGGTGGCCTTCTCGCGGCGGATGTGCTGCTCGCGGGTCTGCATGGCCAGGCGCAGCGCGGTCTTGCCGAAGCGGTCGATCGACACGCCGACCAGGCGGCCCGGCATGTCGCGCTTGAATGCATCGCGAGTGGCGAAGTAGGCCGCGTGCGGGCCACCGAAGCCCAGTGGCACGCCGAAACGCTGGGCGCTGCCGATGGCCACGTCGGCGTCGAACTCGCCCGGCGGGGTCAGCAGGGTCAGGGCCAGCAGGTCGGCGGCAACGGCGACCAGGGCGTTGGCGGCGTGGAAACGTGCGACGACTTCGCGGTAGTCGAACACTTCGCCGTTGCTGGCCGGGTATTGCAGCAGGGCGCCGAAGAAGGCGCTGACATCGCCCAGCTCACGCTCGTCGCCAACCACGATCTCGATGCCCAGCGGCTCGGCACGGGTGCGCAGCACGTCGAGGGTCTGCGGGTGGCAGTACACGGAGGCGAAGAACGCGTGGCTGGCCTTGTTCTTCGACAGGCGCTTGCAGAAGGTCATGGCTTCGGCGGCGGCGGTGGCTTCGTCGAGCAAGGAGGCGTTGGCGATCGGCAGGCCGGTAAGGTCGCTGATCAGCGTCTGGAAGTTCAGCAACGCTTCCAGGCGGCCCTGGGAGATTTCCGGCTGGTAGGGGGTGTAGGCGGTGTACCAGGCCGGGTTTTCCAGCAGGTTGCGCAGGATCGGCGCCGGGGTGTGGGTGTTGTAGTAGCCCTGGCCGATGAAGCTCTTGAACAGTTGGTTCTTGCCGGCGATGGCTTTCAGCGCAGCAAGGGCATCGGCCTCGCTCTGGCCGTCTTCCGAGCCCAGCACGCTGGTGCCCTTGATGCTGTCGGGGATGACAGCGGCGCTCATGGCTTCCAGCGAGTCGAAGCCCAGGGTGGCGAGCATGGCCTGCTCGTCAGCGGCGCGCGGGCCGATGTGACGGGCGATGAATTCGTTGGCGGTGCCGAGGTTGATGGTCATGGTCGGGTTCCTCAGGCGTCGTCGTTGGCTTTGATCAGGCGGTCGTAGGCGTCCTGGTCGAGCAGGGCTTCCACTTCGGCCATGTCGGCAGGCTTGAAGCGGAAGAACCAGCCTTCACCCAGCGGGTCTTCGTTGACCAGCTCGGGGCTGTCGTTGAGGCCATCATTGACGGCGACCACTTCACCGGTCAGGGGCATGTACACGCCGCTGGCAGCTTTCACCGATTCGACGGTGGAGGCTTCGGCCCCTTTGTCGTAATGCTGCAGCTCGGGCAGTTGCACATAGACCACGTCGCCAAGGGCGTTCTGGGCGTAGGCAGTGATGCCCACAGTGACGCTGCCGTCATCTTCGACGCGCAGCCATTCGTGATCTTCGGTGAAACGCAACTCGCTCATGGGGAATCCTCGGGAAGCAGGGCGTTGGGCGCGGTGGGCCCGCGCTCTTGGGTTGGAGTTCCCCAAGCAAAAATGCGGCCATTTAATAAAAAGTCATTTAAATCAATAAGTTAATATCAATTCAAACGATCAAGTGCCATCCGATTGTAATGAAATCATTCCGCCTGCCGCATTAGCTGCAATGCGCTTTGGAATCATGGCCTTGTCAGTACTGGGTGCTTTACGCGCGTATCGAATTCGGTACGATGTATCGAAATCGCTACAGATGCGTTGAATTGAGGGAGTGAGACTGGTGAATGGCTTGAATGGGATGGAGCGTCGCCAGCGCACACCTCGATACGACGCCTGACAAACAAGGCGGTCCCTGTTGGCGTGACAGGAAGGACTGGCCCGAAACAGATGTAGGAGCGACCTTGGTCGCGATGCGCCGCGCGGGCGGCGCTCGATCTCATAGGCGCTACACCTCTCATGGCATGCGCATGGCAGCCCTGACTGAGGCTTCAGCCATTCGGATTTCATTTCACATAGGTTTTTTGGAGGTGATGGACCAGCGGCATGTCAGGAGATTGAGTAACGGCCCCCAGTGCTCGCCAACACATTTTCAGCGCTTGTGAAATCGAGCGCCGCCCGCGCGGCGCATCGCGACCAAGGTCGCTCCTACATCTGTTTCGGGCCAGTCACTCCTGTCAAGCCAACAGGGACCGCCTTGGTGCGCCACTTTTAAGCAGCGGCAAAAATCGGTAGGGCAAGATACAGCTTGATAACGATCACATTGATGATATCGATAAAGAACGCCCCCACCATCGGCACCACCAGAAAAGCAATTTGCGAAGCCCCGAAGCGTTGGGTCACAGCCTGCATGTTGGCGATCGCCGTTGGCGTTGCACCCAGGCCAAACCCGCAATGCCCTGCCGCCAGAACGGCTGCATCGTAATTGCTGCCCATGATGCGGAACGTCACGAAGATCGCAAACAACGCCATGATCAGTGTCTGGGCTGCCAGCAGAATGAAGAACGGCAAGGCCAGGGCTGCCAGGTCCCACAGCTTGAGTGACATCAGCGCAATGGCCAGAAACAGCGACAAGCTGACATTGCCCAGTACCGACACTTCGCGTTCGAACACTTGATAGCTGCCGAATGCAGCAAGCCCGTTGCGCAACAGCACCCCGACGAACAATACACAGACGAAGGTCGGCAACTCGAAGGAAGTGCCCTGGAGCAGCCCATTCAGGACGTTGCCTGCCATGAGACTGACGGCGATCAACGCAAGGGTTTCGATCATTGTGAAAGGGGTGATGAGGCGCTCCGTGTTCGGCTCCTCGAAGCCCTTGGGCGTACCTTGCAGGTCATGCGCAAGCGTGGGCGTCTTCACGCGCTTGATCAACAGGCGGGCAACTGGCCCGCCGATCAGCCCCCCCAGCACCAGGCCGAATGTTGCAGCGGCCAGTGCCAGTTCGCTCGCCGAGGCCAGGCCGTATTGCTCACTGAATGTGGCGCCCCAGGCGGCACCTGTGCCATGGCCACCTGACAAAGAGATGGAACCGGACAACAAGCCCATCAGAGGATCGAGGCCCAATGCAGTGGCCAGGCCAATGCCCATGGCATTCTGCACGATCAGCAGGCCGGTTACCGCCAGCAGGAAAATCCCCACCACCCGGCCACCTTTTTTGAGGCTTGCGAGGTCTGCACTCAGGCCAATGGTGGCGAAAAACGCCAGCATCAATGGCGTTTGCAGCGAGGTATCGAATTGCACCTGTACGTCCAGGGCGCGCAGGCCCAGAAGCACCAGCGCAACGACCAGACCACCGGCGACAGGTTCGGGAATATTGTAGGCACGAAGAAAGCCAACCCGTGTGACAAGGCCACGCCCCAGCAGAAGCACCAGGGAGGCGGCCACCAAGGTGCCGTAGAAATCGAGTTCAAGCATGCAGGGTACTCTTTGCTCTTTTTTAGAAGGCGAACAGTCCCTGGCGCGCCGTGGTGGCAGCGAGTGTATTGGCAGTGTCAGCGTTCTACGGTTAGGAAAAATCTGAAACTGTTTCGATTTTCCCTACAGCAATGTCAGGACTTGTTCGAAATACCGTACTTGCGCAAACGTTGAGCAATAGCCGTGTGCGATGTCTGCAACCGCCCGGCTAACTGTCGGGTGGAGGGGTAGCTGGCATACAGGCGCTGCAACAGCTCGCGCTCGAAGTCCCCCACCGCCTGTTCCAGACTCGCCACATCGCCATCCTGGCCGCGCGCCACCGCTGTCCCGGCAATGTCCAGGTCGCCGATATCCACCAGGTTGCTCTCGCAGATCGCCGCCGCACGGAAGATCACGTTCTGCAGTTGCCGCACGTTGCCTGGCCAAGGGTTGGCCAGCAGTGCCGAATGGGTGGCAGGCGTCAGCCGGCAAGGCGGTCGCTGGATCTGCGTGCAGGCCTGCTGCATGAAGTAATGCGCCAGCATCAGGATGTCCTGGCCGCGATCGCGCAGCGGCGGCACCTGCAGGTTGAGCACGTTGAGGCGGTAGAACAGATCCTCACGGAAGGTGCCTTCGGCGACCATGCGCTCCAGGTCGCGGTGGGTGGCGCTGATGATGCGCACATCCACCTTCACCTCGCGATCGCCCCCTACCCGGCGGAAGCTGCCATCGCTGAGAAAACGCAACAGCTTGGCCTGCAAGTAGGGTGACATTTCACCGATTTCGTCGAGAAACACCGTGCCCTGGTTGGCCAGCTCCATCAACCCCGGCTTGCCGCCGCGCTGGGCGCCGGTGAAGGCGCCGGGGGCGTAGCCGAACAGTTCGCTCTCGGCCAGGCTTTCAGGCAATGCGGCACAGTTGAGTGCGAGGAACGGTGCAGCGTGGCGGCTGCTGATGGCATGGCAGGCGCGGGCCACCAACTCTTTGCCGGTGCCGGTTTCGCCGTGCACCAGCAGCGGTGCGTCGAGGGCTGCCACGCGCAGGGCGCGGGCCTTGAGCGTGCGGATCGCCGGTGATTCGCCCAGCAGCGCATCGAAGCCTTCGGCGTGGTCGTGGTGCAGGGCCGACAGGCGCTCGCCCATGCGGTTGGGCGGGTACAAGGTCAGCAGCCCGCCCGCGTTGGTGATCGGCGAGGCGTCCAGCAGCAGGCTCTGGCCGTTGAGCTGCATCTCGCGCATCGGCAAGTGGAAGTTGTTGTCCAGCAAGGCCTGCAGCAGGCCGGGGTCGTTGAACAGCTCACCCACCGAGCGCCCGGCGGACTCGCGGCCGCACAGGGCGATCAGCGCCGGATTGGCCAGCAGCACTTTGCCTGCGCTGTCGACCGCCAGCACCGGGTCGCTCATGGCGGCGAGCAGGGCGTCGAGCTGCAGGTGGCGGCGCTGGCCGGGGAGGATGTCGACCACATCCACCGACTGCACGCCATGGACTTCGAACAGGGCGTCGTGGAGCTCTTCGAGCACCGCGGGACTGAGGGTCGGGGCGTCGATGTAGACGTTTGGTGGGACCATCTCCACGGCATCCAGGTTGAGGTTGCGGGCACCGAGCAGGGCGAGGACTTCCTGGGTGATGCCGACGCGGTCGATGAAGCTGACGTGGATGCGCATGGGGGAGGCGGGGTTGTGGCCGGGGAGGGTAGTAGTATGCCTCAACATCGCCGGGGCCGCTTTGCGGCCCTATCGCGACACAAGGCCGCTCCTACAGATGTACGCGATCCCCTGTAGGAGCGGCCTTGTGTCGCGAAAGGGCTGCGCAGCAGCCCCCGGATCTTGAAATCACTCCAGATGTTCAGGCTTGATCGGGTCGCCCGATTTCACATCCAGCTTTTCGCGCACATCCTCGAACATCAGGTCGTAGTACTTGTGAGACGAGCCAAGACTGCTTGCTGATTTTGGTATGCCGTATTTTTCCGCCACCTGGGTTACATAGCGCGCGAAATCGAAAGCCTGGTCCTTGGAAAGGGTAAATCCTTCGTCCTTGGCCAGCTCCTTGCCCTGAATACTGCCGCGCATGCGAAATTGCATGGCTTTCCCTTCCTTGGGATCTTGTACAACCTCGTAGTCGATATGCAGGTCGTAACTGACATCGTTCGTATTTAGCGCGTGTCGCTCAATATGCAGGTGGCCGGGTTCAAACTGGGCCATGGCAAACTCCTCCGGAAGGTGAAAATGGCGGGCCCCGTAAGCCCGCCCGCTGCATTCAACGGTAGCTGATACCCGACTTTTCGGTGCTCACGCGGGTGCCAGCGACACCTTTGACGATGCCCTCGATATTCTCCAGCGAACTGATCACCGCCACTTTGCCGGTGTGGCGGGCGAAGTCGCAGGCGGCCTGTACCTTCGGCCCCATGGAGCCAGCCGCGAAGCCGAGGCGCTCGAGCTCGTCGGGGTGGGCCTGGGCAATGGCCTTCTGCGTCGGCTTGCCCCAGTCAATGTAGGCGCCATCGACGTCGGTGGCGATTACCAGAAGGTCGGCTTCCAGCTGTTCGGCCAGCAGCGCCGAGCACAGGTCCTTGTCGATCACCGCCTCGATACCTTTGAGCTTGCGGTTCTCATCGTACATGGTGGGGATGCCGCCACCGCCTGCGCAAATCACGATGCTTTTCTTTTCCAGCAGCCATTTGATCGGGCGGATCTCGAAGATGCGCTTGGGCTTCGGGCTGGCGACCACGCGGCGGTACTTGTCGCCGTCGGCCTTGACCACCCAGCCTTTCTCCTTGGCCAGGCGCTCGGCCTCATCCTTGCTGTAGACCGGCCCGATGAACTTGCTCGGGTCCTTGAAGGCCGGGTCGTTGGCGTCCACCTCAACCTGCGTGAGCAGCGTTGCGAACGGCACCTCGAAGTCCAGCAGGTTGCCCAGCTCCTGTTCGATCATGTAGCCGATCATGCCTTCGGTTTCGGCGCCGAGCACGTCCAGCGGGTAGGCCTCGTCGGGCTTGTAGGCCATGCCCTGGAGCGACAGCAGGCCGACCTGGGGGCCGTTGCCGTGGGCGATGACCAGTTCGTTGCCGGGGTGAATCTTGGCGATCTGTTCGGTAGCCGTGCGGATATTGGCGCGCTGGTTGTCAGCGGTCATGGGCTCGCCACGGCGCAGCAGGGCGTTGCCGCCCAATGCAACAACGATACGCATGGGGAATGTCCTTTATCGAAAGAAATGAGCGCTACTCGGGGGCGAGTACCGGCCCCTGTGGGAGCGGGTTCACCCGCGAATGCGTCAGCAGAACCAGCGGTGATGCCTGGACTGACGCTTTCGCGGGTAAACCCGCTCCCACAGGGACTTCGGGTTGCCCGGTCTGTCGAGTCAGCCTTTACAGGTCAGCCAGGGTCGACACCAGGATCGCCTTGATGGTGTGCATGCGGTTTTCCGCCTGCTCGAAGGCGATGCACGCTGGCGACTCGAACACGTCATCGGTCACTTCGATGCCGTTGGCCATGTCCGGATACTGCTCGGCAATCTGCTTGCCGACCTTGGTCTCGGAGTTGTGGAACGCCGGCAGGCAATGCATGAACTTGGTCCGTGGGTTGCCGCTGGCCTTCATCATCTCCTTGTTCACCTGGTAGGGCTTGAGCTGCTTGATGCGCTCGCCCCAGGCTTCGATCGGCTCACCCATCGAGACCCAGACGTCGGTATGGATGAAGTCGACGCCCTTGACTGCAGCCTTGGGGTCTTCGGTCAGGGTGATGCGCGCGCCGCTCTCTTCGGCGTACTTGTGGCAACGCTCGACCAGGTCGTCATGTGGCCACAGCGCCTTGGGCGCGGCGATGCGCACGTCCATGCCGAGCTTGGCGCCGATCAGCAGCAACGAGTTGCCCATGTTGTTGCGGGCATCGCCCAGGTAGGCATAGCTGATGTCATGCAGCGGCTTGTCGCTGTGCTCGCGCATGGTCAGCACGTCGGCAATCATCTGGGTCGGGTGGTATTCGTCGGTCAGGCCGTTGAATACCGGCACGCCGGCAAACTTGGCCAGCTCCTCGACGATTTCCTGCTTGAAGCCGCGGTACTCGATGGCGTCGTACATGCGCCCGAGCACGCGGGCGGTGTCCTTCATGCTTTCCTTGTGGCCGATCTGCGAGGAGTTGGGGTCGATGTAGGTGACGTTGGCACCCTGGTCGTAGGCGGCGACTTCGAAGGCGCAGCGGGTGCGGGTCGAGGTCTTCTCGAAGATCAGGGCGATGTTGTTGCCCTTCAGGTGCTGCTGCTCGGTGCCGGTGTACTTGGCGCGCTTGAGGTCACGGGACAGGTCCAGCAGGTACTTCAGCTCGCGGGTGGTGTGGTGTTCCAGGCTGAGCAGGTTGCGGTTGTGGATGTTGAACGCCATGACGGTTCTCCTTGGATTCGGTGAGGTGTCCGGCCGCCGCCTCGTGGGCGCGGCCGGGTTCGATGGACGTTAGTAGTCGATTGGGTCGCGCACGATCGGGCAGGTCATGCAGTGGCCGCCGCCACGGCCCCGGCCCAGCTCGCCGGCGCTGATGGTGATGACCTCGATGCCGGCCTTGCGCAGCAGGGTGTTGGTGTAGGTGTTGCGGTCGTAGCCGATGACCACGCCGGGCTCGATGGCCACCACGTTGTTGCCGTCATCCCACTGTTCGCGTTCGGCGGCAAAGCTGTTGCCGCCGGTCTCTACGACGCGCAGGCCATCCTTGAGCCCAAGCTCCTCGCCGACCACTTCGATGAACGACTTGTTGATGCGGCGCACGTCCATGCCGTAGGGCTTGCTTTCGTCCGGCCGAATGATGAACGGCACGATCTCTCTCACCACTTCCGGGAAGACCGTGATCAGGTCGCGGTCGCAGAAGCTGAACACGGTGTCCAGGTGCATGGCGGCGCGGGACTTCGGCAGGCCGGCGACGATGACTTCCTTGACCGCACCTTTGGCGAACAGGTTGCGTGCCAGCTGGCCGATGGCTTGACGCGAGGTACGCTCGCCCATGCCGATCAGCACGATGCCGTTGCCGATCGGCATCACGTCACCGCCTTCGAGGGTGGACTGGCCGTGCTCCTTGTCCGGGTCGCCGTACCAGACTTCGAAGTCGGCGTTGGTGAACTCTTTGTGGAACTTGTAGATGGCGGTGGTCAGCAGGGTTTCCTGGCGGCGCGCCGGCCAGTACATTGGGTTCAGCGTTACCCCACCGTAGATCCAGCAGGTAGTGTCGCGGGTGAACTGGGTGTTGGGCAGAGGTGGCAGGATGAAGCTCGAGCTGCCGAGGTACTCGTTGTACATCTTGAGCACTTCGTCGGTTTCTTTGCTCTCTGGCAGATCCTGGCCCGCCACACCGCCGATCAGGAACTCGGCCAGGTGCCTGGGTTCGAGGCCTTCGAGCCAGCTGCGCACTTCGTTGTTCAGGCCCACACCGACGGTGTCATCGGTGATCTTGCGGTCCAGGATCCACTTCAGCGCTTCGGGTTGCTGGACGATGTCGGTCAGCAGGTTGTGCATTTCCAGCACATCGACGCCGCGCTCACGCATCTTGGTGACGAAGTCGAAATGGTCGCGCTTGGCCTGGTCGACCCAAATCACGTCGTCGAACAGCAGTTCGTCACAGTTGCTTGGCGTCAGCCGCTTGTGCGCCAGGCCTGGCGCGCAAACCATCACTTTGCGCAGCTTGCCAGCTTCGGAGTGGACACCGTACTTCTGTTTTTCAGCGGACATGGTTTCATTCCTCCAATTGAACGAAGACGTGGGTCAAAGGGTCAGGAAGCCGTCGTAAAGGCCCCAGGCGGCCACGAGGGCGCCAATGACCACGACTGCGAAGATCAGTTTTTCCACGTTGGTGAAGATGGGTTGGCCGACCTCGCGTTTGGCCTTGGCGAACAGGATCGCGCCTGGGGCATAGAGCAGGGCCGAGAGCAGCAGGTATTTCACGCCGCCGGCATACAGCAGCCAGATGGCGTACAGCAGGGCGACAGCGCCGATGAACAGGTCTTTCTTGCGTTCGGCCAAGGCCTGTTCGTAGGTTTCGCTGCGCAGTGCCAGCAGGAAGGCATAGGCCGCCGACCACAGGTAGGGCACCAGGATCATCGAGGTGGCGAGGTAGATCAGCGACAGGTAGGTACTGCTGGAGAACAGGGTGATGACCAGGAAGATCTGCACCATGGCGTTGGTCAGCCACAGGGCGTTGGCCGGTACCTGGTTGGCGTTCTCGCGGCGCAGGAACTCCGGCATGGTGTGGTCCTTGGCGGCGGCGAACATGATCTCGGCGCACAGCAGCACCCACGACAGCAGGGCTCCGAGCAGCGAGATGATCAGGCCGACGCTGATCAGCACCGCGCCCCAGTGGCCGACCACGTGCTCGAGCACGGCAGCCATTGACGGGTTCTGCAGCCCGGCCAGTTCCGGTTGGGTCATGATGCCCAGCGACAGCACGTTGACCAGCACCAGGAACAGCAGCACGGTGATGAAGCCGATGACCGTGGCCTTGCCCACGTCGGAGCGCTTTTCCGCCCGTGACGAGAAGATGCTCGCGCCTTCGATACCGATGAACACCCAGACGGTGACCAGCATCATGTTGCGCACCTGGTTCATCACGCTGCCCAGTTCAGGTGTGCCCACGGCCCAGATGTCGGCGGTGAAGATGTCGAGCCTGAAGGCGAACAGGCAGATCAGCGCGAACAGCACCAGCGGCACGACCTTGGCCACGGTAGTGACCAGGTTGATGAACGCGGCTTCCTTGATGCCGCGCAGCACCAGGAAGTGCACGGCCCAGAGCAGAATCGAGGCGCCGATGATGGCCGCAGGGGTGTTGCCTTCGCCGAAGATCGGGAAGAAGTAGCCGAGCGTGCTGAACAGCAGCACGAAGTAGCCGACGTTGCCCAGCCAGGCACTGATCCAGTAGCCCCACGCCGAAGAGAAGCCCATGTAGTCGCCGAAGCCGGCCTTGGCATAGGCGTACACACCGCCATCCAGGTCAGGCTTGCGGTTGGCCAGGGTCTGGAACACGAACGCCAGGGTCAGCATGCCGACCGCGGTGATCGCCCAGCCGATCAGTACTGCACCGACACCGGCGCTGGCGGCCATGTTTTGCGGCAGCGAAAAGATCCCGCCACCGATCATCGAGCCGACCACAAGCGCAACTAACGCGCCAAGTTTTAGTTTTCCGGAAGCATCAGACATTTAACAACTCCTGCCAGGAGAAAGTTGACATCAGAATAAATCTGATGCCTGGGCGATGAGCTGACTTGGGTCAGTTCATGGCAACGCGAGGGTAGGAAATTTCCCACACGTAACTCCTGGAGAGTGCCGACAGCTCTGCTGCAGGCGTTGTGCGCTGGCACCTCCATGTACTGCTAGAGCAAACGCTCTGTTTAGCCTGCGAACTCTGAAGCTAGCCGCTTTTGCAGCTTTCGCAAATTTTTCACAAGAATATTGAGTTTTATCAATTTCTTTTCTAGTTGCTGCTCAGCTGCTAGTTTTTACACAGGTAATGCGATAGACAATGTGGTTATTAATCCTTTAGTTTTAATAGGCTTCTTTATATAAGTCAGTGCATCTATGAGGTGCCCATGGCTGTTGCAAACGTATGACATCACGTCAAAGGAAGCTCCATGAGCGAATCTGGACAGAAGCTGCGCCTGGGTGCGTTGATCGCACTGGTGGTGGGTTCGATGATTGGTGGCGGGATCTTCTCGTTGCCTCAGAACATGGCCGCACGTGCCGATGTCGGTGCCGTGCTGATTGGCTGGAGCATTACCGCAGTGGGCATGCTGGCGCTGGCCTTCGTGTTTCAGACCCTGGCCAACCGCAAGCCGGAGCTGGATTCAGGGGTGTATGCCTATGCCAAGGCCGGCTTTGGCGACTACATGGGTTTCTCGTCTGCCTGGGGTTACTGGATCAGCGCCTGGCTGGGCAACGTCGGTTACTTTGTGTTGCTGTTCAGCACCCTGGGCTTCTACTTCCCGGTGTTTGGCGAAGGCAATACGCCGATTGCCATCGGCTGCGCCTCGTTGCTGCTATGGGCGGTGCACTTTCTGGTACTGCGTGGCATCAGGGAAGCGGCGTTCATCAACCAGGTGACCACCGTGGCCAAGGTGGTGCCATTGCTGATCTTCGTGGTCATCGCCGCCTTTGCCTTCCGTGCCGATATCTTCACCCGTGATATCTGGGGCCTGAACAACCCGCAGTTCGGCAATGTGCTGGACCAGGTGCGCAACATGATGCTGGTCACGGTGTTCGTGTTCATCGGCATCGAAGGGGCGAGCGTGTATTCCGGGCGGGCGCAGCGCCGTTCCGATGTGGGCAAGGCCACGGTGATCGGCTTTATCGGCGTGCTGGCGCTGCTGGTGCTGGTCAACGTGCTGTCGCTGGGGGTGATGACCCAGCCACAGCTGGCCGGGCTGCAGAACCCGTCGCTGGCCTCGGTGCTGGAGCACATCGTCGGCCCTTGGGGTGCCTTGCTGATCAGCATTGGCCTGGCGGTATCGCTGCTCGGTGCCTTGCTGTCGTGGGCGCTGCTGTGCGCAGAAATTCTCTACGCCACGGCGCGTGACAAGACCATGCCGCGCTTCCTGGCCAAGGAAAATGCCAATCACGTACCGGCCAATGCCCTGTGGCTGACCAACTGCATGATCCAGGGCTTCCTGTTGATCACACTGGTCTCGGCCGGTACCTACACCAGCCTGATCTACCTGGCCTCGTCGATGATTCTGGTGCCGTACCTGTGGTCGGCGGCCTATGCGGTGTTGCTGGCCTGGCGCGGGGAAAGCTATGAGGGGCAGGCAGGGCTGCGGCGCAAGGACCTGCTGGTGGCGGCACTGGCACTGGTGTATGCGGTATGGCTGCTGTACGCAGGTGGCCTGAAGTACCTGCTGCTGTCGGCATTGTTATATGCCCCTGGGGTCATCCTGTTCGCCCGGGCCAAGCACGAACAAGGGCAGACGCTGTTCACCACCTGGGAGAAGCTGATTTTCGCAGCCGTGCTGGCAGGCGCGGCGCTGGCTGCCTACCTGCTGTATTCAGGGCTGTTGAGCTTGTGAGGCAGGGGGGCAGGGCTGTTCCGGGCGTGACCAGATCCACAGGTTGCCCAGGGTCATGCCGGCAATCGCCAGAAACACCGGCCAGTGGTGTTCGAGGAAGACCAGCATCAAGCCTGCGCACAGCAGCATGCTGAGGGTGGCGCTGACCTTGGCGCGGCGCTGGATCACCTTGCCGTTGCGCCAGTTGTACAGAATCGGCCCGAACAGGCGATGGTTCTCCAGCCAGGCAGAGAGGCGTGGCGAGCTGCGCGTGGCGGCCCAGGCGGCCAGCAGGATGAACTCGGTGGTCGGCAGGCCGGGGATGACGATAGCGACCAGGCCTATCCCCAGGCTGACGTAAGCCAGGATGCCATACAGCAGGCGGGACAGTTTCGAGCGGGCGGGTCGGGTCATGGTCTCACTGCAAAAAACGTCCGGCCACCGGAGAGGCGGCCGGTTGATGCGTCTCAGGCCAGCGCGGCATCTGCGGCGTAGGCATGCTTGAGCAGTTCGGTGAAGCGCTCGAAGGCGGCAACCGCAGCGCGCTCGGCGGCGGCGTCTTCCTCGGGCGACAACTCAAGGCCATCGAGGATACGGGTGAACTGCTTCCAGCCTTCGGCACGGCCACCGGCCGGCTCGCCGAGGTGGCGGGCACCGAAACTGTCGGACAATTCCAGGGCCACGGCACGCTTGATCAGAAACGCAGCGCCAAGTTTGGAGCCTTCCGAGACGAAGATCCAGCCCATGGCTTCACCCAGGGTCGGATTGTGCAGGGCACCGGGTACGGCGGCCGGGACTTCGGTGTTCAGGTCGGCGAGGTCCAGGCGGGCCTGTTCGGCGCGGCAACGCTCGGCAAGGTCAGGGACGATGGCGATCAGTTGCGGGTCGTTGTACAGCGCTTGCAGTTCGGCCTGGAACAGGTATTGGGCGACGACGAAGCGGGCGAAGCTTTCGCGGCTGTCGAACGGCGCGTGGGATTTGACCAGGGCGTCGAGCTCGCTGTGCGGAGCGTGGGTGGCCTGGTTCAGGCGCTGCGAGCGCAGGGCTGGGCGGTCGGTCATGGGGTGTCCTTGGTAAATGAGGGCGTCTAGTGACAAGACGAAACAGCGGGGCGGAGACAGTAAAAAAACTGGGTTTTTGTGGTGTTTCGCGACGCTGGCTCTGTAGGAGCGGCCTTGTGTCGCGAAAGGGCTGCGCAGCAGCCCCAGATGTTTGAATAGTGCTGCAAGATGCTGGGGCCGCTTTGCGGCCCTTTTTCGCGACACAAGGCCGCTCCTACAGTCAGATATCCCACACCACATTGACGGCGAAATTGCGCCCCGGCATGGTCAGGCGGTCGAGGTTGGCTGGCTGGGTCACGCCTGCTTCACCCTGGCCGTCGTAGCCACGCACCGAATCCCACTGCCAGTACTTCTTGTCGGTCAGGTTGTACAGCCCGGCGTTGACGGTGACGTCGTCGGTCACCTTGTAGAAGCCGCTCAGGTCAAGCACGCCGTAACCGGGTGTGCGGAACTGCGAGCTCTGGCCGTCGGGGGCGAAGAACGTGGTGTCGTCAACGCGGGTCTTGCGCTTGACCAGGGTCCAGCTCAGCAAGCCGCCATAGTTCGGCTGCTCGTAACCCAGGCCGAACACGCCGGTCAGTGGGTTGACGCTGTTCAGCGGCTGGCCGTTGTCATCGTTGCGGCCGTTGGCGTAGGCGATCGAGGCCTGGGTGTACAGCCCCTGCGGTGCACCGAAGTGGTCGAGGTTCAGGCGGCCCTTGACCTCGGCGCCCTTGATGGTGGCGTGCTTGATGTTGTTGGCCTGGAAGGTGGTTTCCAGGTTGGCCGACTGCACGGCATCTTCGTCGATGAAATCGCGATACTTGTTGTAGAACACCGCCACATCGAAGTTGCCGGCATCGAAGTTGCCGCGCAGGCCGGTTTCGTAGCTCTTGCTCTTCTCTGGCTCGAGCCCGGGGTTGCCCTGCACGCTGTAGCCCAGGGTCGGGTTGTCGAAGCGCCCGTACATCGACTTGGCCGTCGGTGTGCGGAAGCCTTCGGCGTACTGGCCGTACCAGGTGTAGTTGTCGTTGAAGGCGTAGGTCAGGCCGAACTTGGGCGACACGCGGTGCCACTTCTTGTCCGAGTCGTCGAGGCTGCCCGGCGCTGCGCCCGAGCCCTGGATGCCACGCAGGAACTCGTCGGTGAACTTCGGCTCCATGCGCGTGTAGTCGTACCGGGCACCGGGCATGAAGGTCCAGTCGTTCCAGCGGATTTCATCCTGCACGAACAGGCTGTAGGTGTTCACGGTCGGGTCCGGGAAATCGCTGACCAGCGCTTGTGCATCGCTGGTGCTGACCTGGCCGATGGCGCGGCAGGTGCCACCCACCGCCAGGCAAGTGCCGGTACCGCTGCGCGAGCCGGTGACCTTCTCGTGCTTGAGGGTGGTGCCGTAGGTCAGCAGGTGGTCGGTAGCGCCGATGCTGAAGGCCTTGTCCAGCTGGGCGTCGAACACCCACTGGCGGTCCTTGTAAGTGGTGTCGCGGGTGCGCAGCACGGTGCGGCTGAACGGGAAATAGACCTCTTCGGTGCTCTGGTCGGTCTTGGCGATCTGATAGTTCAGGCTCCATTTGACGTGGTCGGCAACCAGCGAATCCAGGCCGAACTCATGGTTGATGCCGAAGCGCTCGCGGGTCACGGTGTCGTTGCCGGTGCGGCTGCGGTACATGCCCAGGCCGGTGCCGTTGGTGAACGGGCCGCCGACGGCGCTGAGGATGTTCTGGTCGCGGTCATCCTTGTAGCGCTCGTAGGTGAAACCCAGGCGGGCATCGTCGGCATAGTTCCAGCCAAGCTTGGCCAGCACGTTGGTGGTGCGTACGTCTTCAGGGTTGGCCTCGGTGCGCGACAGGCCGGTGCCACCGTGGCCGCCGTAGGATTCGGTCTCGTGGCCGTTGCGCTGGCTCAGGTGCAGCAGGCCGTCGAAATCACCCGTGCGGCCAGCCACGGTGGCCGAGGTCAGCCAGCTGTCATCGGCCGAGCTGTAGCCGGTCTTCAGGCGCGCGCCCACGTCCTTGCCCGGCTTGATGATGTCGTCCGGGTCGAGGGTGAAGTAGCTCACCGCGCCGCCGATGGCGTTGCTGCCGTACAGCACCGAAGCCGGGCCGCGGAGGATTTCCACGCGCTTGACGATTTCGGGGTCGACGTAGTTGCGCTGGGTCTGGGCATAGGGGCCATAGAAGAAGCTGTCAGGGATCGACACGCCATCGACCTGGGTAAGGATGCGCTCGCCGTCGATGCCGCGGATGTTGTAGCCATTCAGGCCACTGCGCTGGCCGGTGCCACCTACCGATACGCCCGGTTCGTAACGCACCAGCTCCTGGATGTTGTTGACGTTCTGCCGGTCCAGCTGCTCGCGGGTCTGCACGGTAACGGTGCTCGGCACCTGGCTTACGTCCTGGGCGCTGCGGGTGGCACTGACGGTCACCTGTTGCAGGGCGATGACGTTGCCCGCCGACTGGCGTTCCAGCACCACATTACCGTTGCTGATCTTGCGGAAGCCCAGGCCCGTGCCCTGGAGCAGGCGCTTGAGCGCAGCTTCAGGTGGCAGCGAACCCTGCACACCCGGCGATGCCACGCCGTCAGCCAGCTCGGCGCTGAAACCGACCTGCCAGCCGGTGACCTTGCTGAAGGCATTGATCGCTTCGACAAGCGGTTGCTGGGCAATGCTGAAGCGATAGTCGCCCATGCGTGGGCTGCTGGCCTGGGCCGGCTCTGCGGCCAGCGCCGGCAGGCTGCAGGCACCGCTGGCGAGCAGGGCCAGCGTCAACAGGGACAGCTGACCGGTACGACGGGGAAGGGTGGACGAGCGAGTTGGACCAGTGGACATCGAAAGCGCTCCCTGACGCGCGAACTGTTATAGGTGATGACCGTTCTTGTTTTCAAACAAGAATCAGTTGCATTGGCTATAACGAGACGGGCGGGGTTGCGCGATCGCGTAAAAAAAGTTTCAGCTCAGTTGATGATCACCACGGCGGGGAATTCGTGCAGCTGCGCCGAGGTGATGTGGGCCAGGGCGCGCAGGGTTTCCAGTGGCTGATCGAGGCGGTAGTTGCCGGTCACCGCCATGTCGTCGAGGCGGCCGCTGCGGTTGATGATCCAGCCGGGGTAATAGCGTCGCACTTCAGCCAGCACCTGGCTCAATGGGCAGTTCTCGAATACCAGGCGGCCGTCGACCCAGGCCAGGTCCTTGTGCATGTCCGGGCGCTGGCGCTGGCCGAAGCCCTGCGGGCCGACACTGATGCTGTCGCCGGCACTGAGGCGGATGCGCTGGTCGCGGTCCCCCTGCAGGTCGACATCGCCGCGCTGTACGCGAACCTGTGCTTCGCCGTCGAGGTAGCGCACGGCGAAATCGGTGTCGCGCACCTGCGCACGCATTGGCCCTGCCTGCACCTCCAGCGGTCGCTGGGCGCCTCCGGGCACCTGGAAAAACGCTTCACCCTGGAGCAGTCGGGCGACCTGGCGGCCGCCCTGCAGGTCACTGGCGAACGCGGAACTGGTATTGAGCAGGACTTTCGCGCCGTCCCCCAGCTCCAGACGCTGGCGTTCACCCACCACGGTCAGGTGGTCCGCCTGCAGGCGCACCGGCAGGTTGCCGAATGTGAACAGCCCGACCAGCAGCACGGCGGCGGTCGCCAGTGGCTTCCAGTGGGCGCGTAGGCGGCCGCGCAGCGAGCGGCGCTGATGCTGTTGCATGCTCAGGGCGGCTTGGCGCAGCGGGGTTCCGTTCCACAAGGCCTCGGCCTCGACGTAGGCTTCGGCGTTTTCAGGGGCTGCGCTGAGCCACTGCTCGAAGGCGAGGGTGTCTGCCTCGCTGGCGCATTGCAGGCGAACGAGCCAGTCCAGCGCCTCGTCCAGCGCACGGGCGCGGGCGTCGGGCCCGGTGGCTGGCGGGCGAGTGACGGGGCTGTCGGTCACGGTGGGTCCTTGCTGGTATTTTTGCGAATGATCAAGGCTTGAACGAAGCATGGCAAGCGCTATGCCGCATTCTGCGAGCCAGCCGTCGGCTCATTTGAGGCGATCGGCCACACCCATGCAGATCGCCATGATCAGTTTCAGTTCCTTCTGTACCGTGCTGGCCGAGACCTGCAGTTGCTCGGCGATTTCCAGGTAGCTGGCGCCGTGCAGGCGGCTGAGGATGAAGATGCGTTGCTGGCGCTCGGTCAGCTGGTTGAGGCTGACGCTCAGGTGCTTGAGCAGTTGCTCGGCGTGCGCGGCGTCTTCGCTGCTGCCGACCGGGGACGCGACATTGTGCAGCACCTCGTCGGGTACATCGTCGACCAGCATGCGCGACTGCACACGCCTTGTGCGCAGGTGGTCCAGGGCCAGGTTGCGCGCGGTCTGGAACACGAAGGGCTCCAGGTGTTCGACGGGCCGCTCGCCCAAGGCGCGGGACACCCGCAGGTAGGTTTCCTGCAGCAGGTCTTCGGCCGTGCTGGGGTTGCCCACCATGCGTTGCAGGGTGCGCAGCAGGGAAAGGCGCTGGACGAGGAAGACGGAGTTGAACCGGGACTGACTCACTTGGAAACCTGGCCGACGAAAGGTGAATGATAATGCTTATCATCTGTCGGTCAGGTCAAGCCTGGAATTGTTAGGAAAAGGTAAAGATTGTGAGGAGGCGGATAGTCGCTTTGCTTTTTGTGGGAGCCGCCTCGTGTCGCGAAAGGGCCGCAAAGCGGCCCCTAGGCATCAGCAGCGGTGCAAATATTGTGGGGCTGCTTTGCAGCCCTTTCGCGACACAAGGCCGCTCCCACAAAGGCAGCTCCATCCTGCAGGTTCAGCGAGCGCTGGCCAGCGCCAAACAGTTGTCCAGCATCCGGTTGGAGAACCCCCACTCGTTGTCATACCAGGCCAGCACCTTGAGCATCCGCCCGTTGGCGCGGGTATGGCTGGCATCGAAGATCGACGACAACGGGTTATGGTTGAAGTCGCACGACACCAGCGGCAGGGCGTTGTAGCCAAGCACCTTGGAGTGGCGGCTTGCCTCTAGGAACAGCTGGTTGACCTGCTCGGCAGTGGCCTCGCGCTTGAGGTTGACGGTAAGGTCGACCAGCGACACGTTGATCACCGGAACGCGCACGGCCATGCCGGTGAGCTTGCCGGCCAGTTCCGGCAGCACCAGGCCCACGGCTTCGGCGGCGCCGGTCTTGCTCGGGATCATCGACTGGGTGGCCGAGCGGGCGCGGTACGGGTCGCTGTGGTAGACATCGGTCAGCACCTGGTCGTTGGTGTAGGCGTGGATGGTGGTCATCAGCCCCTGTTCGATGCCGAACTCGCGGTGCAGTACCTGGGCGATCGGCGCCAGGCAGTTGGTGGTGCACGAGGCATTGGAGATCACTTGGTGCGAAGCCCGCAGGATATCGTGGTTAACCCCGTATACCACGGTGGCATCGACCCCCTTGCCCGGCGCCGAGACAATCACCTTGCCGGCACCCGCCGCCAGGTGCGCGGCGGCCTTGGCGCGGTCGGTGAACAGCCCGGTGCATTCGAACACCACGTCGATCGCTTCGGCTTTCCAGGGCAGCTCGGCCGGGTTGCGGATGGCGCTGACCGCGATACGGTCGCCATTGACCGTCAGGCTTTCGTGGTCGGCCTCGACCACGGCGTCGAACGTGCCATGCACGCTGTCATATTTGAGCAGGTGGGCGTTCATCGCGCTGTCGCCCAGGTCGTTGATGGCGACGACCTGCAGGTCCTGGCGGTAGCCTTGGGTATACAGTGCGCGCAGGACATTACGCCCGATGCGGCCGAATCCGTTGATGGCGATACGTAGGGTCATGGCAGTACCTCTGGCGGTCCGAGTGAGAGCTGTGGCAAAAAGACGCTTCACTGAAACGGTTTTGTTGTTGGAATTACAAGATTATTCACTCGCCGATAGAAAACAAGCCTTTTTGATGGCAGTATTTTGGTTAAACATACAACGAGTGGTTGGGCGCAGTGCCTCCCCCGATGTTGCGAGCCCCTCTTACCTGAGCCTAGGCCGCAATCGTTTGGAGGGGAAATGCCCGGTAAACCGCCCTTACAATTAGCCTGGAGTCCAGTACATGCATCCGCGCATCCTTGAGGTCACCCAGCGGCTGATCGAACGCAGCCGTGTCACCCGCGCGCGCTACCTGCAGCTGATTCGTGGCGCAGCCAGTGACGGGCCCATGCGTGCCAGCCTGCAATGCGCCAACTTCGCCCATGGCGTGGCCGGTTGCGGCGCAGAGGACAAGCAGACCCTGCGCTTGATGAACGCGGCCAACGTCGCCATCGTTTCGGCCTACAACGACATGCTTTCGGCGCACCAGCCGTACCTGCATTTCCCTGAGCAGATCAAGCAGGCCCTGCGCGAGGTCGGCTCGGTCGGCCAGTTCGCCGGTGGCGTGCCAGCCATGTGCGATGGCGTGACCCAGGGCGAACCGGGCATGGAGCTGGCCATCGCCAGCCGCGAAGTGATCGCCATGTCCACGGCGGTAGCGCTGTCGCACAACATGTTCGATGCCGCCCTGATGCTCGGCATCTGCGACAAGATCGTCCCCGGCCTGATGATGGGCGCGCTGCGCTTCGGTCACCTGCCGACCCTTTTCGTCCCGGGCGGGCCGATGGTTTCCGGTATCTCCAACAAGCAGAAAGCCGATGTGCGCCAGCGCTATGCCGAAGGCAAGGCCAGCCGCGAGGAACTGCTGGAGTCGGAGATGAACTCCTATCACAGCCCCGGCACCTGCACCTTCTACGGCACCGCCAACACCAACCAGCTGGTGATGGAGGTCATGGGCCTGCACCTGCCAGGCGCCTCCTTCGTCAACCCGTACACGCCGCTGCGCGATGCCCTTACCGCCGAGGCGGCGCAGCAGGTCACGCGCATGACCAAGGCCAGCGGCAACTTCATGCCGCTGGGCGAGATCGTCGACGAGAAGGCGCTGGTCAACTCGATCGTTGCGCTGCACGCCACCGGTGGCTCGACCAACCACACCCTGCACATCCCGGCGATCGCCCAGGCAGCGGGCATCCAGCTGACCTGGCAGGACATGGCGGACCTGTCCGAGGTGGTGCCGACCCTGTCCCACGTCTACCCCAACGGCAAGGCCGACATCAACCACTTCCAGGCCGCTGGCGGCATGGCCTTCCTGATCCGCGAGCTGCTCGATGCCGGCCTGCTGCACGAAGACGTCAACACCGTGGCCGGCCATGGCCTGCGCCGCTACACCCAGGAGCCGTTCCTCGAGGACGGCAAACTGGTGTGGCGCGAAGGGCCTGAGCAGAGCCTGGACGAGAGCATCCTGCGCCCGGTGGCGCGGCCGTTCTCGGCCGAAGGCGGCCTGCGGGTGATGGAAGGCAACCTGGGCCGTGGCGTGATGAAAGTCTCCGCGGTGGCGCCTGAGCATCAAGTAGTCGAGGCGCCGGCACGGGTGTTCCACGACCAGCAGTCGCTGGCCGATGCGTTCAAGGCCGGTGAGCTGGAGTGCGATTTCGTTGCTGTGGTGCGCTTCCAGGGCCCGCGCTGCAACGGCATGCCCGAGCTGCACAAGCTGACGCCGTTCCTCGGCGTGCTGCAGGACCGCGGCTACAAGGTTGCGCTGGTGACCGACGGGCGCATGTCGGGCGCTTCGGGCAAGATCCCGGCAGCGATTCATGTCTGCCCCGAAGCGTTCGATGGTGGCCCGCTGGCACGCGTGCGCGATGGTGATATCGTGCGGGTCGATGGCGTCGAAGGCACGCTGCGGGTGATGGTGTCGGCCGAGGAGTTGGCCAGCCGTGACCTGCCACCCGTCCCCCAGGGCAATGACCTGGGCTGCGGCCGTGAGCTGTTCGGCTTCATGCGCATGGCGTTCAGCCCGGCAGAGCAGGGCGCGAGCGCCTTCACTTCTGCCCTGGAGAACCTCAAATGAAGGACCTGCTGGTTGGCGACATCGGTGGCACCAATGCCCGTTTTGCGTTGTGGCGTGACAACCAGCTGTACCAGGTGAAGGTCTTCGCCACGGCCGACTACACCAGCCCCGAGCAGGCCATCGAGGCCTACCTGCACGGTCACGGCATTGCCCGTGGTGGCCTGGCGGCGGTATGCCTGGCGGTGGCCGGGCCGGTCGATGGCGACGAATTCCGCTTCACCAACAACCATTGGCGGCTCAGCCACAAGGCGTTTTGCCAGACCTTGCAGGTCGCGCGGCTGCTGCTGATCAACGATTTTTCTGCCCAGGCCCTGGGCATGACCCGCCTGCAACCGGGCGAATACCGCGAGGTTTGTGCAGGCAATGCGGACCCGGCGCGGCCAGCACTGGTGATCGGACCGGGCACTGGCCTGGGCGTCGGCAGCCTGTTGCGCCTGGGCGAGCAGCACTGGCAGGCGCTCCCGGGGGAAGGCGGGCATGTCGACCTGCCGGTGGGCAATGCCCGAGAAGCGGCGATCCAGCAGCAGCTGCATAGCCAGATCGGCCACGTCAGTGCCGAGACGGTACTCAGCGGCGGCGGCCTGGTTCGCCTCTATCAGGCCATGTGCGCGCTGGACGGCGACACGCCCCGACACACATCACCGGCACAGATCACCGATGCGGCGCTGGGCAACGAGCCACGTGCGTTGGCGGTGATCGAGCAGTTCTGCCGCTTCCTCGGGCGCGTGGCCGGTAACAATGTGCTTACCCTGGGCGCGCGCGGCGGGGTCTATATTGTCGGCGGCGTGATCCCACGCTTTGCCGAGCTGTTCCTGCGCAGCGGTTTTGCCGCCAGCTTTGCCGACAAGGGGTGCATGAGCGGTTATTTCGCAGGTGTACCGGTGTGGTTGGTGACGGCGGAATTTTCTGGACTGCTGGGTGCGGGGGTGGCATTACAACAAGCGTTGGATCACTGACTGGGGCGCGAAGCGGCCCAATAGCAGGCGACAAAGACCTGTGACAACAATGAGGGCGGGACACCTTGAGCACTGCCGGAAAATCCATCCTGATGGTCGACGACGATCAGGAAATTCGTGAACTGCTGCAAACCTACCTGAGCCGCGCCGGCTTCCAGGTCCACGCCGAAGCGGACGGCCTGGGCTTTCGTCGTGCGCTGGAATCAACACCCTGCGACCTGGTGATCCTCGACGTCATGCTGCCCGACGAAGACGGCTTCAGCCTGTGCCGCTGGGTGCGCCAGCATCCGCGCCAGTCGCGCGTGCCGATCATCATGCTGACCGCCAGTTCCGACGAGGCCGATCGCGTCATCGGCCTGGAGCTGGGCGCCGATGACTACCTGGGCAAGCCGTTCAGCCCGCGTGAGTTGCAGGCGCGCATCAAGGCCCTGCTGCGCCGTAGCGAGTTCGGCCAGGCCGTGCCAGCCAGTGCCGTGCTGGCCTTCGAGGACTGGCGCCTGGACACCGTCAGCCATCGCCTGTTCCACCGCGATGGCGAAGAGGTGCTGCTTTCCGGTGCCGACTTTGCCCTGCTGAAACTGTTTCTCGATCACCCGCAACAGATTCTCGACCGCGACACCATCGGCAATGCCACCCGTGGCCGCGAGCCGATGCCGCTGGACCGCATCGTTGACATGGCGGTGAGCCGACTGCGCCAGCGCCTGCGCGACACCGACAAGCCAGCGCGGCTGATCCGCACTGTGCGTGGCAGTGGTTACCTGCTGGCCGCCCATGTCTGCTGCGCTTCCTGAGCGGCGCTGGCGCCTGCTGCCACGCTCGCTGCTGGGGCGCATGCTGCTGCTGACCTTGCTGGTGGTGTTGCTGGCCCAGGGCCTGTCGAGCGTGATCTGGGTCGCCCAGTTGCGCGCCAGCCAGTTGCAGGGCCTGCGTGCAAGTGCCGGCAGCCTGGCCCATTCCATGAGTGCCAGCGTCAGCTACTTCCGCTCGCTGCCGGTGGCTTATCGGCCGATGGTGCTCGACCAGTTGCGCAGCATGGGGGGCACGCGTTTCTTCGTGTCGCTCAACGACAAGCCGCTGGACATGCCGGTGTTGCCCATCACACCACGCAAGCAAGCAGTGATCGATGTGTTCCAGCAGGTCCTGCACGAGCGCCTGGGCGAGCAGATGGAGATCTCCGTCGAGTTCGTCGGCCCCGATGACCTGCGCATCTTCAACAGTGGCCTGAAACTCGATGAGTTGCCTCGCTCGTGGGCGCATTACTCACTGACCCTGGAGCCGCTGAACCCGCCTGTGCTGGTGACTCAGATCCGACTCGACCAGGGCGAATGGCTGTACATCGCCTCCTTGCTGCCCGAACCCTATACCAGCCTTGAAGCCGAACGCCTGCCACGCCAGCAGATCGGTTTCATCGTCCTGACCACCGCGCTGTTGCTGCTGTTCATCGGCTTGCTGGTGCACTGGCAGAGTTGGCCGCTCAAGCGGCTGGCGCGTGCCGCACGCGAGCTGTCACTGGGCGCCGATGTGGCGCCGGTGGCCGAAGGCGGCGGCAGTGAGGTGGTGGAAGTGGGGCGGGCATTCAACAGCATGCGTGAGCGCATCAGCCGCTACCTGACCGAGCGCTCCCAGTTGTTCAGCGCCATTTCCCACGACCTGCGCACGCCGATCACGCGCTTGCGTCTGCGTGTGGAACTGCTCGAGGACGAGCGCCTGCAGGCCAAGTTCAGCCAGGACCTCGACGAGCTGGAGTTGCTGGTGAAAGGCGCGCTGCAATGCGTGAAGGACACCGACATCCACGAGAACATCGAGCCGATCGACCTCAACCAGGTACTGGAAATTCTCGCCGAGCCGTATCTGGGGGACGGTCGCATCACTGTCGAAGGGCGGGCCATGGCGCCTTACCCGGGCAAGTCGCTGGCCCTGCGCCGCTGCATCGGCAACCTGATCGACAATGCCATCAAATATGGCGAGCGGGCACGTCTGCGCATCATCGACAGTGCGCAAGGGTTCGTCCTGCAGGTGGATGACCAGGGGCCCGGTGTGCCGCAGCAGCAAATGGAGCAGGTATTCGAGCCGCATTTTCGCCTGGCTGGCAAGCAGCAGGGCTACGGCCTGGGCCTGGGCATTGCGCGCAACATTGCCCATAGCCATGGCGGCGAGGTGAGCTTGCTCAACCTGCGCGAAGGCGGTTTGCGGGTGACGCTGTACCTGCCCAGGGGCATGGATTGAGGCGTGTCACAGGCTTGTGACACAACAGCAGTCCTTCGTGACATCCCGGCCAGGACGGCTGGCTAGACTTCGCAGACGACTGGCAAGGAACGCGCTGGCCCATGAAACACGACGATCTCCCCCTTGGCAGCTGGCTGGACTCGCCGGTTCATGCTGCCTGGCTCATGGCCGAAGGGCAGCGCCTGCTGGCCTTCGCCAAGGCCGCGAAGTTGCCGGGCGGCTTTGGCAACCTCGATGCGTCGGGCAACCTTGCGCCCGATGCTGTCGCCGAAACGATGAACACCGCACGCATGACCCATTGCTTCGCCCTTGCGCACCTTCAGGGCGTGCCCGGCTGCCTGGCTTACGCCGAGCATGGTGTCGCGGCCCTGCGTGGGGGGCTGCACGATGCCACCTACGATGGCTGGTACGCACACCCCGAAGGCCGCGATGACAGTGGCAAGGCCGCCTACCTGCATGCTTTCGTCGCGCTGGCTGGCAGTTCCGCCAAGGTGGCGGGTGCTGCCGGTGCCGGGCAGTTGCTGGCAGACGCCGTGCGGGTGATCGACGGGCACTTCTGGTGCGAGCAGGAAGGCGCCCTGCGGGAAACCTTCTCCCGCGCCTGGCAGCTGCCTGAGGCCTACCGTGGCGCCAACAGCAACATGCACGCCACCGAGGCGTTTCTGGCCTTGGCCGATGCCACCGGCAACACGCTGTGGTTGCAGCGGGCATTGCGCATTGCCGAGCGCATCATCCACACCCATGCCGCCGCCAACGGCTATCGGGTGATCGAGCATTTCGACGTGTTTTGGCAACCGTTGCCGCACTACAACCTGGAACACCCGGCCGACCATTTCCGCCCATACGGCACAACGCCCGGGCATGCCATGGAATGGGCGCGGCTGTTGTTGCACCTGGAGGCCAGCCTGCTGCTGGCCGGGTTGCCCGTGCCCGATTGGCTGCTGCCGGACGCCCGTGGCCTGTTCGACAGCGCCTGTCGCCACGCCTGGCGCGCCGATGGCAAGCCAGGCTTCGTTTACACCCTGGACTGGGACAATCGTCCGGTCGTCAGGCAACGCCTGCACTGGGTGCATGCCGAGGCCTGTGCCGCCGCCGCCGCGCTGTTGCACAGAACCGGCGAAGCCCGGTACGAGCACTGGTACCAATGTTTCTGGGGGTTCATCGGCAACCATTTTATCGACCGTGCCGGCGGCAGCTGGCACCACGAACTCGATGCCGACAATCGCCCCGCCGGCACCATCTGGCCGGGCAAACCGGACCTGTATCACGCCTATCAGGCAGTGCTTCTGCCAGGTTTGCCGTTGGCCCCCAGCCTGGCGACGGCAGTTTCGCGTTATGTAACCAAACGATGACATTCGCGCATCGCTTCGTTACCTGACGAGGCGGGCGTGCTGTTTAGACTCCATGCAATGCAAGCGACCGACTTGCCCCGCATAACAACAAGAAAGGTACTCCGATGAATTCCACGCTCCGCCTCGCTGCCGCGATCTCCCTCGCCTCGCTCCTGCCGCTCAGTGCCACTGCCGCCGAATCCAAAGGCAGCGTCGAGGTGGTGCACTGGTGGACCTCCGGCGGTGAAAAAGCCGCTGTCGACGTGCTCAAGGCTCAGGTCGAGAAAGATGGCTTCACCTGGAAGGATGGCGCTGTCGCAGGTGGTGGTGGTGCCACTGCCATGACGGTGCTCAAGAGCCGCGCGGTGGCGGGCAATCCGCCCGGTGTTGCGCAGATCAAGGGGCCGGACATCCAGGACTGGGCGGCCACGGGCCTGCTCGATGCCGACGTGCTCAAGGACGTCGCCAAGGAAGAAAAGTGGGACTCGCTGCTCGACAAGAAAGTCTCCGACACCGTGAAGTACGACGGCGATTATGTGGCAGTGCCGGTGAACATCCACCGCATCAACTGGCTGTGGATCAACCCTGACGTATTCAAGAAGGCCGGCATCGACAAGGCGCCGACCACCCTCGACGAGTTCTACGCTGCCGCCGACAAGCTCAAGGCTGCCGGTTTCATCCCGCTCGCTCACGGCGGGCAGCCTTGGCAGGACAGCACCGTGTTCGAAAGCGTGGTGCTGGCGGTGATGGGGCCAGAGGGCTACAAGAAAGCCTTGGTCGACCTGGACGAATCGGCGCTGACCGGCCCCGAAATGGTCAAGTCGCTCACCGAGCTGAAGAAGGTCGCCACCTATATGGACCCTGACGGCAAAGGCCAGGACTGGAACCTGGAAGCGGCCAAGGTCATCAATGGCAAGGCCGGCATGCAGATCATGGGCGACTGGGCCAAGAGCGAATGGACCCTGGCGAAGAAGACCGCGGGCAAGGACTACCAGTGCGTGCCGTTCCCCGGTACTGAAAAGGCCTTCCTCTACAACATCGACTCGCTGGTGGTGTTCAAGCAGAACGACAAGGGGACTGCGGCTGGCCAGCAGGACATCGCCCGCAAGGTCCTGGGCCAGGACTTCCAGAAGGTCTTCAGCATCAACAAGGGTTCGATCCCGGTGCGTAACGACATGCTCGCCGACATGGGCAAGTATGGCTTCGACGCCTGTGCCCAAGCCTCCGCCAAGGACTTCCTCGCCGACGCCAGGAACGGTGGCCTGCAGCCAAGCATGGCGCACAACATGGCCACCACGCTGGCCGTGCAGGGCGCCTTCTTCGATGTGGTGACCAACTACCTCAACGACCCCAAGGCCGACCCGGCCGATGCGGCGAAGAAGCTGGCGGCGGCGATCAAGGCGGCCAAGTAGACGACAGTGCGCAGGCCTGCGCGGCCCTTGGTGTGGGAGCGGCCTTGCGTCGCGAAAGGACCGCAGAGCGGTCCCAAAACCAGGCAGCGCAGTCCTTTCAGAACAGCTTCGCTCATCCTGCCCCGGGGCTGCTGTGCAGCCCTTTCGCGACGCAAGGCCGCTCCCACAAAAAGTGTGGCAGCGCCTGAAAGGTGACCCATGACAACAGCAACCGCCCAACTGCGGGCCTCCCCCCTGGACGCGCTGCAGCGCTGGCTACCGAAACTGGTGCTGGCGCCCAGCATGTTCATCGTCCTGGTGGGCTTCTACGGCTACATCCTGTGGACCTTCGTCCTGTCCTTCACCACCTCGACCTTCCTGCCGACCTACAAGTGGGCGGGCCTGGCGCAGTACGCCCGGTTGTTCGACAACGACCGTTGGTGGGTGGCAAGCAAGAACCTGATGCTGTTCGGCGGCCTGTTCATCGGCATCAGCCTTGCCATCGGTGTGCTGCTCGCGGTGCTGCTGGACCAGCGCATCCGCCGCGAAGGCTTCATCCGCACCATTTACCTTTACCCCATGGCGCTGTCGATGATCGTCACCGGCACCGCCTGGAAATGGCTGCTCAACCCCGGCATGGGCCTGGACAAATTGCTGCGTGACTGGGGCTGGGAGGGCTTTCGCCTGGACTGGCTGATAGACCCGGACCGTGTGGTGTACTGCCTGGTGATCGCCGCCGTGTGGCAGGCCTCGGGTTTCATCATGGCGATGTTCCTCGCCGGGTTGCGCGGGGTCGATCAGTCGATCATCCGCGCCGCGCAGATCGACGGTGCCAGCCTGCCACGCATCTACTGGACCGTGGTACTGCCCAGCCTGCGGCCGGTGTTCTTCAGCGCGCTGATGATCCTTTCGCACATCGCCATCAAGAGCTTCGACCTGGTGGCGGCGATGACGGCCGGTGGCCCGGGCTACTCCTCCGACCTGCCGGCGATGTTCATGTACGCCTTCACTTTCAGTCGCGGTCAGATGGGCATGGGCTCGGCCAGTGCCATCCTCATGCTCGGGGCGATCCTGGCGATCCTCGTGCCGTACCTGTACTCGGAGCTGCGGAGCAAGCGCCATGCATAGTCCTGCTGATAAACCGCCACTGAGCCTCAGCCGCCTCGCCATCCATGCCGTGCTGCTGATCGCTGTGCTGCTGTACCTGGTGCCGCTGGTGGTGATGCTGCTGACCAGCTTCAAGTCACCGGAAGACATCAGCACCGGCAACCTGCTGAGCTGGCCCGCCGTGGTCACCGGCATCGGCTGGGTCAAGGCCTGGGGAACGGTCAGTGGCTACTTCTGGAACTCGATCATGATCACCGTGCCGGCGGTGCTGATCTCCACCGCCATTGGCGCGTTGAACGGCTACGTGCTGTCGATGTGGCGCTTTCGCGGCTCGCAGCTGTTCTTCGGCCTGCTGCTGTTCGGTTGCTTCCTGCCGTTCCAGACCGTGCTGCTGCCGGCCTCGTTCACCCTCGGCAAGCTGGGCCTGGCCAGTACCACCAGCGGTCTGGTGCTGGTGCACGTGGTCTACGGCCTGGCCTTCACCACACTGTTCTTCCGCAATTTCTACGTGAGCATTCCCGATGCCCTGGTCAAGGCCGCGCGCCTGGACGGCGCCGGCTTCTTCACCATCTTTCGCCGCATCATCCTGCCGATGTCGACGCCGATCATCATGGTCTGCCTGATCTGGCAGTTCACCCAGATCTGGAACGACTTCCTGTTCGGTGTGGTGTTCTCCAGCGGCGACTCGCAACCGATCACCGTCGCCTTGAACAACCTGGTCAACACCAGCACCGGGGCCAAGGAATACAACGTCGACATGGCAGCGGCGATGATCGCCGGTCTGCCAACCCTGCTGGTCTACGTGGTGGCAGGCAAATATTTCGTCCGCGGGCTCACGGCCGGCGCGGTCAAGGGGTAAGTCATGGCAACGCTTGAACTTCGCAATGTGAACAAGACCTACGGCAGCGGCCTGCCGGACACCCTCAAGGACATCCAGCTGTCGATCAAAGATGGCGAGTTCCTGATCCTGGTCGGCCCCTCGGGCTGCGGCAAGTCGACCCTGATGAACTGCATCGCAGGGCTGGAAAACATCACTGGCGGCGCAATCCTCATCGACGATCAGGACGTCAGCGGCATGAGCCCCAAGGATCGCGACATCGCCATGGTGTTCCAGTCCTATGCGCTGTACCCGACCATGAGCGTGCGCGGCAACATCGAGTTCGGCCTGAAGATTCGCAAGATGCCGCAGGCAGCCATCGATGAAGAAGTGGCACGGGTGGCCAAGCTGCTGCAGATCGAGCACCTGCTCGCGCGCAAGCCGGCGCAGCTTTCCGGTGGCCAGCAGCAACGGGTGGCCATGGGCCGCGCGCTGGCGCGGCGGCCGAAGATCTACCTGTTCGACGAACCGCTGTCCAACCTCGACGCCAAGCTGCGGGTCGAGATGCGTACTGAAATGAAACTGATGCACCAGCGCCTGAAAACCACCACGGTGTATGTCACCCATGACCAGATCGAGGCCATGACCCTGGGCGACAAGGTGGCGGTGATGAAGGACGGCATCATCCAGCAGTTCGGCACGCCACAGCAGATCTACAACGACCCCGCCAACCAGTTCGTCGCCAGCTTCATCGGTTCGCCGCCGATGAATTTCATTCCGGTGCGTCTGGCCCGGCAGGACGGGCGCCTGCTGGCGGTGCTCGACAGTGGCCAGGCGCGATGCGAGCTGCCTCTGGGCCCGGCCAGCGATGACCTGGACGGTCGCGAGATCATCCTCGGCATCCGCCCCGAGCAGATCGCCCTGGGCGCAAGCGAGGGCAATGGCCTGCCGGGTATCCGTGCCGAGGTGCAGGTGACCGAGCCCACCGGGCCGGACCTGCTGGTGTTCGTCACCCTCAACCAGACCAAGGTCTGCTGCCGCCTGGCGCCGGACATTGCCTGCCGGGTGGGCGACACCCTCAACCTGCAGTTCGACCCGGCACGGGTGCTGCTGTTCGACGCAGCCAGCGGCGAACGTTTGCACCTGGCCAGCAGCAACACCGCCGTAAAGGACAACGTGGCTCACTTCAAGGGCCGCTAATTCGTCTACACCATCAAATAAGAAAAATGAGGACGCAAAGGGATGGAACAGCGCAATCGCATCAGGACCTTGGGTTCACTGGCCCTGCTCGCCGTGGTTGGCAGCAGCGGCGTGCAGGCTGCCGAGGCATTTTCCAGCGAGTCGAAATGGATGACCGGCGACTGGGGCGGCGCCCGCACTGAACTGCTGGAGAAGGGCTACGACTTCACGCTGGACTACGTGGGTGAGGTCGCCGGCAATCTCGATGGCGGTTATAACGACGACAAGACCGCACGCTACAGCGACCAGTTCGCCCTAGGCGCGCACCTGGATCTGCAGAAGATCTTCGGCTGGCACGATGCCGAATTCAAACTGGCGATCACCGAGCGCAGTGGCCGCAACCTGTCCAACGACCGCATCAGCGACCCGCGCGCCGGCCAGTTCAGCTCGGTGCAGGAAGTCTGGGGCCGTGGCCAGACCTGGCGCCTGACGCAGATGTGGGTCAAGCAGAAGTACTTCGACGGCGCCCTGGACGTGAAATTCGGCCGCTTCGGTGAAGGCGAGGACTTCAACAGCTTCCCCTGCGACTTCCAGAACCTGGCCTTCTGCGGCTCGCAGGTGGGCAACTGGGTGGGTGGCATCTGGTACAACTGGCCGGTCAGCCAGTGGGCGCTGCGGGTCAAGTACAACATCACCCCGGAATTCTTCGTCCAGGTCGGTGCCTTCGAGCAGAACCCGTCGAACCTGGAGACCGGCAACGGCTTCAAGCTCAGTGGCAGCGGTACCAAGGGCGCGATCCTGCCGGTGGAGATGGTCTGGTCGCCCAAGGTCAATGGCCTGCCGGGTGAGTACCGCTTGGGTTACTACTACAGCACTGCAGACGCCGAGGATGTCTACGAAGACGTCAACGGCAATCCGCAAGGTATCAGTGGCGCGGGCTTCAAGTCTCATTCCAGCAAGCACGGCTGGTGGGTTGTCGCCCAGCAGCAGGTGACCGCCCAGGCGGGGGACGTAAACCGTGGCTTGAGCCTGTTCGCCAACTTCACCGTGCACGACAAGGCCACCAACGTGGTCGACAATTACCAGCAGGTCGGTCTGGTGTACAAGGGTGCCTTCGACGCAAGGCCCAAGGATGACATCGGTTTTGGTATCGCACGCATCCATGTGAACGACGACGTGAAGAAGCGCGCGCAACAGCTCAATGCCCAGAGCGGTATCGACGACTACGACAACCCGGGCTTCGTGCCGCTGCAGCGTACCGAGTACAACGCCGAGCTCTACTACGGCTTCCATGTCACCAACTGGCTGACCGTGCGGCCAAACCTTCAGTACATCAAAAGCCCCGGCGGCGTGGACGAAGTGGACAACGCGCTGGTCGCGGGTTTGAAGATTCAGTCGTCTTTCTGAGCCTACTTGTTGTAAATTTACGCCAATCCAAATTCGGCTCCCGGCACCCACTGGCTTGCAGTGGTTGTCGGGGATACGCCGAGATAGCGCTATCTCAAACAACAAGAGCCTGGAACCATGCCTGAACATCCGCTACATCGCTTCTTTTCCTCGCAGCGGCCCCGGCCGACATTCGAGTGGGAGCGTTACCAGCAGCGCGATGTGCTGATCATCGATCATCCCCGTTGCCAGGCGGTATTCAGCCGCCAAGGCGCGCAATTGCTGCACTTCCAGCCTACCGGTGAGCGGCCGTGGCTGTGGTGCGCCGAGCAGTGGCCGCAAGTGGGCGCCATTCGCGGTGGCGTGCCGGTGTGCTGGCCCTGGTATGGCCGCCACCCCAGCGAAGACCTGTGGCCTGCTCACGGCTGGGCGCGCTTGCTGGACTGGAAGCTGGTGGACAGCCGCGAAGACGAGGAGGGTGTCAGCCTGAAGTGGCGGCTGGAGCTGTGCGACTGGCAGGTGGATCTGCACGCCAGGCTTGGCAACCGCATGGAACTGAGCCTGAGCACCGTGCACGAGGACAGCGAACCCTGCCAGTTGAGCCATGCGCTGCTGGCTTACTGGCGTATCAGTGACGTGTCCGAGATAGCGCTGTCTGGGCTTGAGGATATCGAAGGCTATGACCGCCTGAGCCGTCAGGCCTGCCGCGAAGAAGGCGCGCTCAAGCTCAAGGGTGGCTGCCAGAAAGTCTACCCGGGCACGCCGCGCGTGCAGCTGCAGGACCCGGCCTGGGAGCGCGAGCTGTGCATTGACACCGGCGACAGCGACGACACCGTGGTCTGGCACCCGGGCAATCGGCCGCTGATGGGAGTCAGCGGTCGTGAGTGCCAGGGTTTCGTCTGTGTCGAGGCGGCCAGTGGCAGTGGCGAAGGCCTGAGCCTGGCGCCGGGGCAGCGTGCGCACCTGCGGTTGCAGGCGCACCGGCTCAATTGAGCTCGTCATCCTCCATCGGATAGCGACTGGCGTTGAGGCTTTCCTTGATCTTGCGCAGGTGCGGCTGGAAGTCCACGCCGCGGCGCAGGGTCATGCCGGTGGCCAGCACGTCGAGTACGGTCAGCTGGATGATCCGCGAGGTCATCGGCATGTAGATATCGGTGTCCTCCGGCAACGGGATGTGCAGGCTCAGACTGCAAGCCTGGGCCAACGGCGAACCGGCAGCGGTCAGGCCGAGCACCGAGGCGCCGTTTTCTCGGGCCAGGCGCGCCACTTCGACCAGTTCGCGGGTGCGCCCGGTGTAGGAGATGATCACGAACAGGTCGCCGGTGTGTGCCACCGAGGCCAGCATGCGCTGCATCAGCACGTCAGCATGGGCCGATACCGCCAGGTTGAAGCGGAAGAACTTGTGCTGGGCATCGAGGGCCACCGGCGCCGAGGCGCCCAGGCCGAAGAAGTGAATTTGCCGGGCCTGGATCATCATGTCCACGGCGCGGCTGACCTGCTGCGGGTCCAGCTGCTGGCAGGCGCTGTCGAGCGAGGCGATGGCGCTGCCGAAGATCTTCTGGGTGTAGGCTGCCGGGTCGTCGTCGGCCTCCACCGCGCGGCTCACGTAGGCCGCGCCGCTGGCCAGGCTCTGCGCCAGCTGCAGCTTGAGCTCGGGGTAGCCGCTGACGCCGAATGAGCGGCAGAAGCGGTTGACGGTCGGTTCGCTGACCTTGGCCGCCTGGGCCAGTGCGGCGATGCTGAAGCGGGTGGCTTGTTGCGGGTTGAGCAAGATGACTTCGGCGACTTTGCGTTCGGCCTTGTTCAGCTCGTCGAGGCGTCCCTGGATCTGTTCCAGGAGGTTGCGCACGCGGTCCATGGGTGTGTCCTTGGGTCGGGAAGACAGCCAGCTGTGGGAGCAGTAGGCTTTTTGCACGGTCGTCTATCGTACTGTCGGTGCCGTTGGCGTACCACTTGTCTGTAACGCTCGTGTGTAATGTTGTGGTTTTTACTACATTAACCCTTGAAAACCGTGTGTGAAAGCGGTATTCCTAGACCAACTTTAGGAAAGAACCTACATCATGGCTGCGATCAGTGTCGAACCTTGCACCTTTGCCCTGTTTGGCGCCCTGGGCGACCTGGCATTGCGCAAGCTGTTTCCTGCGCTCTACCAGCTCGACCGTGCCAACCTCCTGCACGCGGACACCCGCCTGCTGGCGCTGGCCCGCGAGGCCGGCAGCACCGAGGATCACCTGAATACCATCGAGGCGCACCTGCGCCGGCATGTGGCCGAGGCCGATATCGAGCCCGCCGCATTGGGGCGTTTCCTCGGCCGCCTGAGCTACCAGCACCTGGACTTTCTGCAGCCCGAGGGCTACCTGGCACTGGCCGGCCAGTTGAACGGTGAACAGCCGCTGATCGCCTACTTTGCCACGGCGGCGGCGGTCTACGGCGCCATCTGCGAAAACCTCGACAAGGCTGGCCTGGCGGCGCGTACCCGAGTGGTGCTGGAAAAACCCATCGGCCATGACCTGGAGTCATCGCGGCGGGTCAACGATGCCGTGGCGCGTTTCTTCCCGGAGAGCCGGGTTTATCGCATCGACCACTACCTGGGCAAAGAGACAGTGCAGAACCTCATTGCCCTGCGTTTTGCCAACAGCCTGTTCGAAACCCAGTGGAACCAGAATTCCATCTCCCACGTGGAGATCACCGTGGCCGAGAAGGTCGGCATCGAGGGGCGTTGGGGCTACTTCGACAAGGCCGGCCAGCTGCGCGACATGATCCAGAACCACCTGCTGCAACTGCTCTGCCTGATCGCCATGGACCCGCCCAGCGAACTGTCGGCCGACAGCATCCGTGACGAGAAGGTCAAGGTGCTCAAGGCGCTGGCACCGATCACCGGCGATGGCTTGAGCACCCGCGTGGTGCGTGGCCAGTACATCGCGGGCTACAGCGACGGCAAGCCAGTGCCAGGTTACCTGGAGGAAGACAACTCCAACGCCCAGAGTGACACCGAAACCTTCGTCGCCCTGCGCGCCGACATCCGCAACTGGCGCTGGTCGGGCGTGCCGTTCTACCTGCGTACCGGCAAGCGCATGCCGCAGAAGCTGTCGCAGATCGTCATCCACTTCAAGGAAACGCCGCACTACATCTTCGCCCCGGAGCAGCGTTTGCAGGTCGGCAACAAGCTGATCATCCGCCTGCAGCCGGACGAAGGCATATCCTTGCGGGTGATGACCAAGGAGCAGGGCCTGGACAAGGGCATGCAACTGCGCAGCGGCCCGTTGCAGCTGAATTTTTCCGACACCTGGCGCAGTGCGCGGATTCCGGATGCCTACGAGCGCTTGCTGCTCGAAGTAATGCGCGGCAACCAGAACCTGTTCGTGCGCAAGGACGAAATCGAGTATGCCTGGAAGTGGTGCGACCAGTTGATCGCCGGCTGGCGTAACGCGGGCGATGCGCCCAAGCCTTACGCAGCGGGTTCCTGGGGGCCGATGAGCTCGATTGCATTGATCACCCGTGATGGGAGGGCGTGGTATGGCGATATCTGAATTGAAGCTGCCGGCGACCGTGCAGGTGCACGAGCTGGCGGATGCCAAAACACTGGCCACTACCCTGGCCCATGATGTGGCCGAGCGCCTGCGCGCGGCGATTGCCGCCAAGGGCCAGGCTTGCGTGGTGCTGTCCGGCGGTCGCAGCCCGGTGCCGTTCCTTGAGCAGTTGGCCAGCGAGCAGCTGGACTGGGCCAAGGTCACCGTCAGCCTCGCCGATGAGCGCTGGGTGCCGGTGGAGCACGCTGACAGCAACGCTGGCTTGCTGGCCCGCCATCTGCTCAAGGGGGCTGCCGCCAAGGCGCGCTTTGTCGGCCTCTACCAGCAGGCCGAGAACCTTGATGCCGCCGCCGCCGAAGCCGACCGGGCACTGGCCGAGTTGCCGGCCATCGACGTACTGGTGCTGGGCATGGGCGACGATGGCCATACCGCCTCGCTGTTCCCCAATAGCCCCAACCTCGCCGAAGGCCTGGCCCCGAACAGCCAGCGCCGATGCCTGCCGATGCTGGCTCCGAGCGTGCCGCATCAGCGCCTGTCGATGACCCGTTCTCTGCTGGCCAGCGCGGCATTCATCGCGCTCTCCGTGCAAGGCCAGGGCAAACTCGCTACCCTGCGCGCCGCGCTGGCGGGCAACGATTTTTCCGAAATGCCGATTCGCGCCTTTCTTCACGACCCCCTGGACATCTACTGGTGCCCATGAGCCAAGGATCCACTGTCATGACCACCCTTGAACGCCCACAGCCCAAGCTTTCGATGGCGGATAAAGCCGCCCGCATCGATGCCATCTGCGAACAGGCGCGCATCCTGCCGGTAATCACCATCGCCCGTGAGCAGGACATCCTGCCGCTGGCCGATGCCCTGGCTGCTGGCGGTATCCGCACCCTGGAGGTGACCTTGCGCTCGCAGCATGGCCTGAAAGCCATTCAGGTGCTGCGCGAGCAGCGTCCGGAGTTGTGCGTCGGCGCCGGTACCGTGCTCGATCGCAGCATGTTCGCGGCGGTCGAAGCCGCAGGTGCGCAGTTCGTCGTCACCCCCGGTATCACCCAGGATATTCTCGAAGCGGGTGTGGACAGCGAGATTCCGCTGCTGCCAGGCATCAGCACGCCGTCCGAAATCATGATGGGTTATGCGCTGGGTTACCGCCGCTTCAAGCTGTTCCCGGCGGAAATCAGCGGCGGCGTTGCAGCGATCAAGGCGTTTGGCGGCCCGTTTGGCGATATCCGCTTCTGCCCGACTGGGGGTGTGAACCCGGCCAACGTGCGCAACTACATGGCGCTGCCTAACGTGATGTGCGTGGGCGGGACCTGGATGCTCGACAGCAGCTGGATCAAGAACGGCGACTGGGCGCGGATCGAGGCGTGCAGCGCCGAGGCGATGGCACTGCTGGACGCCAACTGAATCTGTTGTGTGCTTTACGGCTTATGGGGCGCTTGGTCGGCGCCCTTTTTTTGCCTGATGTTTTTGTATCACCTGTACCGGCCCTTTCGCGGGACAGGAAAACAAAAAAGCCCGCATCAAAAGATGCGGGCTTTCTCGTTCATTGCAGTGACGCTTAGGCCGCCTTGGCTTCCTGCTGGCTCAGCGAGCGGTTCAGCGCACTGAACAATGCCTTGAAGCTGGCCGTGGTGATGTTCTCATCGATACCCACGCCATGCACCGGACGACCACCGGCCACGCGCAGTTCGATGTAGGCCGCGGCCTTGGCATTGGTGCCCGCACCAATGGCGTGCTCGTTGTAGTCCATGATTTCCACGGATACCGGCAGGCCTGCCACCAGGGCTTCCAGGGCGCCATTGCCCTTGCCGCGCCAGTGCAAGGTGGTTTCGCCCTCTCCGGCAACTTCCACTTCCACGGCGCTGTTGCCGTTCTCTTCCTGCAGGCGGTGGCTGACCAGTGCATACGGCGCGTTGGCCTGGAGGTATTCCTTGTGCAGCAGGCTGTAGATCTGCTGGGCGGTCATTTCCAGGCCCAGGCGATCGGTTTCACCCTGCACCACCTGGCTGAACTCGATCTGCATGCGACGTGGCAGGCTGATGCCGTATTCCTGCTCGAGCAGGTAGGTGATGCCGCCTTTGCCCGACTGGCTGTTGACGCGGATCACCGCCTCGTAGCTGCGGCCGATGTCGGCCGGGTCGATCGGCAGGTACGGCACTTCCCAGCGCTCGCCTTCCTGCTGCTTGGCGAAGCCTTTGCGGATAGCGTCCTGGTGCGAGCCGGAGAACGCGGTGTGCACCAGGTCGCCGACGTACGGGTGACGCGGGTGAACCGGCAGCTGGTTGCACTCTTCGACCACCTTGCGCACGCCATCGATGTCGGAGAAGTCCAGCAGCGGGTCGATGCCTTGGGTGTAGAGGTTCAGTGCCAGGGTCACCAGGTCGACGTTGCCGGTGCGCTCGCCGTTGCCGAACAGGCAGCCTTCGGCGCGGTCGGCGCCGGCCATCAGGCCCAGTTCGGTGGCTGCAATGCCGGTGCCGCGGTCGTTGTGGCAGTGCAGGCTGATGATCACGCTGTCGCGACGGCTGACATTGCGGCAGAACCACTCGATCTGGTCGGCGTAGATGTTCGGCGTGGACACTTCCACGGTGGCCGGCAGGTTGAGGATGATCTTGTGCTCGGGGGTCGGGTTCCAGACGTCGATGACCGCGTCACAGACTTCCTTGGCGAACTCCATTTCGGTGGCGCTGAAGGTTTCTGGCGAGTACTGGAAGGTCCACTGGGTTTCCGGCTGCTGGGCGGCGTATTTGACGAACAGCTTGGCCGCGTTCACCGCGATGTCCTTCACGCCTTGCTTGTCCTGGTTGAAGACGATGCGGCGGAACGACGGGCTGGTGGCGTTGTACAGGTGGACGATGGCTTTCTTCGCGCCGCGCAGCGACTCGAAGGTACGGGCGATCAGGTCTTCGCGAGCCTGGGTGAGCACCTGGATGGTGGTGTCGTCCGGGATGTGGCCGTCTTCGATCAGGGTGCGCACGAAGTCGAAGTCGGTTTGCGAGGCCGATGGGAACGAGGCTTCGATTTCCTTCACGCCAACCTGCACCAGGGTCTTCCAGAAACGCAGCTTCTTCTCGGAATCCATCGGCTCGATCAGCGACTGGTTGCCATCACGCAGGTCGGAGCTGCACCAGATCGGCGCCTCGGTGATGGTCTTCGACGGCCAGGTACGGTCAGGCAGGTCGATGGTCGGGAAAGCGCGGTATTTCTTCGATGGGTCTTTGAGCATGGTCATGGAAGCAATCCTTTTGTGTGCGGCCGAGATCGGGCCTGCCGAGCTGTAACGAGATGAGGAGGCGAGGCGACGCGAATCAGCCTGGTAGTCGGGCGCTGACCAGGCAGAGGCTGCGATGTTGTCTGAGCAGGATGAGGGTGCTGAAGGTTTTCATGCTTTCAACCCTAACCAGTGGACTGGGGGATGGCAAGCGTTCGAAAAAAATTGAGAGGAATGCTTAAAAAAAGCGCAGTGGCGATATTTTATCGCTGATATGTGTGATTGGCTTTGTATTTTTTGCGCAGTACTTTTCGATGGCGCAACACACTGGAAGTCATGTTGGCTGTGCTGGCCTTTTCGCGGGCTCGCCCGCTCCCACAGGTATTGCGCAGCCTTCGGAAGCGGCGTAGTACCTGTGGGAGCGGGCATGCCCGCGAAGCAGGCGGCACCTATCTCAAGGTTGGAACGCACCAATGAAGATCGCCGGATCCACCCGCGCATCGTTCAGGCTGACGTTCCAGTGCATGTGCGGCCCGGTCGCCCGCCCGGTCGAGCCCACGCGCCCGACCACATCACCGCGACGCAGCTGCTGGCCGACCTTCACATCGACCTTCGACATATGGCAGAACATGCTGATGAACCCCTGCCCATGGTCGACGAATACCGTGCGGCCGTTGAAGAAGTAATCGCCCACCAGGATCACCTTGCCGTTGGCCGGTGTCTTGATCGGCGTGCCGGCCGGTACGGCGAAGTCCAGCCCGGCATGCGGGTTGCGCTCTTCGCCATTGAAGAAGCGACGCACGCCGAACTTGCTCGACAGCGGCCCGTTGACGGGTTTGTCGAGGATCAGGTTGCTCGGCAGCACCGGGCTGAAGCTGCGGTACGCCTTGATCTGCTCGGCCAGTTCGCGGTCGATGCGCTTGAGATCATCCGGGTTCGGGTTGACCTGACGGGTGTTCTTCAAGGTGATGCGCTGCTCGGGGTACTTCTTGCTCCCGACGCTGAAGGGCAGGGTACGGCCGCCCTGGGTCAGCACGGCGGTGCCAGGCTTCTGGGTCAGGGGGATGCCCACGATGGCCAGCCAGTTGTCCTGCTCCTTGACCACTAGCACGGGTTTGCCATCGAACCGCGCGCTCGGCGCCGTTGCAGCCGGGCCGAGGTCGATGACCGCCACGCCACCCGGCACCGGCTTGTTCAGGCTGCGGGTGATGTAGCTGGCCTGGGCGCCTGCGGCCGGCAGCATGAGGAAGAGGGCGAGCAGGGGGGCGAACAGGCGGGGCATATGTCAGTCCAGAAGCGAGAGGGTGACCGGGGTCAGGTGGTTATCTTCGACGCGTACCTGCAGTTCGCCTTCATTCAGGCGCGCGGTCAGTCGCTGGCCGTTGCGGGTCTGCTCGGCACTGCGGATGGCCTGGCCGTGCTCGTCGAGGAGAATGCTGTAGCCGCGCGCCAGGGTCGCCAGCGGGCTGACCACCTGCAGCGTCTGCAGTTGCGACTGGAAGCGTTGGCGGCGGTCCTTGAGCACCTCGCGCATGGCCCGTGGCAGCCGCTCGGCAAGGCTGTCCAGGCGCTGGCCCAGCAGTTTCAGGGTGCGCCCCGGGTGCTGCGCGGCCAGGCGTGTATCCAGGCGTGCCAGGCGCTCGCGGCGCTGGTTGAGGTCGAGCGTGAACGCACGACGCAGGCGCATGTCGAGGTCGTCCAGGCGCTGCGCCTGCTGGCGCAGCCGTTCACCGGGATGGCGCAGGCGCCGGGTCAGTGACTCAAGGCGCAGGCGGTCGTGGGTCAGGCGGTTCTGCATGCGCAGCAGCAGGCGCCGCTGCAGGCCATCGAGGCGCTGCTGCAGGCCGCTGTTGTCGGGAGCCAGCAGTTCGGCGGCCGCCGACGGCGTGGGTGCGCGCACGTCGGCGACGAAATCGCTGATCGACACATCAGTCTCGTGGCCCACCGCACTGACGATTGGCGTCACACAGGCGGCAACGGCCCGCGCCACGGCCTCTTCGTTGAAGCACCAGAGGTCCTCCAGCGAGCCACCACCACGGGCCAGGATCAACGCGTCGAAGCCCAGCCGGTCTGCCTGCTGCAAGGCGCGGACGATCTGGTTGATCGCTTCGCGGCCCTGCACGGCAGTGGGGATCAGGTTCAGCTCGACCTGCGGCGCGCGGCGGCCGAACACGCTGATGATGTCGCGAATCACCGCGCCGGTCGGTGAGGTGATGATGCCGATGCGTCGCGGATGGGCCGGCAGCGGCTTCTTGCGCTCGGCGCTGAACAGTCCTTCGGCTCCGAGCTTTTCCTTCAGTGCCTCGAAGGCCAGGCGCAGGGCGCCGTCACCGGCCGGCTCGACCGAATCGAGGATCAGCTGATAGTCGCCACGCCCTTCGAACAGCGAAACCTTGCCGCGCACGCGCACCGCCAGGCCATCACGCAGGGCCTGGCGCACGCGGGTGGCGTTCTGCCGGAACAGTGCGCAGCGCACCTGGGCGCCGCTGTCCTTGAGGGTGAAGTACATGTGGCCGGAGGCCGGGCGGGCGAGGTTGGATATCTCGCCTTCCACCCAGACGCTACGGAACACGTCTTCCAGCAGCACGCGGGCGCGGCCGTTGAGTTGGCTGACGGTGAGGACCTCGCGGTCCAGGCCGAGTCGTTCGAAGGGGTCTTTGATCATGATGGGCATGATAAGGGGCGAGGTAGGGGGCGCCAAGTGCATGTCGGGAGATTTATAGCGGTGTCGAGATCGAGCGCCGCCCGCGCGGCGCTCGATCTCACAGGCGTCACAAAACCCAAGACATGCACCTGGCGCGCCTGCGCTGTAGAATTGCCGAACTACCGCCCCCCGCAGGCCCGTTTCGTTCATGAACACCCAGAGCATCATCGTACCCAAGCTGTCCACCGTCGAAGTGCACGAAGCCCGTGCCCGCGCCATCCTGCGCTGGCTGGTGCGCGAGAAGATCGTCGAGGAGCAACTGACCACATGCGGGCGCACCGGCAACCGCATGGGTCATGCCTTGGCGGCGGGCGCGCGCAAGGTCGCCCTGCATCCGGAAAAGCTGCCGTTCGGCGAGCCGGTCAATGGCCTGGAGGTGATGCTCAAGCGTTGCATCTACTCGCCCACCGAGGGCTTCCTTGAAGAAGCCGGCTGCCCGGAATGCCGGCGCGAGGTCGGCGAGCCGCTGTTCGAGAGCCTGGAAGAGTGGATGCCGGGGGTGAGCGACAACTTCACCTGCCCGCTGTGCGGCCATGAAGACGACATCAATGGCTTCATTTACCTGCAGCCATGTGCCTTTTCCAACCTCGGGTTCATCTTCAACAACTGGGGCGAGGCCGGGTTCACCCAGGCCTTTCTCGACAGCTTTGCCGACTGGCTCGACCAGCCAGTGGCAGTAGTGCAGGTAAAACTGCCACAAGGCTGACCGAAGGCCCTTATTTTGCATTGAGCGGCGCGCCGTGGATGAGTATAATGGCGCGCTTCCATTTTTCCCGCCCGGGAGCCCCCGCGATGCTGCGTATCAGCCAAGAAGCCCTGACCTTCGACGATATCCTCCTTGTACCTGGCTACTCCGAGGTACTGCCCAATGAAGTCAGTCTCAAGACCCGTTTGACTCGTGGCATCGAGCTGAACATTCCGCTGGTTTCCGCTGCCATGGATACCGTGACCGAAGCGCGTCTGGCCATCGCCATGGCCCAGGAAGGCGGCATCGGCATCATCCACAAGAACATGACCATCGAACAGCAGGCCGGCGAAGTGCGCAAGGTCAAGAAGTTCGAGGCTGGCGTGGTCAAGGACCCGATCACCATCGACGCCGACGCCACCGTGCGCGACCTGTTCGACCTGACCCGCCTGAACAACATCTCCGGCGTTCCGGTGCTGGCCAACGGCGACCTGGTCGGCATCGTCACCTCCCGTGACGTGCGCTTCGAAACCCGTCTGGACGCCAAGGTCCGCGACGTGATGACGCCCAAAGAGCGTCTGGTCACTGTCCGCGAAGGCGCCGACAAAAACGAAGTCCGCGAACTGCTGCACAAGCACCGCCTGGAAAAAGTCCTGATCGTCGACGACAAGTTCAACCTCAAGGGCATGATGACCGTCAAGGACATCGAAAAGGCCAAGGCCTACCCGCTGGCCAGCAAGGACGACCAGGGCCGCCTGCGCGTCGGCGCTGCGGTCGGCACCGGCAAGGACACCGGCGAGCGCGTTGCCGCCCTGGTGGCCGCCGGCGTTGACGTCGTGGTTGTCGACACCGCTCACGGTCACTCCAAAGGCGTTATCGACCGCGTTCGCTGGGTCAAGGAAACCTACCCGCAAGTGCAGGTGATCGGCGGCAACATTGCCACCGGCGCTGCGGCCAAGGCCCTGGCCGAAGCCGGCGCCGATGCCGTGAAGGTTGGCATCGGCCCGGGCTCGATCTGCACCACCCGTATCGTTGCCGGTGTCGGCGTGCCGCAGATCAGCGCCATCGCCAACGTCGCCGCAGCACTGGAAGGCACTGGCGTGCCACTGATCGCCGACGGCGGCATCCGCTTCTCCGGTGACCTGTCCAAGGCCATCGTTGCCGGTGCTTCCTGCGTGATGATGGGTTCGATGTTCGCCGGTACCGAAGAAGCGCCAGGTGAAGTCGAGCTGTTCCAGGGCCGTTCCTACAAGGCCTACCGCGGCATGGGCTCGCTGGGTGCCATGGCACAGGCGCAAGGCTCGTCTGACCGTTACTTCCAGGACTCCTCGGCCGGCGCCGAGAAGCTGGTCCCGGAAGGCATCGAAGGCCGCGTGCCTTACAAGGGCGCCCTGGCCGCGATCATCCACCAGCTGATGGGCGGCCTGCGTTCGTCCATGGGCTACACCGGCAGCGCGACCATCGAAGAGATGCGTACCAAGCCGGAATTCGTGCGTATCACCGGTGCCGGCATGGCCGAGTCCCACGTGCATGACGTGCAGATCACCAAAGAAGCCCCTAACTACCGCGTAGGCTGAGGCTTCCAGCAACATTAGCAAGCGGGGCTGTCACGACAGCCCCGCGTCGTTTCCGATTTCCACTGACGAGATTGAGTCATGGCCCTCGACATTCACGCTCACCGTATCCTGATCCTCGATTTCGGTTCCCAGTACACCCAGCTGATCGCCCGCCGCGTGCGCGAAATCGGTGTGTACTGCGAGCTGCACCCGTTCGACATGGACGACGAAGCGATCCGCGAATTCAACCCGCGCGGTATCATCCTCGCCGGCGGCCCCGAGTCGGTCCACGAAGCCAACAGCCCACGTGCCCCACAGGCCGTGTTCGACCTGAACGTGCCGTTGCTGGGCATCTGCTACGGCATGCAGACCATGTCCGAGCAATTGGGCGGCAAGGTCGAAGGTTCCGACCTGCGTGAGTTCGGTTATGCCCGCGTCGACGTGGTCGGCAAGAGCCGCCTGCTCGACGGCATCGAAGACCACGTCGACGATGACGGCGTGCTGGGCCTGGACGTGTGGATGAGCCACGGCGACAAGGTCACCCAGATGCCAGGCAACTTCAACGTGCTGGCCAGCACCCCGAGCTGCCCGATCGCCGGCATGTTCGACGATGCGCGCGGCTACTACGGCGTGCAGTTCCACCCGGAAGTGACCCACACCAAGCAGGGCGGTCGCATCCTGTCCCGCTTCGTCCAGGACATTTGCGGGTGTGAAGCCCTGTGGACCCCGTCCAACATCGTCGAAGACGCCATCGCCCAGGTGCGTGAGCAAGTCGGTTCGGCCAACGTCCTGCTGGGCCTCTCCGGCGGTGTCGACAGCTCCGTGGTTGCCGCCCTGCTGCACCGCGCCATCGGCGACCAGCTGACCTGCGTTTTCGTCGACAACGGCCTGCTGCGTCTGCACGAGGGCGACCAGGTGATGGCCATGTTCAAGGAGAACATGGGCGTCAAGGTCATCCGCGCCGACGCTGAAAAGCAGTTCCTCGACAACCTGGAAGGCGAAGCGGACCCTGAGAAGAAGCGCAAGATCATCGGCCGCACCTTCATCGACGTGTTCGATGCCGAAGCCAGCAAGCTGGACAACATCCAGTTCCTCGCCCAGGGCACCATCTACCCGGACGTGATCGAGTCGGCTGGCGCCAAGAGCGGCAAGGCCCATGTGATCAAGTCGCACCATAACGTCGGTGGCCTGCCGGAGGAGATGAACCTCAAGCTGGTCGAGCCGCTGCGTGAACTGTTCAAGGACGAAGTGCGCAAGATCGGCCTCGAGCTGGGCCTGCCGTACGATATGGTCTACCGCCACCCATTCCCGGGCCCGGGCCTTGGCGTGCGTATCCTCGGTGAAGTGAAGAAGGAATACGCCGACATCCTGCGTCGCGCCGACCACATCTTCATCGAAGAGCTGCGCAAGGCTGACTGGTACCACAAGACCAGCCAGGCGTTCGTGGTGTTCCAGCCGGTCAAGTCGGTCGGCGTCGTCGGCGACGGCCGTCGTTACGCCTGGGTCGTCGCGCTGCGTGCCGTCGAGACCGTGGACTTCATGACCGCGCGTTGGGCACACCTGCCGTACGAGCTGCTGGAAACTGTCAGCGGCCGTATCATCAACGAAATCGACGGTATCTCCCGCGTTACCTACGACGTATCGAGCAAGCCGCCGGCGACCATCGAGTGGGAATGATCTCCCTTCTCGCCTCGACCGGCATCCAGTAGCCTGATATACAGCAAAGCCCGCTTTTTAGCGGGCTTTGCTGTATGCGCCACCCGCTGTCCTGCGGCTCAGTCGGGGCGGTAGCGAAAGCCCCAGCGCTCCAGCGTGCTGCGTATGGCAGCCAGGTTAGCCATGTGTCGGCCGCTGATCCAGGGCCAAGTGGGCCGGTCGATCTGCAGGTAACGCCCGTGCTCTTGCACCAGGGTGTAAATGAGCGTTGAGTCATGGCTGCGGTGTACCAGGTTCACCTTGTCAGCCTGGAGCCGGAACGTGAAGTCGCCGGCGTTGCGCAGGCGCTGCTCAAGATCGGGCACGCGTTCCTCGTTGCTGGCGATTGCCACCTGCAAGCGCAGGTCGCCGCGCACACGGCGGATGGCCGGGCCATTTTCCAGAACCGCGATCCCGGGATCGAGGCCCACACTGCCGACGCTACCAAGGTGTATGTCTTCGACCCGTAGGCCGATGGCCCCCTGAAGTTCGCTGATGCCCGGCACGCCTTCGAACGTGTTCGAGTGGGTGTTGCCAACCAATGCCACCCAGTTGCATGCGCCCCGGCTGGCCTGGTCGGCATCGATGACCAGGTGCGCGTAATAATTCATCATCTGCTGCCTGGCCTGCGCCGGTGGCAGGTCTTCCCAGGCCTGCAGGTAACTGGCCATGCAGTCGAGGGCCTGTATGCGGATCCCCTCCTTGCGTGCAGCCTTCAACACCTTGAGGTAGGTGTAGCGGCCAGCGCGGTCGGTGAAATGACCGATGTCCTGCCGCTCCACGTAGGTACGCAGTTCGGCCGGCATTTCCCCGGTGCTATTGAACGCGTCCAGGTCGGCCTGCTGGAAGTCGGTCATGAGGTGCTCCATGTACAGCACCTTGACCTGTGCGTTTTTCAATTGCGGCATGTTGTCGATGAGAAAACGCTTGCTGCCCAGGTGTCCATGGGCTTCACCGATGACCAGGCCGCGGCTGCGTTCATACACGGCACGAATGATCTGCTTGGGACTGGCCTGGCGGGCAAGTTCCGGCACCTGCGGGCGCGGGGGCGGCACGTGGGTAGCCAGGAATTCGCTGGCAGCGCTCGACAGCCTGTTGCGCTGGTTTCTGAATATCTGGAAATGCTGCTCGCGTTCTGGGTTGAGGTTGCCGTACTCACCGGTGAGTGCTCGATTGTTCCCGCTGAGCGCGGCGCTTTTCAAGGGGCCGCGTGAAGCCTCGGGTATTTCGAATCCCGTACCTGGCAAGCCTTCGAGTGCCGGCGGTGGTGCCCGCCAGCCCCACAGGCAAAGCAGCCTGCGGGGCAGCCTGCCGCCGCGCAGACCTGGGCGTTCGAGAATATGCCACTCGCCTGCCAGCAAGCGGATGGGGACGTTGCGATAGAAGGAGTAGGGGTTGGCGGGGTCGACTACCACCCAGGTGTGCATTTCCGCGACCCAGCGCACCTGATACGGCATGGCGTTGACCACGGCATAGAACTTGCCGCTCTGGATGAAGATGCTGTCGAGTGCACCGTTGCCAGGGCTGCCCTGAAGCAGCAGATTGGTTTCGAAGGGGGCAAGCAATTGTGCATCTTCTACGGGCGCCAGCGCTCGAGGGACCCAGTTTGAGATTTCGGCTGGTGTTGCAAGCGTGTCATCTTCGGCGATCACCGGCTGCTCGATCGCCACCGGTTCAGTGGGCCCGACGGCCTGCGCAGGCTCAACCTCGCCGAATGGCGCCGCCCACAGCGCGGCGGCATTGAACACTGTATTGATCGCGGCCACTATCGCTCCCGTCACGCCCGTCTGGCGCTCGGCAGTGGTATGGCCATTGATGGCCTGGTCAATGTTCAAGCCGGTGTCCGCGAGCCCCGCTCCAACGGCTGCCAGTGCTATCGGCCAGTCTACGGCGGCCATGGCGCCGGCGATCTGCCCGAAGGCACGCAGGTAGCCGATCCACAGTTGTTTGCGCAAGTCACTGTTCGAGCGCAGGGCAAATTGTGCATCGGTCACCATGCGCTGGCGGGTGCTTTTGCGCAAATGGGTGAACGGGTCGATGCGCAGTGTCGTATCGAGCATGTTGAGCCCGGAATGGCCGTCGGATCCCCACTTGTAGAACAACAGGTCCAGCATGTGGTTCAAGCCAACGCTGCTGGTGCGCTCTGCATGGCTCTCGAGCCGGAAGTGGCCCATGAAACGGGCGCGGTTGTCGGTTTCGTTGGTATTGTTCAGTACCCACCAGTACAGCGCCTTGTGGTTGGCGAACACGTGCAGCGGCTCGTCTTCGCCAGGGATGTAAAGGAACTGGCCCCCGTCCTCCAGCTCGATGCGCAGGATATCGCTGGCGACATACCCGCCAATGTCGAAAGTGCATAACCGATAGCCAGGCCCGGGCACTACCTGTTGGCGAAGCTGGTCGAGGGTGGGTGGCCAGCTTGTCGTGCCAAGCAGCGCTCGTGCCACCTGGCTGACCCGCCTGGCGTCGCGCGGATTACCCGGGTTGGCGCAGAACTCGACAACCTTGCTTAGAAAGTTGACCTTGGTCAACGTGCGAAAATCGTCGGCGTGGGTGCTCCAGAAGCGCGTCAGGCGTTGGTTGAACTGGCTGCTGAAGTCGATTGCCCAGAAGTCCTCGAGGACATCCCTGGGCGCAATCGGGAGTTCATTGTGTTCATCGAACAGGGTCTTGTCGCTGCCGTCGGTGTAAAAACCGGTCTGGTAGCTGAGCAAGTCGGCGTTGTCCTGATCATGAACGTCGAAGCGGTGCATCACCAGCTGCGGCAGGGTGAAGGACTGCACGGGTGCGCTGTGGTGTTCCCAGCCACTGAACGTGCGCGGGCTGCTTTGCGCGGCGTCGAAGCGGTTCAGGTAGACCTGATCGGGGTCACGGGCGGCCTGACCATGTTTGGCCAGGAGCGCCTGGGCGACATCGCGTGCCATCTGGCGCATGTCCGGGCATGCGCTGACCAGCTGGGCAGCCATTGCTTCGAGTTGCTGTTTCAACGGATGTTGCTGGGTGGGTTGGCTCATGAGCAGGCTCGCCGAAATTGAGGGGGCGCAGTCTGGACGTAGGCAGGCAAGGCGTTGCTGTACATAAGTCAAGCGGCGGCCCAGGTTCGGGCCGCTTGCTGACCTGCCGTGACAACACTTCACTTAATATTTCCCATTTGCAGGTGTATCGTATTCGCCCTTCACCGCCAGCCATGCTGGCAGCTTGATTGCGCAGAACACGAGGTACCCGCACCGATGTCCTTCACCCGTCGACAAATGCTCAAGGGCCTTACCGGCCTGGTTGTGGTTGGCCTGGGCGCCGGTGGCGCGGCTCGATACTGGCTGGGCAAGGTCGAGGACGACAACGCCGGGCATGACTACGAGCTGATTGCCGCGCCCCTGGACGTCGAACTGGTGCCAGGCTTCAAGACCGAGGCCTGGGCCTTTGGCCCTTCGGCGCCAGGTACCGAGTTGCGGGTGCGCCAGGGTACCTGGCTGCGGGTGCGTTTCATCAACCACCTGCCGGTGGAAACCACCATCCACTGGCATGGTATTCGCCTGCCACTGGAAATGGACGGCGTGCCCTACGTTTCGCAGTTGCCGGTCAAGCCGGGCGAGTACTTCGATTACAAGTTCCGCGTGCCGGATGCCGGCAGCTATTGGTACCACCCTCATGTCAGCAGCTCCGAAGAGCTTGGTCGCGGCCTGGTCGGCCCGCTGATCGTCGAGGAGCGCGAGCCTACCGGCTTCATGCATGAGCGGACCCTGAGCCTGAAAAACTGGCACGTGGACGAGCAGGGCGCCTGGCTGCCCTTCAGTATCCCCCGCGAGGCTGCGCGCAATGGAACTGCCGGCCGGTTGATCACCATCAATGGCCAGGCCGACTCGGTCACCGAGCTTCCAGCGGGGCAGGTGGTGCGCGTGCGCCTGCTGAACCTGGACAACACCTGGACTTACCGTATCAACCTCAAAGGCAACTGCGAGGCGATGATCTATGCCCTCGATGGTAACCCGGTGACCCCGCGCCCTCTGGAGGACGACTACTGGCTCGGCCCAGGGATGCGCATCTGCCTGGCTATCCGCATACCTGAGGCCGGGGAGGAAATTTCCCTGCGCGACGGTTTCGTACGCCTGGGCACCCTGCGCTCGGTGGCCAGCAACGAGGCGCCGGGCGAGTGGCCCAAGGCCCTGCCGCCCAACCCGGTCGCCGAGCCGGACCTGGAGAACGCCGAGAAGCTCAACTTCAATTTCGAATGGGCGGCGAGCGTCTCTGTCACCCCCGACCCGGACAAGCCGTCGAGCATGTGGCAGATCAACGGCCAGGCCTGGGACATCAACGACAAGACCTGCGCCGACCGGCCGATCGCCACGCTGCAGAAGGGCAAGAGCTACATCTTCGAGCTGAAGAACATGACTCAGTACCAGCACCCGATCCACCTGCACGGCATGAGCTTCAAGGTGATCGCTTCCAACCGCCACGACATCAAGGAGCCGTGGTTCACCGACACCTACCTGCTGGGCAAGAACGAGCGCGCCCAGGTAGCGCTAGTGGCCGATAACCCGGGCACCTGGATGTTCCACTGCCACGTCATCGACCATATGGAAACCGGCCTGATGGCCGCGATCGCGGTGGTCTGATGCGACCGCAGATCATCGACCGCAGCCGCGACCAGGAATTCATGCGCCTGGCGCTGGCCCTGGCCGCCGAGGGCGCGTCCATGGGCGAGGTGCCGGTGGGCGCGGTGCTGGTGCAGCATGGCCAGGTGATCGGCCAGGGCTTCAACCGGCCTATCGTCGACAGTGACCCGAGCGCCCACGCCGAGATGGTGGCTATTCGCGCGGCAGCCAAGGCCGCCAGCAACTACCGCCTGCCGGGCAGCACGCTGTACGTGACCCTGGAACCGTGCAGCATGTGTGCAGGGCTGATCGTGCATTCGCGGGTGATGCGGGTGGTGTATGGCGCACTGGAGCCCAAGGCGGGCATCGTGCAGAGCCAGGGGCAGTTCTTCGGGCAGGGCTTTCTCAACCATCGGGTGATGGTGGAGGGCGGGGTGCTGGCGGAGGAGTGCGGGCAGATCCTGAGCGACTTCTTCAAGGCCCGTCGGGCCAAGGCTTAGCCTGTACCGGCCTCTTCGCGGGCACGCCCGCTCCCACATTGGTCGGTGTATGCAGGGCCCTGTGGGAGCGGGCGTGCCCGCGAAGACGCCAGAGCAGGCCTACATCGGCGGCGACTGATCCGCCGGCTTGTCCTTGTTCACCCCAGGCACATGCAGGTTGCCTTCGGCCACCTGGCCTTCGAGCTGAGGCTGGGTCACCCAGGTGAGTATGTCGTAGTATCGGCGGATGTTGGCCACGAAATGCACCGGTTCACCACCGCGGGCATAGCCGTACTTGGTCTGCCGGTACCACTGCTTCTGGGCCAGCCGCGGCAGCATCTTCTTCACGTCCAGCCACTTGTTCGGGTTGAGCTTTTCGCGCTTGGCCAGGGTGCGGGCGTCTTCCAGGTGGCCGCTGCCGACGTTGTAGGCGGCCAGCGCGAACCAGGTGCGGTCCGGTTCCTGGATGCTGTCATCCAGTTCTTCCTTGATCTTCATGAAGTACTTGGCACCGCCCTGGATGCTCTGCCTCGGGTCCAGGCGGTTGGATACGCCCATGGCCTGGGCGGTGCGCTGGGTCAGCATCATCAGACCGCGCACGCCGGTCTTGGAGGTGACTTCCGGCTGCCACATCGATTCCTGGTAGCCGATCGCCGCCAGCAGGCGCCAGTCGACCTTTTCCACCTTGGCGTAGCTCTTGAAGTGCTTTTCGTACTTGGGCAGGCGTTGTTGCAGGTGCTGGGCGAAGGTGTAGGCGCCGACGTAGCCGAGTACGTCGACATGGCCGTAGTAACGATCCTTGAGGCGCTGCAGGGTGCCGTTCTTCTGAGCCTTGTCGAGATATTCGTTGATCTCGTTGAGCAGGCTGTTGTCGTCGCCGGCTGCCACCGCCCAGCGCTGGTCGCGGGTGTCGCCCAGGTCGAAGGCGACCCGCACCTTGGGGAAGTAGACCTGGTTCATCGCCAGTTCATTGGAGTCGACCAGGGTCAGGTCGATCTGCCCTTCGTCGACCATGCGCAGCAGGTCGACCACTTCGACCGCATCGGATTCTTCGTATTCCAGGCCCGGGTACTGTTTTTTCAGCTCGGCCAGCTGGTCGGCATGGCTGCTGCCCTTGAGCACCATGATCTTCTTGCCGACCAGGCCCTTGGCATCGGTGGGGCGTGGGCGGCCGTTGCGGTAGATGACCTGTGGGGTCACTTCCAGGTAAGGATGCGAGTACTTTACCTGGGCCGTGCGCCGCTCGGTGCTGACCAGCCCGGCGGCCGCCAGTACCGGGCCGGAGGGCTTGCCGAGAGCGCCGTAGAGATCGTCGAGGTTGTCGGCGGTCTCGATCTGCAGCTTCACGCCGAGGTCTTCGGCGAAATGCTGAACCAGCTCGTATTCGAAACCGGTTTCGCCGTTGCGATCCTGGAAGTAGGTGGCCGGGCTGTTGCGGGTGATGACGCGCAGCACGCCGTCCTCCTTCACGCGCTCTAGGGTGCTGGGTTTTTCAACGCAGGCACCGAGCAGCAGAAAGAGTCCGGTTGCGATTAGCCATCTGGCGCAACGCTGGCGCAAAGCAGTGTGGGCGAACATAGGTTGCAGTATACGCAAAGGACCGGCAGAGCCATATCTCGACAACGGTTAGCTTGTCTGGTAGCAGTTTCTGTGCTGCAAGCTTCAAGCTGCTTTTTTTTGACCCCAAAGTCCGGTTCCGCCGCCCGGCAGCCATGCCTTAGAGCGGGTGCCGAAAGCCGTTGAATTAGGCTAGAATGCACGGCCTCTAAGCACACCCCTTCCTGAGGCTGTCCCGACGATGTTGATCCTGCGCGGCGCTCCTGCCCTTTCTGCCTTTCGCCACGGTAAATTACTCGAGCAACTGAGCCAGAAAGTCCCCGCTGTTACTGGTTTGTATGCCGAATTTGCCCACTTCGCCGATGTTGACGGCGAGCTGACCGCCGACCAGCAGCAGGTGCTGGGCCGTCTGCTCAAATACGGCCCGAGCGTGCCGGTGCAGGAGCCGACCGGCCGCCTGTTCCTGGTCGTGCCGCGCCTGGGCACCATTTCGCCATGGGCCAGCAAGGCCAGCGACATCGCCCACAACTGCGGCCTGCAGTCGATCCAGCGCCTGGAGCGCGGCATCGCCTACTACGTCGCCGGCAACCTGAGCGACGCCGATGCCGAGCTGATCGCCGCCGAACTGCACGACCGCATGACCCAGCGTGTGCTGGCCAAGCTGGAGCAGGCCGCTGACCTGTTCAGCCACGCCCAGCCCAAGCCGATGACCTCGGTCGACATCCTGGCCGGTGGCCGTGATGCCCTGGCCCAGGCCAACATCGACCTGGGCCTGGCCCTGGCAGAAGACGAGATCGACTATCTGGTCGACGCCTTCCAGAACCTTGCGCGCAACCCGAACGACATCGAACTGATGATGTTCGCTCAGGCCAACTCCGAGCACTGCCGCCACAAGATCTTCAACGCCAGTTGGGACATCGACGGCCAGGCTCAGGAAAAGAGCCTGTTCGGCATGATCAAGAACACCTACCAGATGCACAACGAAGGCGTGCTGTCGGCTTACAAGGACAACGCCTCGGTGATCGTCGGCAGCGTCGCCGGCCGCTTCTTCCCGAACCCTGAAACCCGCCAGTACGGCGCGGTGCAGGAGCCGGTGCACATCCTGATGAAGGTCGAGACGCACAACCACCCGACCGCTATCGCGCCGTTCTCCGGTGCCTCTACCGGCTCCGGTGGCGAAATCCGCGACGAAGGCGCGACCGGCCGTGGCGCCAAGCCAAAAGCCGGCCTGACCGGCTTCACCGTGTCCAACCTGCGCATCCCGGGCTTTGAACAGCCATGGGAGCAGGCCTACGGCAAGCCAGAGCGCATCGTCGACGCCCTCGACATCATGATCGAAGGCCCGCTGGGCGGCGCCGCGTTCAACAACGAATTCGGTCGCCCGGCCCTGACCGGCTATTTCCGTACCTTCGAGCAGGCCATCGACACCCCGCACGGTGAAGAAGTGCGCGGCTATCACAAGCCGATCATGCTCGCCGGCGGTATGGGCAACATCCGTGAAGACCACGTGCAGAAGGGCGAGATCACCGTCGGCGCCAAGCTGATCGTGCTCGGTGGCCCGGCCATGCTCATCGGCCTGGGCGGCGGCGCCGCTTCGTCGGTAGCCACCGGTGCCAGCTCGGCGGACCTGGACTTCGCCTCGGTGCAGCGCGAAAACCCGGAAATGGAGCGCCGTTGCCAGGAGGTCATCGACCGCTGCTGGCAGCTGGGTGACAAGAACCCGATCGCCTTCATCCACGACGTCGGCGCCGGTGGTATCTCCAACGCCTTCCCGGAGCTGGTCAACGACGGTGGCCGTGGCGGCCGCTTCGAACTGCGCAACGTGCCCAACGACGAGCCGGGCATGGCCCCGCACGAAATCTGGAGCAACGAATCGCAAGAGCGTTACGTGCTGGCCGTCAGCGCCGTCGACTTCGAGCGCTTCCAGGCCATCTGCGAGCGCGAGCGTTGCCCGTTTGCCGTGGTGGGCGAGGCGACCGAAGAGCCGCACCTGACGGTCAGCGACAGCCACTTCGGCAACACGCCGGTGGACATGCCGCTCGACGTGCTGCTGGGCAAGCCGCCGCGCATGCACCGTTCGGTCACCCGCGAAGCCGAGCTGGGCGATGATTTCGACCCGAGCCAGCTGGACCTGGACAGCGCCGTCCAGCGCGTGCTCAGCCACCCTGCCGTTGCCAGCAAGAGCTTCCTGATCACCATCGGCGACCGCACCATCACCGGCCTGGTTGCCCGCGACCAGATGGTCGGCCCGTGGCAGGTCCCGGTGGCCGACTGCGCCGTCACCGCCACCAGCTTCGACGTCTACACCGGCGAAGCCATGGCCATGGGCGAGCGCACCCCGCTGGCGCTGCTGGATGCCCCGGCTTCCGGGCGCATGGCGATCGGCGAGACCATCACCAACCTGGCCGCCTCGCGCATCGAAAAACTGTCTGACATCAAACTGTCGGCCAACTGGATGTCCGCCGCCGGTCACCCGGGCGAAGATGCGCGCCTGTACGACACCGTCAAGGCCGTGGGCATGGAGCTGTGCCCTGAGCTGGGTATCACCATTCCGGTCGGCAAAGACTCGATGTCGATGAAGACCAAGTGGAGCGAAGAGGGCGTCGAGAAGAGCGTCACCTCGCCGATGTCGCTGATCATCACCGGCTTTGCCCCGGTCACCGACATCCGCAGCACCCTGACCCCGCAGCTGCGTATGGACAAGGGCGAGACCGACCTGATCCTGATCGACCTGGGCCGCGGCAAGAACCGCATGGGCGCCTCGATCCTGGCCCAGACCTACGGCAAGATCGCAGCCCAGGCACCGGACGTCGACGACGCCGAGGACCTCAAGGCATTCTTCGCCGTGATCCAGGGCCTGAACGCCGACGGCCACCTGCTGGCCTACCACGACCGCTCCGACGGCGGCCTGCTGACCACCGTGCTGGAAATGGCCTTCGCCGGCCACTGCGGCCTCGACCTGCAACTCGACCCGCTGACCGACAGCAAGGCCGACGTGGCAGCCATCCTCTTCAACGAAGAGCTGGGCGCTGTTATCCAGGTACGTCAGGACGCCACCCCTGACGTGCTGGCACAGTTCAGTGCTGCCGGCCTGGGTGAAGAGTGCGTCGCGGTAATCGGCAAGCCGATCAACAACGGTGAAGTCTCCATCAGCCTCAACGGCGAAGTGCTGTTTGACGACGAACGTCGCATGCTGCAGCGCCAGTGGGCCGAAACCAGTTACCAGATCCAGCGCCTGCGCGACAACGCCGACTGCGCCGACCAGGAATTCGACCTGCTGCTCGAGGAAGACAACCCGGGCCTGTCGGTCAAGTTGGGCTACGACGTCAACGACGACATCGCCGCGCCGTACATCAAGAAGGGCGTGCGCCCGCAAGTGGCGATCCTGCGTGAGCAGGGCGTCAACGGCCAGGTCGAGATGGCTGCCGCCTTCGACCGCGCAGGCTTTGCCGCCATCGACGTGCACATGAGCGACATCCTCGCTGGCCGCGTCGACTTCGAAGCCTTCAAGGGCCTGGTCGCCTGCGGTGGTTTCTCTTACGGTGACGTGCTCGGCGCCGGTGAAGGCTGGGCCAAGTCGGCGCTGTTCAACAGCCGCGCCCGCGATGCCTTCCAGGCGTTCTTCGAGCGTACCGACAGCTTCGCCCTGGGCGTGTGCAACGGTTGCCAGATGATGTCCAACCTGCACGAGCTGATCCCGGGAACCGAGTACTGGCCGCACTTCGTGCGCAACCGCTCGGAGCAGTTCGAGGCGCGCGTGGCCATGGTCGAGGTGCAGAAGTCCAACTCGATCTTCCTGCAGGGCATGGCCGGTTCGCGCATGCCGATCGCCATCGCCCACGGCGAGGGGCATGCCGAGTTCGCCAGCGAAGAGGCACTGCTGGCCGCCGACCTGTCCGGTTGCGTGGCGCTGCGCTACGTCGACAACCACGGCAAGGTCACCGAAGCCTACCCGGCCAACCCGAACGGCTCGCCACGTGGCATCACCGGCCTGACCAGCCGCGACGGCCGCGTGACCATCATGATGCCGCACCCGGAGCGTATGTTCCGCGCTGTGCAGAACTCGTGGCGCCCGGATGAGTGGCAGGAAGACGCCGCGCTGATGCGTATGTTCCGCAATGCGCGCGTTTGGGTGAACTAAGGCGTGTACAAGCTCGCCTTCTTCGTTCCGGCCAGCCATGCCGAAGTGGTCAAGGCCGCCGTGTTCGCCGCCGGTGGCGGGCGTATCGGCGGCTACGACCACTGCGCCTGGCAGACAATGGGCCAGGGCCAGTTTCGCCCGCTGGACGGCAGCCAGCCGTTTCTCGGGCAGACTGGCAAGGTCGAAGTGGTCGAGGAGTGGAAGGTGGAGCTTGTGGTGGCCGACGACCTGATCGTTCAGGTCGTCGCTGCACTCAAGCAGAGCCATCCGTACGAGACGCCAGCCTATGAGGTCTGGCGACTCGCCGAGTTCTAGACCGCGTCACGGCCATTCGCGGGACAAGCCCGCGAAGAGGCCCTAAGACCCAGTCACAATTTCCTTGGCCTGCTCAGGTCGATGCAGCCAGGCACACGCCAGCAACCCCACCTCGAACAGCACCCACATCGGCACCGCCAGCATCGTCTGCGAAAACACATCCGGCGGCGTCAGAATCATCCCCACCACAAAGCACCCGACGATCACGTAGGGCCTGCTGCGCCGCAACGTGGCCACATCGGCCAGCCCCACCCAGACCACGATGAAGGTTGCCACCGGGATCTCGAAGGCCAGGCCGAACGCCAGGAACAACGCCATGATGAAGTCCAGGTACTGGCTGATGTCGGTCATCATCGCCACGCCGTCCGGCGTCACGCTGGCAAAGAAGCCGAACATCGTCGGGAACACCAGGTAGAACGCGAACGCCATGCCGGCATAGAACAGCACGATGCTCGACACCAGCAATGGCAGGGCGATGCGCCGCTCGCGGCGGTACAGCCCGGGGGCGAGAAAACCCCAGGCCTGGTGCAGCAACAGCGGCATGGCCACGAACAGCGCGCACATCGCCGTCAGCTTGAATGGCGTCAGGAACGGCGAGGTGACGCTGGTGGCGATCATGCTGGCGCCTTCTGGCAGGAAGCGGCGCAAGGGTTCCGAGACCAGGGTGTAGAGCGGTTGGGCGAAGGGGAACAGCCCGGCGAATACCAGTGTCAGCAGCAACAGGCAGCGCACCAGGCGCTTGCGCAGGTCGCGCAAGTGCTCGGTCAATGGCAGGCGTGCCGTCGGGTCGGCAATGCTCATGGGCTGCTCTCCCGCGTCACGCTGACGGGCACGCTGTCATTCGCCGGCTGCGCCTTGAGGCTGATGCCCTGGCGGATTTCCTGCTCCAGACGCTGCAACGGTGCGCTGTCCAGGTTGGGCATATCGATCTCGCGTTCCATCTGTGCACGTAGCCCGTTCATTGCCCGGCGTGCCTGCCCCAGGCCTCGGCCCAGGGTGCGCGCCGCCACTGGCAGGCGTTCCGGGCCAAGTACCAGCAGCGCGACGATGCCGACCAGCAACAGTTCGCTGAAGCCGACCTCGAACATCAGGCTTGGCGATCCGTTTGCGGCTGCTGTGCGGCCTGCGCGGTTACCGGTGGCTGTTGTTGTACTTGCGTGGCGCCTGGGGCGTTGACGTCGTTGTCGCCGCCCATGGATTTGCGAAAGCCCTGGATCGCCTCGCCGACATCGCTGCCCAGGCCCTTGAGGCGCTTGGTGCCAAACAGCAGAAACACGATCAGCAATACGATCACCAGTTGCCAGATTCCGATGCCACCCATTTCGACCACTCCTGTAAGGCCATGAAAACGAAGGCCAATCCTGCCTCTTGCAGATGACGTCCACATGAATGCAAGGCCATTGCAATCTGCTTGCAACAACCCCGGTGTTGACTGGCGCCTTTCATCGATTGAAAAGGGTGCGTGATGGCTGGCAAGCGGCAGCAGGGTGCGGCATTGCTGATGGTGATGGTGGTGCTGGCCATGCTCGCCGCAGGCATGACCTGGCTGGTGGAGGATGGCCGTCGTCAGGTGAATGATGTGCAGCTGTTGCGCCAGCGGGTGCAGGTGCGGGCGATGGAACAAGCCGGCCTGGCCTATGCCGAACAGGCCCTGCGTGACCCGGCCTGGCGGCTTAGCCCGCTGTTCTGGCAAGCCTTGCGCGGGCAACCATTGAAATACGACTTCGGTGCCGGGCAGGCGCAGTTGCGGGTGCAAGACCTGCACACCTGCTTCAACGTGAATGCGCTGCTGGGGGCCGATGGCGAGCGTGCAGAGCACCAGTTGATGCGCTTGCTGGGGGATGACATGGCCGCCGAACGTCTGGTCGATGCCTTGGCCGATTGGCTCGACAGTGACAGCGATGCCCGCCTGCAAGGCGCCGAAAGCGCCCAGTACCTGCGCCAGCAGCCTCCGCGTCTGGCAGCCAACCAGCCGATGCTCGATACCAGTGAGCTGAACCTGCTGCTCGACCCGGACGCCACACGCCAGCGCCGCTACCCGATGCTGTGTGCCTTGCCGCAGACCACTGGCTGGCGCCTGAATGCCAATGCCCTGGGGCTGGAGCACCTGCCGTTGCTGGATGCGTTGTATGAGGGGCGTTATCCGCGTTCGTTGCTAAGCCGAATCATCAGTGGCCGGCCGGCATCGGGCTATGAGGATGCCTCGGCGTTACGCCAGGCCCTGGGGGCGGTGGATGATGAGACGTTCGAGCGGTTGAGCGAGGGGTTGTTGCTCAACAGTGGGCATTACCTGTTGCAGCTGTCGTTCGAGGAGCAGGGCAGGGTGATGCGAAGTGAGTTTCAGGTGGAGGCGTTAGGTGTGGTGCAGTGGCATGCGCGGGTGCCGGCACAGCAGGTCAGGGTTCGCAGCCGGGAGCCGATGGTCTGGTAAGGCTGGAGATTGCTGGGGCTGCTTCGCAACCCTTTCGCGACACAAGGCCGCTCCCACAGGTACAGCGCCACATTCGAATCAGGCGCTGTACCTGTGGGAGCGGCCTTGTGTCGCGAAAGGGCCGCAAAGCGGCCCCCGTACACAGGTCGATCAGGCGGTACCGATCTCGCCACCATCATCGCGCTGAATCACCACCGTGGTCGCCCGCGGCCTCACCTTGCCCCCCGCCGGAGTCGCATCGGTGGCCTTGTCGGTATACGGCCAGTTATCCGGGTGCTGAATATTGATGAACAAGGTCTTGTTGTCCGGCGTGAAGCTGATGCCCGTCACCTCGCAACCGTTCGGTCCGACGAAGAAGCGGCGCAGGGCCGTCTGGTTCTGGGCATTGACCGGCACCTGCTTGCCGCTGGCATCCACCAGGTCGGTGGGGATCACCGCCAACAGCTGGTCGTTGGTGTAGTCGGTGACGGTGGTTTCGCCGTTGTCGGTCTCGAACCACAGCACGCCGCGGCTATCGAAGCTCATGCCGTCGGGGCTGGCGAACTGATTGAGTTCGGTCAGGCCGGAACGGTTGATGTCGGCGGTACCGGCGGCATTGGCGCCGAACACGAAGATGTCCCAGGTGAAGCTCAGCTGGTCGTCGCTATCGTGCCAGCGGATGATGTGGCCGTGGCGGTTCGGGCCGCGCGGGTTGGCCGCATCGACCTTTTCCGGGGTACGTGCGCTGTTGTTGGTGAGGGTCAGGTAGACATCGCCGTTGAGCGGGTTGACGGCAGTCCACTCCGGGCGGTCCATCGGCGTGGCGCCAACGGCATCGCCGGCACCGCGGGTGTTGAGGATGATGCCTGCCAGGTCACCGTACAGCGCACCGAGGGTGCTGCCAGCACCCGTGACGGTGTTCACGTCGAGCAGCAGCCACACGCCAGTGCCGTCGGCATTGAAGCGGGCAACGTACAGCTTGCCCTGGTCCAGGTACTTGGCACCGGTGGCCAGGCGGTCTGCCGGGTTGGCGTCGGCAGCCTCCCATACGGCCGTGGACACCCACTTGTACAGGTACTCGTTGTTGGAGTCGTCGCCCATGTACCAGACCAGCGGCTTGCCGACCACCGGCAGGCCCGGGCAGCAGCCTTCGTGGCGGAAACGGCCCAGGGCGGTGCGCTTGGTGGCCAGGGTGCTGCTGTTGTACGGGTCGATTTCGACGATGTAGCCATAGGTGCTGGCTTCATTGCGGTAGTCGTCGGTAGCGGCAGCACCTTTGACGGTCACGTCGAAACGGGCGAATTCATCGGCGACCTCGGTGCTGTCACCGGCAGCGCTTTCCCACTTGTACTGGCCACTGGAGGTGCCTACGCCGATGCGGCGCTGGTCTTCGGGGCGGGTGCCCTTGTTGACGAAGATGCCCGGCCAGTTCTCTTCGCAGGTCAGGTAGGTGCCCCACGGGGTGTAGCCGTTGCCGCAGTTGTTGTTGGTACCGCGGCAGTGGGTGCCGTCGACCGAGTACTTGGTCTTGACGTGCTCGGTGCCGCGCAGCGGCCCGGTCAGCTCCATGCGCGAGGCGGTAGTGAAGCGGCGGTTGAGCGGGTCGTTGTCAACCACCTGCCAGCGGCCGCTGACCTTCTGCAGGCGCACCACACCGGCGCCGTGGGCGTTGATTTCCTTGCGTACTTCTTCAGCCGGGCGCTTGCCGCTGACATCGGTGGTCGGGCCGTTGGGGTGCAGGGCTGCCGCGTCGATGTACTCGAAGTTGATCGCCAGCAGGCCGTCGTCGGAGCTGCCGTTGATCGGGAAGAAGTGCATGCCGTCGTGGTGCATGCCCATGGCATTGGCCTGGTCGGTCGAGGTGTTGCTGCCGTCCGACTTCCACGGGTTGCCGTTGCTGTTGATCGGTGTGCCCCAAGGCGCCAGCACATAGGCGCTGTAACCGGCGGCAACGACACAGGCATCAGTGCGCGAGCCAGGGATGGACTGGAAGCCCAGGGCCAGTTTCGGTTCTTCAGGCTCGGTTACCGGAGGTTCGGTGACCGGTGGCTCGGCTACCGGATCGTCATCGGAGCCCCCGCCACTGTCGAAGCAGCCGGTCAGGCCGGTACCGGCAATCATGGCGATGGCAGCGCCCAGGCTGCCACGCATCACGCTGCGACGGCTCAGGTACGCGTCCATGACGCTGGCCATCGGCAGGTTGCCGCTTTGGTTGCGGTCCAGGTTATCGCCGGTATCTCGACTCATCAGGGTGCCCTTATAGTGGCTGAGTTGGAGGAAACCGCGACTTTAGGGCGCTTCTGTGATGATTCATTGGCAGAAATATGAAGGGGTTTTTAAAACTGTAAGTTCTTATTGCAAATTCCAACAGATCGATTTGGAATGATTGTCGGATTTTTGACATTAAACTGTCATGCCTACGCCGCAACATCCGGGGCCCAACGAGAACTCGGATAAGGATGGCGGGCCCGATGGCAAACAGTGTTAACAGGCGCGAATTGATCAGCTGGATGGGTGTCGGTGCGCTGGCACCGCTGCTCGGCGCCTGCTCTGCATTGCCAGGCCAACGTGGCGGCAGCGCCAGTGTGGATCTGCTGTACGTCGCCGACACGCTGGACGCACGCCAGCCCGGTTTGCCCGTCGTGCCGGCCACCCGCCTGGGCCCGGTCAGCCACCTGGGCCGGGCACCGTGGATGACCGGCGCCAGTGCCAGCCTGGCACATCCGCAGCTGGCACCGTTGCTCGATGCCAACCAGGCGGCGGGCACACAGCTGGGCGGCTATGCGGTGCTGGGGGCGCTGCTGGAGCAACTGCGTAGCGAGGCCGGGGCGGGCAACAGCCTGACACTGGAGAACGGCCAGGGCTGGAACGGCAGTGGCCTGGCCTACCTCACCCAGGGCGACAGCGGCGTTCAAGGTAGCCAATTGCTGGGCAGTGAAGCGCGGGTCAGCAGTGACGAGCGTGTGCTCTGGCCTCAGCGCAGCGCGGCGCTTTACCGCCAGTCTTCCGCTATCACCATCGGTGCCGGGCTTGCGGACGATCAGCGCACGTCGCTGAACCTTGTGGCCCTGCACCTTTTCGAGCGCGGCGGTGCGCGCATTGCCGTGGTCGGTGTCACCGACCCCTATGCCCAGGACCAGAAGGCCTCCCTGAAGCAGTGGTACCAGTCATTGCTGCCAACCTTCGAGCGGGCCCGACGCGAGGCCGACCTGGTGGTGGCGATGGCCGATGTCGGCACCGGGCCAGGCCTGTGGCTGGCCGAGCGGCTGACGGAAGCCGACGTCCTGCTCTGTGCCCGTGGCCAGGACCTGTGGCCGGTACCGATTCAGGCCACCCAGGCCAGCGGCCGCCGGGTGCCGGTGCTGTTCGCCGGGTGCCGGGGCAGCGGGGCATTCCGTTTGCGTTGCCAGCAGGTCGCCGGCCAATGGCAGTTCGACGGGCAGTTCTTCCCGGCCTTTGAACGCTACCTGTCGCCGGCCGCGCAGATGCGCGCCAGCCAGTTGCAGGGCGAACTGCGCCAGCAACGTGCCGGCCACGCGGCGTGGCTCGACCAACCGCTGGCGCGCGCACCCCAGGCCCTGTGGCGCCGGGACACCCGCGGCGGGAGCTGGGACCGCCTGCTGCACCAAGCCTTGGCCGATGGCAGCAGCATGCCGGTGCTGTTGCCGGGTTTGCGCTACGACTATCCCTTGGCGGCGGGCGACGCCATTACCCGCGAGCACCTGATCAGCCTGACTGGAGGCTACTCGGCCCCGGCGGTCGAGGCCCCGGCGCGGCAAGTCGAGCAAGTGCTGGAAAACGCCGCCGAGCAACTGTTTGGTGACCCGCTGCTGCTCGACAACAGCCAGGACCTGCCACGCTGGCTGGGCCAGGCCTGGCGCGTCAGCTACAGCCCGCAGGGCAAGCGCGTCACGGGTGTCGAAGCGGTGCAGGGCCTGTGCCGCACCTTTGGCCTGCAATTCGAAACCCAGGCTGGCGAGCCCCTCTGGCAGCGGGTCGAGGCCTGGCTGGCGCGGCAGAAGCCCGACTGGCAACTGGCAGCGCTGCAACTGCCTGAGGTGCGCTATGTGCAAGGCCACCCGGGCTGGCACCCGCGGCAGGCTGCGTCGTGAGCCTGGCTTCACGCCTGATGACCGGCGGCCTGCTGACCCTGGCCGGCTGGCTGGCCGCTCAGTGCGTGCTGCAACTGGGGCGCCAGCCGCAACCGTCCAGCGCGTCACAGCTCGCCGTCGCGCCGCTGCCAGGGCTGCTGATTGGTCACTGGCAGCCCACGGTCGACGACGGCGCCATCGCCATCACCCGCCTGCCGTTGCAGTACCTCGGCGGCCTCAAGGCCCAGCCGTTGTCGGCCAGTGTGGTGGTGCTGCGCTATGGCCAGCAGGTCCGCACCCTCGGCCGTGGCCAGCGCCTGGCACCCGGCATCGTATTGCAGGACATCGACGCCGATGGCCTGATTTTCGACAACCAGGGGCGGCGCGAACGCCTGCCCTGGCCGCCACGCCCTGCCGTGACCGGCTTCAAGCGGCAAGGATGAATGATGTTCGCCAGATACTGCGTGGCCGTAGCCTTGAGCCTGGGCCTGTCACTCGCCTGGGCAGAAACGCCAGAAACCTTCGATGACAATGGCACGCCGGTGTACGAGGTGAACTTCGTCGACACCGAGCTGGGCGAGTTCATCGACAGCGTGTCGCGTATCACCGGCACCACTTTCATCGTCGACCCGCGGGTCAAGGGCAAGGTCACCGTGCGCACGGTCGACCGCCACGACGCCGATGCCATCTATGACATCTTTCTCGCCCAGCTGCGCGCCCAGGGCTACGCCGCCGTCGACCTGCCCAACGGCAGCGTGAAGATCGTCCCCGACCAGGCCGCGCGGCTGGAGCCGGTACCGGTGGAGCCCGCAGGGAAACAAGGCGAGGGCAGCGACAGTGTGGCCACGCGGGTGTTCAATGTGCGCAATGCCGCCAGCGAACAGATGCTCGGCATCCTCAAACCGCTGATCGATCCGCGCGTCGGGGTGATCACGCCGTACCCGGCGGCCAATCTGCTGGTGGTCACCGACTGGCGCAGCAACCTCCAGCGCATCGACAGCCTGCTGCGCCAGCTCGACCAGGTCAGTGACGAGCCCTTGCAGGTCATGCCGCTGCGCCACGCCAGCGCTGCCGACACCGCGCAGTTGCTCACCCGCCTGCTGGCACGCGAGCAGGGCGCCGACAGCACCCAGGTGGTCGCCGACCCGCGCAGCAATGCCCTGTTGGTACGGGGCAGTACCGACCGCGTGAGGGCGCTGCTCGGCCAGCTCGACCGCCCCAGCGACAACCAGCACAACAGCAACACCCAGGTCATGTACCTGCGTCACGCCAATGCCGCTGAAGTGGTGAAGGTGTTGCGCGGCCTCAGCCAGGAAGGCGCGGTGCCCGCCGAAGCGGCTGGCGAAGGGGAAGGCAAGGACCGGCCAGTGATGGCGGCCGCCAGCGACTCCGGCATCCGCCTGGAGTACGAAGAAGGCACAAACGCCGTGGTCATGGTCGGCCCCGACAGCGAGCTGGCGGCCTACCGCTCGATCGTCGAACAGCTGGACATCCGCCGTGCCCAGGTGGTGGTCGAGGCGATCATCGCCGAGGTGTCCGACGTCCGCGCTCAGGAGCTGGGTGTGCAATGGTTGTTCGCCGACGAAAAGTTCGGCGCTGGCATCGTCAACTTCGGCAGCAACGGGGTGAACATCGCCAACATCGCCGGCGCGGCCGCCAGTGGCGACAACGAGGCGCTGGGCGACCTGCTGTCGTCCACCGCCGGCGCCACGGCCGGCTTTGGCCACATCGGCGGTGGTTTCAACTTCGCTATGCTGATCAACGCACTCAAGGGCAAGAGCGGCTTCAACCTGCTGTCGACGCCGACCCTGCTGACCCTGGACAACGCCGAGGCGTCGATCCTGGTGGGCCAGGAGGTGCCGTTCGTGACGGGGTCGGTCACCCAGAACAACGCCAACCCTTACCAGACCATCGAGCGCAAGGAAGTCGGTGTGAAGCTGCGCATCAAGCCGCAGATCAACATCGACAACAGCGTGCGCCTGGACATCGTCCAGGAGGTCTCGTCGATCGCCGATTCCAGTGCCGCCAGCGACGTGATCACCAACAAGCGCGAGATCAAGACCAAGGTCATGGTCGAGGACAATGGCCTGGTCATCCTCGGCGGCCTGATCAGCGACGAGCTCAGCACCAGCGACCAGCGTGTGCCGTTGCTTGGTGACATTCCTTACCTGGGTCGGCTGTTCCGTTCCGACACCAGCAAGAACACCAAGCAGAACCTGATGGTGTTCATCCGCCCGCGCATCCTGCGCGACGGGCCGAGCCTGGCGGGCCTGAGCGAAAGCAAGTACCGGACTCTGCAGCAGACCACGCCGCTGCAGTTGCCCGACCTGGCAGAAGGCACCCCGTTGCTGCAGGTGTTCCCCGCCAGCCGAGCACGGCTCGAAGGCGGTAACTGGTGATGCTGTCCTATCGCCAGGCGCGTCAGGCCGGGCTGGCCATGGCCCCGGCCGAGGAAGGCTGGCACCTGTGGCTGCGTCGCGACGCCGACAGCGACCAGTTGCAGGAGCTGCTACGCGTGCATGGCCGGCCGATGGCGCTGGAGTATCTGCAGCCGGCAGCGTTCGATGAGCGCCTTGGCCAGCTTTATGAAGCGGGCGCCGGCGCGACCGAAGCCTTGATCGAAGGCATCGGCGATCAGGTCGACCTCGACAGCCTGATGAGCGAAATGCCGCGCATCGAGGACCTGCTCGAAAGCGACGACGAGGCTCCGGTGATCCGCCTGATCAACGGCCTGTTCGGCCAGGCGCTGCGCCTGCGTGCCTCGGACATCCACATCGAAACCTTCGAGCAGAGCCTGGTGGTGCGCCTGCGCGTCGACGGCCACCTGCGCGAAGTGTTGCGCCCGCCGCGGGCGCTGTCGGCGATGCTGGTGTCGCGGATCAAGGTCATGGCACGGCTGGACATCGCCGAGAAGCGCCAGCCCCAGGATGGCCGGATTACTTTGCGCGCAGCCGGCCGGGAAGTGGACGTGCGGGTGTCGACGCTGCCGGGCATCCACGGCGAGCGCGTGGTGATGCGGGTGCTCGACAAGCAGGCCAGCCTGCTGGCGCTGGCCAACCTGGGCATGCCTGCCCCCGTGCTGCAGGGCCTGCGCAGCTGCCTGGCGCGGCCCAACGGCATCGTCCTGTCCACTGGCCCGACCGGCTCGGGCAAGACCACCACACTGTACGCCAGCCTCAACAGCCTCAACGATGGCAGCCGCAATATCCTCACCGTCGAAGACCCGGTGGAATACGCCATTGCCGGCATCGGCCAGACCGCCATCAACCCCCGTGCCGGGCTGACCTTCGCAAGCGGCCTGCGCGCCATTTTGCGCCAGGACCCGGACGTGATCATGCTCGGTGAAATCCGTGACCAGGAGACCGCGCAGATCGCCGTGCAGGCCAGCCTCACCGGCCACCTGGTGCTGTCGACGCTGCACACCAACAGTGCGGTGGGTGCTGTCACACGCTTGCGCGACATGGGCATCGAGCCGTTCCTGATCGCCTCGTGCCTGCGCGGGGTACTCGCCCAGCGCCTGGTCAGGCGGCTGTGCCAGTGTGCGATCGCGCAGCCGTTGCAGCCGGCCGAGCGCGCCTTGTGGCCGGAGCTGGCGGCACTGCACAGCAGTTATCACGCGGTCGGTTGCGAGCGGTGCCAGGGCAGCGGTTACGTCGGCCGCCTGGGGCTCTATGAATTCATCGAGCTGGATGCCGGCCTGGTCGGCCTGTTGTACGACGGCGCCAGCGAACTGGCCATGCAGGCGTATCTGGCCGAGCGCCGGCAGAGCTTGGTAGCGACGGCCAGCGACTGCCTGGCCCGTGGCGAAACCAGCCTGGCCGAAGTGCTGCGCGTGGTACAGGGCTGACCGATGCCGACCTTCCGCTACCGGGCCGTCGACCTCGCCGGCAAGTTTCACAAGGCCAGCCTGCAGGCCGACAGCGAACGTCATGCGCGCCAGCTGCTGCGCGAGCAGGGCCTGTTTGCGCGCCAGCTGCAACGCCATGAGGCCGGCTGCCGCCAACCTCGCCGGCAGCGTCTGAGCCGCGCCCAGCTATGCGAGCTGACGCGTCAGCTGGCGACCCTGACCGGTGCCGGCATCCCACTGGTCGATGCGCTGGCCACGCTCGAACGGCAACTGCGCGAACCGGCCCTACAAGGGGTGCTGGTGGCCCTGCGCAGCTCGCTCGCCGAAGGCCTCGGGCTGGCCCGCAGCCTCGCCCGCCAAGGGGCACCTTTCACCGGCCTGTATTGCGCACTGGTCGAGGCGGGCGAACGTTCCGGGCGCCTGGCCCAGGTGCTGACCCGCCTGGCCGATCACCTGGAGCAGGTGCAGCGCCAGCAGCACAAGGCGCGCACCGCACTGATCTACCCCTGCGTGCTGATGGGGGTGTCGCTGGCGGTGGTGGTCGGCCTGATGACCTTCGTCGTGCCCAAGCTCACCGAACAGTTCGCCCACGCCGGGCAAAGCCTGCCGCTGATCACTTCACTGCTGATCGGCCTGAGCCAGGCGCTTGTCCATGCCGGCCCGTGGTTGCTCGGGTTGGCGCTGCTGTCCGGCGTGCTGGGCAGCGTATTGCTGCGCAAGCCGCACTGGTGCCTGCGCCGCGATGAACTGCTGCTGCGCCTGCCGCGCATCGGCGCGCTAGTGCAGGTGCTGGAAAGCGCCCGCCTGGCCCGCAGCCTGGCCATCCTCTGCAGCAGCGGCGTGGCCCTGCTCGAAGCCCTGCAGGTGGCCACCGAAACGGTCGGCAACCGGCGCATCCGTCTGGCCATGGAGCAGGTGCGCCAGCAGGTGCAGGGCGGCACCAGCCTGCACCGCGCGCTGGATGCCAGCCAGCAGTTCCCGCCGTTGCTGGTGAACATGGTCGGCAGCGGCGAGGCCAGTGGCACCCTGGCCGACATGCTCGAACGCGTCGCCGACGACCAGGAGCGCGGCTTCGCCCGCCAGGTGGACACCGCCATGGCGCTTTTCGAACCCCTGATGATCCTGGTGATGGGCGCCGTGGTGCTGTTCATCGTGCTGGCGGTGCTGTTACCGATCATGCAACTCAACCAGGGCCTGCAACTGTGAACACAAGGAGCACTTCCATGCAGCACCGACACAACCGCCAGCGCGGCTTCACCCTGATGGAAATCATGGTGGTGATCTTCATCATCGGCCTGCTGATCGCCGTGGTCGCGCCCAGCGTGCTGGGCAACCAGGACAAGGCCATGAAGCAGAAGGTCATGGCCGACCTGGCGACCTTGGAGCAGGCGCTGGACATGTACCGCCTGGACAACCTGCGCTTCCCCAGCAATGAACAGGGTTTGAGCGCGCTGGTGAAAAAGCCGACCCAGGAACCCCTGCCACGCAGCTGGCGCAGCGACGGCTACGTGCGCCGCCTGCCGGAAGACCCGTGGGGCACCCCGTACCAGTACCGCATGCCCGGCGAGCATGGGCGGGTCGATGTGTATTCGCTGGGTGCCGATGGCGTGCCCGGTGGTGAAGGCCAGGATGCCGACTTGGGCAACTGGGCGCTGTGACCGATGCATCGCCAGCGCGGCTTCAGCCTGCTCGAACTGCTGGTGGTACTGGCCATCGCCGGGCTCATGACCGGCATGGCAGTGGCCTGGCTCGACAGTGGCAAGGCCAGCGTCGATCAGGCGCTGCAACGGCTGGCGGTGGAAACCCGCAGCCAGGCCGCGCTGGCCCGGCATGCCGGGCAATTGCGTGGGTTGCGCTGGACCGGCCAGCGGCCGGAATTCGTACGCCGTGAAGGCGATGCCTGGGTGGTCGAAGCAGGTGCCCCGGCCGACTGGCCAAAGGGCCTGCACCCGGACTGGCCGGCCAGCGCTACGCCTCGTGTGCTGTTCACCCCGCAGGGCTGGGCGCAACCGGGCTCGGTGCAGTGGCGCTGGGCAGACGGCGGTCAGCGTTGGGACTGGGCCCGTGACGGCCAGTTGCGCGTGGCGATGGTGCCATGAGGCAAAAGCAGCGCGGCTTCACCCTGCTGGAAGTGACTGTGGCCCTGGCGATAGCTGCAGTGCTGGCGGTCATCACCAGTCAGGTCCTGCGCCAGCGTCTGGCGGTGCAGGACAGCGTGCAGCAGCACCGGCTGGGCGTGCTCTGTGCCCGCGAACTGCAGGCGCGCTTTGCCGTCGAGCAGTATTGGCCGGCCAGCAATCAGGTCGACGGTGTGCTCAGTCAGGGCGGCCAGGCCTGCCACTGGCAGATGCAGTTGCGCCGCACCGGTGTGCGGGATCTTCGTCGTGGCGAACTGCAGTTATATGCCGACCGCGACCAGCGCTTGCCGCTGGGGCAGTACACGCTGTTTCTGGAGCGACCATGACTGGCAAAAGTCGTGAAGCTGTGGGAGCGGGTTTACCCGCGAAGCAGGCACCACGCTGTATGGCACCGGCTACGCCGGTGTTCGCGGGTGAACCCGCGAAGAAGTCGACGCGGTGCATGAAACGGCGCCAGGCAGGTCTGACCCTGATCGAGCTGATGGTGGCGATGGCCCTGACCGCACTGCTCGGGGTCATGCTGTCGGCGTTGGTCAGTGGCTGGCTCAAGGTACGTGAGCGGCTGCAGGTGAACACGCAGGACACCAGCGTGCTGGAGTTCTGCCTGGCCCTGGAGCGGCGCTTCGACAGCCCGGTGCTGCGCCGCCTGTACGAACAGCGCCTGCCCCTGGCCAGCCGCTGGCTCGACTGGCAGGCCGACCGCCAGCAATTGTTGTGGGTGGCCGCCGCCGCGTTGCCCGAGGCCGAGGGCGGCTCGCGCCTGCAGCGCCAGCGCCTGCGTTTCGATTCGCGTGACCAGCGCCTGCTGCTGGAAAGCTCGGCGGACCTGTACGCCGCCAGCGAGCCGCGCTGGTTGTTGCGTGAGCAACTGCCGCGGGTCAGCGCTATCAACGTTCTGTACCACCAGGGTGGCCGCTGGTTGCCCTGGCCCTCCGACCAACCTGCGCACCCCGGCCGTGGCGTGCGCCTGGAATTGCAGCGTGATGGAGCACCCTATGTCTGCACCTTCATTCTCCCTTGGGGGCGCTCATGAAATTTGAGTGGCGCCGTACTGCGTCAGCGCGACCGTGGCTGTTGCTGCGCCCGGGCCCAGAGTGGGACTGGCTGCTGGTCGAAGCAGGTGGTGCTCGACGTCAAGGGCAGGGCGAGCCACCGGCGAACCTGCAGGCACGGGTGGCGCTGGTCGTCCCTGGCGAATACTGCAGTCAGTTTCAGCTGGCTGCGCCGCCAGGCCTCAAGCGGGATGAATGGCCGCTGCTGTTGGAAGACCGCTTGCAGCAGAACCCGGACGAGGTGCTGTGTGCCTGCCTGTCACGGCAGGCAGGCCAATTGCAGCTGATGGCGGTGGAACGGCTGTTGCTGGAACAGTGGCGCGAGCAATGTGCCGAAGGGGGGCTGCAGGTGGACTGCTGCTGGGCCGAGTTCCAGCTGCTGCCGGCCCCCGAGCCGGGCAGTGCCGTGCAGTGGTGGCGCGCGCCGGACCTGTCGCTGTGCAAAGGTTCGGACGAGCATGGGCGCGAACATTGGCTGGCCTGGCCCGCTGAGCTGGGCGAGTTGCCGCAGCAACCCTGGTCGGGCCTGCACAAGCACGCAGCGACGGGCACCTGGCCCGCCGCATTGGCAGCGCTCGACAAGCTGCCCAGTCTGCTCGAACGACCACGCCAGGCGCGCTCGCTACCGGGCGTGTCGCGGCAACAACAGCGTTTGCTTGCGGCTTGCCTGGTGCTCGCCGCTGCATGGGGCGGTCTGTGGCTGGGTCAGCAATGGCGCCAAGTGCAGACCTGGCGTGCGCAGGTGATAGCGGTAACCGGCGACCAGGCCAGCCCGCGGCAAGCGGCGCAGGCGCTCAAGCGTATGCGCGAAGGTGACCTGCAACAACAACTGCGCGAGCGCCAACTCCAAGACCTGCAGGCACGGTTGCAAGCCTGGCTTCGCGAGCATCCCGCCTGGCGGCTACAGGCCGTGCGCTTCGATGGCCAGCGCTGGCACTTACGCCTGGACGGCGATGGCGCCGCGCCGCCGTGGAGCGAGATGGCCAGTGCCGTCGGCGCCGCCGTGCAGGCACAGGGCGGGCAAGTGGTGTTCGACCTGGGAGCGGCAACATGAACAGGCAATGGATACAGCGTCATCGACTGGCATTGGCCTGGCTGCTGATTGGTTGCTTGCTGGTCTTCCTGGCTGCTCGCGAAGGCCTGACCCAATGGCGTGAGCTCAGTCAATGGCGCGAGCTGGCAGCGCAGGCCGCAAGCTTGCAGGGCGGCCCGGGCGTGAGCCTGGAGCGTCTGCGGCAGTCGGCCCAGGCACGTCAGATCGAGCTGGCCGATGTCGATGTGCAAGGCAAAACCTGGCAGCTGCGTGGTCAGGTAACCGATGAGCGCGTGCTGCAGGGCTGGTTGCAGAGCCTGCGTGCGGAAGGGGCGCAGCCCTTGCAGTGGGGATTGGAACAAGATGCCCAGGGGTTGCATTTCGAGTTGGTGGTGCAGCCATGAGCCGACGCGGGCTGCTGTGGTGCGCGGTGGTGTTCGTGCTGACATTGCTGGTGCAATTGCCGGCTGCCTGGGTGGTGCGCAGCGTTGGCCTGCCGGCGCGTGATGTCAGCGGCAGCGTATGGCAGGGGCAAGCACAGCAACTGGGGGCGCTCGGTCCGCTGCGCTGGGCGGTGCAGCCATGGCGCATGCAAGCGAACGCTCAGCTCGGTTTCCAGGGCCAGGCCTGGCAGCTGCATGCCGAAGGCTGGCCGTGGCGCTGGCAGCTGGAAGCGACGGCGTTGGGTGCACAGGCGACGGTGCTGACGGATTACCGTTTGGCCGGGCAGTGGCAAGGGCTGCTGCGCATGCAGGGGGCAGGGCACCAGTGCCGGCGCAGCGAGGGGCGGGTAAGTGTGACTGACCTGGCCTTGAGTGAGCCGTGGTCGTTGGGGTTGGGGCAGGGCTGGGTGGAGATGGATTGCCGGGATGGCTGGCGGTTGCGGGGGCAATTGGTGCAGCAGGGACAGCATGAACTGAGGCTGGAGGCGGACTTGGAGAGGCTCAGGGGGCAGGTGGCTTTCAGCGTGCGGCGTGGGGCTGCGTTGACGCCGTTGCTCCGGAGCGCACAGTGGCTAGGGCCGCAGGCGCTGACAGGGCAGAGAGAGGTGCGTTGGTAAGTTGGTTGACTGTTCTTGGTCAGCTTGATTTTGTCCATCAGTGCTTTTGGTTGGACAACGCAACTATGTGTTGGTGACGGCCGATGTCGGTGCCCTAGCATTTCTACCAGTTGTCTTTCCTGGGAGCTTACGAAAAACTCCAAACAGTACGTGGAGGATGAAGTTTGGAATTTATCAATCGTTTTTTTTTGCAGAGTGACAGGATGTGCACCACCTTAGCTGGATCCAACTCCAGATTTTACTTATGCGCACCGTCAGGTCACTTGGCCGTAATGGCAATGGAGCAGAATGTCTCCAGCGCCACCTTGTTGGGTGTAGATCCTGCGAAGTCGGTATTTCTGGTAGGAACACCGCAACAGTCCACCTTGGTCGTTTTTAATGCCTATGGATGGACAGCCTCATTGTGGGAAGGATATGAGGGTCCCTTGTTCAATGGTTTCATGCTGCTAGGCGATTTGTATTTGTTGGGCAACGGTTATCGTGGGTACAGCCCCCGGCTCATGCGCTTCTTTTGTGCCGATTCGCTTAGCCCGTTCTCGATAGGGGGAATAAATGCTTATGCCTACTGTAAGGGAGACCCTATTAATTTCAGTGATCCCGGTGGACATATGCGCACCCCTAATGCAAGGAGGTCACCTTCGCCGACGCAGACGCCACCTCGATCTCCGCTCACTGCAGATTGGGAAACGGTGCTTTGGACTCAAAACCCTGCAGGGTCACGCTCTACTATCCCAGTACAAAATTTGTCTGTAGTTGATAGTTCATGGTCTACCTCTACGACTTTTAGAGTCGCGAGTGTCTCTTCAAGCGCCTCGACCCAAACTGGAAGATTAGATATTCAAACGAGCAGAATATCACACAATACTGGGCGCGAGATAAGGCCTGATGCCGGAAACCGGTTGCTACAACAACGTCGGGTCAGTGTGACTCCCGAGCAAGCTGTTAGATTGTTCGAGTGGAATAGAAGCAATAGCCGAACCATATTTGGTTTGACGGTTGATGAAAGCCGAAGAGCACGAGAGCTGGTAATTCAAGCGAAACTTTCAGGAGGTAAGCCGTTTGCCGAACTCCGACGCTGGAAGAATGATATGCCTTCGGCTCATGTGAGAAATATTATAGGAAATGTTAATAAAAAAATTAGAGAGTTGTAGTGATTTTTTTATTTCGATTTTCTTGGTGAGTATGGGGCGGAATTTCAAAACGATGCCTGACCCAGTCGCGAGCGACCCCATGTGCATAGCTTACGGCTTCGAGGCATGCACCAAGGCGTCTCTTGGTTTACCAACAGGATTAAGTGGCTTGAAACGAACGCTGGAGAGGGTAGCTCGTGCCTCATCGCAGGCTTGCCTACGATGAGGCCTTTGATGTCAACGCAACCTGTTCTTGGTCAGCTCGATGTCGTTCATCAGTCCTTTGGCCATGGCGATGAGGTAGTCCGCTGCACCCAGCAACTTATGGTCATCTTCCATGTCGCCTTCGCGCACCAGGTACCTGATGTAACCCAGCAGGACCGAAACTTGCTCGTAGGCATCATCGATCGGGACACCGGGTTGCACGCTTAGCAGGTTGATGGGTGGGTTGCCGACGTCGAGGAAGGTTTGCGCGCCGGTGGTGGTAATGATCTCGGGCTCGTCTGCCATGCGTCACCCCTTGGCCTGCTGGCCGTAAAGCTGGTCGTGGACATGCTCGACCAGCGAATGGGTGCTCTCGCTGGCATGCATGGCGTTGCCGAGCATGTTCAGGCCGGGCTCGCCGGCGTGGGCGCGGCAGTGTTCTTCGATGGTTTCGATGACGCCGCGCAGCAGCTCGCTGGCATGGGCCAGGGCGTCGGGGGGCCACATGTCGGCGCGGACAGTGAAGAAGGGGGTGGTGATGGGTTTGCGGTGGGGTGGGTCGGGTACGATCTTTTTCATGTCAGTTAACCTTTGTTCGGTGAAAGGAACCGCCACTTCAATCTTTCTCACGGATTGGGTGGCAGCCATGCACGGGGTGAGAAACCGAGGAACAAAGGCAAACTCGGCCAGACCGAAGTCTGCCCGTGCACGGCCGCCATAGCGACGCCTTGTATCAGTCGGGTTCTCACACCCGGTCGCCGGAGCAACCCGAAAACGTTATCCGTGAGGGCTTTCCCCGACAACAGCGATACTTCAGCACCGCGCGTAGGATAATTCCCAAGCATGCCGATTTTGAAGCATTTGGTTTCAGGTTCGGAAATGTCCTACGAGGAAGGGCTTAGAGGGGGGCGGGGGATTGGGTCAGGGCCACAGGCGCTGAACCTCTCAAGGCGAACCCTCCCGGGCCACCCCTTATTCTCCCTTGCCCTGCACACTCGAAACCCACTGTTCACTGCGACTATGCCCACTGGTTCTCAATACCCCCAGGTCCAGCGCATTCTCGCCATCCGCCGCGCCTTTGCCCTTGGAAATATCGGCAATCGCCGTACCCAGATCAACCGGCGAATTGGACGCATCGACCGAGACATCCCGACGGTAGTCATTGCCACTCAGGGTTTCCCGGGTCACCGAGCCGGCATCGAGCGCAACCTTCCCCTTGGCCGACTGCAAACGGGCGCCAACCAGCTGGGCATCCCCACCCACCTTCAGGTCGATACCGTCACTGCCCTTCAGCACCGCCTGGTGCCCCACGCTGTCACGCTGCACATGCGACACATCAAGATTGAAGGTGGGTGAGAAACCAGGGTCAGCCTTGCTCAAGGCCTCGCCGGCCTTCTCCTTGACCTTGCCACCCAGCGGGCCGGCCAGCGAAGTGGCGGCGTTGACGTAACCCTGCGGGTTCTTCTCCTGGCTCAGGCGGGCATCAGCCTTCACTGTCAGGGTGTCGACGCTGTCCTTGCGGCTGGCGATGCGCAGGTCGCCATCAACGGCGCCCGTGATGCGCCCGGCTTCCAGGCTGGCGCCTTCGATGCGGGTATCACCACGGCTTTGCAGGTCGATGTTCTCTGCCCGCAGGTTGCTGGCATTCCAGGCCTGGTTGTCGCGCTTGTCCAACTCGACCTTGGCGCGGCCGTGCAGGCCACGGGTGTCGCTGGTGCCGGCGGTCATGTTGAAACCGGCACCGGCAGTGATGTCGAGGTTGTTGCGCTGTTCCTGATTGGAAGAGGCCTCGATCAGCATGCCGCCGCTGGAGGCGTTGAGCGCGATCTGCTCGGCGGATGCCTGCAGGCCCTGCAGGTGCAGGGCAATGTCCTCGCGGGCGCGGCTGCTGAGGGTCAGCTTGCCGGCACTGGCGATCTGGGCATCGACGGCCTGATGGGCGTTTTCATCCTGCTTGCCATGGGTGAAATGGCCACCGATGCCGCCGCCTTTGCTTTCGCCCATCTTGCCTGCCAGCTCCAGGCCGCCACCGAGCTTGCCGCCGGTCGCTTGCTGAGTATCGTTGCCTGCCTTGACCTGCAGGCGACCGTCGCTTTGCACGGTCACATCACCCACCTTGGCTTTGCGACTGCCGATACGGGTACCTTCGAGCAACAGATCACCCTCGCTGCTCAGGCGTACCTCACCCTTGGCGTCGATCTGTGCTACCTGGGCCTTGGTCTGTACGGCCTGCTGCCGTGCATGGTCGAGATAGCCACGGCCGTCGAGGCCGGTGCTGCCAGGGCGGTTGCCGACCTTGGCCCAGGCGTTGCCGTCAAGCTGACGGCTCAGTTGCTCGGTGCGGTCGTTGGCCTGGGTCAACGACAGGTTGCCGGCGCTGTGGATGACCACATCGCCTGCGCCACCGTCCATGCGTGTTCCTTCATAGAGGCCATCGCTACCCAGCTGGACCTGGATACCCCGTTGCCCATAGAGGCTGCCGGGCACTGCGGTGCTGGTCGTCACTTGCTTGTCCAGCGAGCCACCCTTGCCCGCGCCGCGGACATTGAGGTCTTCACCGGTACTGGTGTCGATGCGCAGGTCGCCGCCATAAGCCAGGCGCTGGACGCTGTTCTCCTGGGTGTTTTTAGCAGCGTGCAGGGTGTGCTCCTGGGCGTCGATCAACAGTTCGCCGGCCTCGGCACGCCATGCAGTACCGTGGTCGTCGATCTTGTCGGCCTTGACCTCGACCTTCGCCCCCGACAGCTCACTTATCTGTGCGATACCCCGGCGCTGGTTTTCCAGGCGTTTGAGGTGCTCCACGGTCATGTCGGCACCGACGCTGGGTGCCACCATGGCGTCTTCCGGCGATGCCTGCTGGAAGCGCGCGGCCTCCTCACCCAGCACCAGCCGTTCGATCGGCCGGGTCAGGTCGCGGTACTCCACGCTGGCGCCGAGGCTGCCAGACCATTCGTTGCGCTGTTCTTGCCGTTCGTGGGTATCCATGACGGCACGGTTTTCGATGCGCTTGGCGTTCACCTTGAGGGTATCTCCGGCTGTGGCATGTGCCGCTTCGGTCACGAGTTCGTCTGCATCGAGTTTCAAGTGGCCGCTGGCCTGCAGCTCGCTGCGTTGGGCTTTGCTGTCATGTTCGGACACCTGCGTGCTGTTGTGGTGGCCTTCGAAGAAGCTGCCAAGGCGGTCGATACCACCCGTGACCGTCAGGCCGCCGCCGCTCTGGCTTGTGCGGGTGGTCGATTCGCGTTCGTTGCGGGTGGTGCCCAGTGTCACTTGAGTGGCCTTCACGTCGAGGTCACCGGCACTGGCCTGAACCTTGGAACCATTGATTTGCAAATGGGCCTCGCTGGCCAGGCTGACCGTGGCACCTTTGAGCTCGCTGGCGACCTGGGTAGTTTCCCGCTCGGTTTCGTGGCCGTTGGTCACTTCATAGGCCACGCCCGCCGCGTACTGGCGCGACTCCGGCTTGCCGTCTTCGGCCTCTTGAGTTTGCCGGGCACTGGCAGTGAAACCACGTTGCTGGCTACGGGTTTCGCTTTCGTTGACCGCTTGCGCGCTGCCGATCAGCACATCGCCCTTGGCCTCGACCTGCAGGTGCCCGCCCGCTTCGACCTTGGCGCCCTGGATGCGCAGTTCTTCGGCACTGGCCAGGCGCAGGTTGCTGGCCGAGCTGACATCACTCATCAGCACCTGCTGTCGGCGCGTGGTGTTTTCCCGGTCTTTGCCAATCAAGCCGAACAGCTTGCTGTCGCTTTTGCGCTCGGTGGAACGGCTGCTGCCATGGTCGGCTTCGATCGCCAGCGCGCCTTTTTCGCTGTACAGCACGGCATCCTCCTTACCGTGCACCGTGCTGCCCTTGATGCTGACCTGGTCGGCATGAATGTTCAGTTTGCCCTCTGCGCCGACACTACTGCCGGCAACGCTCTTGCCCTCGGTGTCGTTGCCCTTGCGGTCACCGAAGAAGGTGCCGGACACCAGGTCACCCCGGTAGTTGCCACCGCTGCTGCGTTGCTGCAGGGCGGTTGTACCGACCTCGACTTGCCTGCCACTGATATCCATGTCGCCGCGGCTGTGCAAGGTGCTGCCCTCGACCTTGAGCAGGTCATTGCCCTTGACCGTCATGCGCTGGGCGCTCAGGTTGCTGGGCCGTGCTGTTTCCGTGTATTTCTCGGTATCGCTGTCGCCACGCCAGAGGTCCTTGCGATGGCGCACCTGCTCCTTGAATTGCGTGCTGTCGATGCCGGCGGCGATGTTCAGGTTGGCGCCGCTGTCGAGGGTCAGATCAGTGCCTGCCTTCACCTTGGCAGCGACCAGACGCATGTCGGCTCCTGACTGCAACGACACGCTGTCGCTGGCGTGCAGTTCCACGCCGCGTTGCTGGCGCTCGGTGGTGGTGCTGTCGCGGCGGTAAGTTTCGTGGGTGATGAGCAGGAACTTCTTGTTCCAGCTGTCGCGGTCGCGGGCAACCTGCTCGCGGGCCCTGGCGTCCAAAACAAGCGTCTTGCCGGCCTTGGCCTCGATACGCTCGGCCTTGCCATCGACGGCACTCAAGGTCAGGTCGTCGGCGGCGACCAGCTGCAAGCCGCCGCGCTTGCTGTGCAGTTCTGCAGGCTTGTCATTTTCGCCACTGATCTGTAACGAACCCGCCGAATGGATTTCGATACCGCTGTCGGCCGTGGCATTAACGGGGCCCATGCGCACCCCGGCGCCTTCCGCTGTACTGATCACGCGAATGCGCCCGGCGCGCATCGCGCCGAACAGGCTGGCGTCAATGCTCGAGGGGGTGCCTGGCAAGTGTTCGAGGATCTGGCCGTCGGCGTGGGCGATACGATTGCGGCCAACGGTCACGTTGAGGTCGCCCTTGGCCATGAGCAAACCCTGTTGGTCCACCTTGGGGGCAATCAGATCAAGCGCACCCTCGGCATTGCTCTGGCCGCCTTTTTGCACCTGCAATGTGCCATTGGCGTTGAGCGTGTTGAAATGGCGCAGCTGTTCATCTTGCAGCTCGGGTGTGCCAACCACGAACCCGGCGCGGGTGGTGTTGATGAAGCTGCCGCCATTGAGTGTGATCCCGTTGGGGTTGGCCAGGATGTAGTCGGCGGGGCGGCCGAAGATTTCCTGAGGGCCTTCGATCTGCGAGGCGTTGCGGCTGACCACCTCGTTGAGAATGGTCGACGCCGCCTGGCCCTGGAACTGCGGATTGGCGGCCAGTGCTCCAGCCAGTTGCGACTGGCCCGCCTGCAGGGCGTTGTTCAGCACCACACCGGGGCGGGCGACGTTGTAGTCGATGAACTGGTTGTGCGACAGGCCGCTGGCGTTGGGGGGGACGATGTCGATCACCGGAACGCCATGGTTGTTGTTGATGAGAGGGGTGCCTGCAGGGCCGCTGGCGGCCTCCAGCCCACCCTGCGCAAGAACGCTGGTGGAGCCGAGCAAGGCGAGGAAGATGGCCCAGCGCAAGATGTTCGGGCGGGTATACGGTGACGGCGAGAGTTTCTGCATGTTCTCGTTCTCTTCGTTGTGGGGGAGTCAGATGCTCAGCGTGAAGTCCAGTACCCAGAAGCCAGGCTCCAGCCGGGAGCGGGGCAGGTCGCTGGTGTAGAGGGCGCGTTGGTAATCGAGGCGTAATCGGCTGCTCGGCAGGCTCAGCTCGACGCCGGCAGCTGCGCCTGCGAGGCGTTGCGAAGGCTTGCCAGTGGCTGTGCGTGTCCAGCCCACATCCAGGCCGAGGTAAGGGCGTATTTGCAGGGGGGGGCTCCAGTTGGCGGGCAACGGTTGGCTGAAGGTGTTGCGCCAGGCCGTGCCGCTGGCACCGGAATAGGTGCGCAGGCGAAAGCCTCGTACGGTCGAATCGTCACTGACCAGCAGTTGTTCGACTCCGGGCAACGAGTCGTCGCTGTACTGCATGGCCAGTTCGCTTTGCCAGCGCCACGGCGTGTTTGCCGAGCCCTGACGCAGATGCAACAGGCTGGCGCGGTACTTGCGAAAGTCCGGGCGCAGGCGCTCCACGCCCAGCGGCGATTCGTCGGCAGCGAACCAGTGCAGGCCCTGTGCGATGCCCACATAACCATTCCATAACCCACCTTTGAGCCACAGCAGGTTGATGCCTGCCTCGACGCTGGTAAGCGTCGGGCTCTGTTGAGTGACCACGGCGCCGGCGCTGCGGTTGATCAGTTGTTTGCGGTCCAGCCTTGCGCTGACGCTGAGCATGCCTTGCTGATTGCGCCACAGTACCCGCTCGATGCTCAGCCCCTGATAGCTGCTGCTGCCGTCGCTGGTTTGACGACTGTGTGGCAGCGGGGCGTCGTAGGTCAGTTGGCTGGCATTGAGGGCAAAGGTCCAAGGGCCGTAGGGGACGCTGTAATACAAGGTGATGCCTTGCGTCTGGCCTGGGGCGTGGAAGACGCTGGAAAGCAGCGAAACGCGCAGGTCGTCATTCAGCCCCAGCGGGCTGTCGACCCCGAGGGCAAGGCTCAGGCGGTGACGCCCGGTCAGCTCACTGCCGCGGTTGTCCAGGCGACTGTCCAGGTGCCAGCGCGAGCCGACCTTGTTCGGCTGCAGCACCACCCGGGTGCCACCTTGCAGGTCCCCAGGCAGCAGGTCCATGCCCAGGTCATAGGCGCGCAGGCGATTGAGCTGGTCCAGGCCTTGCTCGAGGGCGGGCAGATAAAGGGGTTGGCCTAGCACGCCAGGGAAGGCGCCGGGCAAAAACAATGGCAGCTCGGGGGCGTCGAGCTCGATGGATTCGACAAAGCCTTCGACGATGACGATGTCCAGCGGCGCACCATCCCGAGGCTGTTGGCGCAGGTAGGGACGGCTGGTAGGAAAACCGGCGCTCACATACAGCTGGGTGATGCTCCTGAGCAGGCTGTTGATGTCATCGATGCCCATGCAGGGCAGCACTCGTTCGCGCAGAGCGGGCTCGAGCGCCTGATCCGGAAGTTGGCGGTTGCCGATGATGCGCAAGCCGGAGACGGCCCAGCACGGACTGTTGACTGGCTTGGCGGGGGGCTGCTCTATGCGCTCGGGCAAAGGGGGCTGCTGCCAGCGCTTGAGCCTTTGTTGCTGTTCGAAATGCCGCAGGGTCTGCTGCTGGTCGCGCAGTTGCAGGCTGGCAGGGTCGTCAGCCGAGGCCGCAGAGGTGCCTGGCAGGCCAGCCAGGCATCCGGCAAGCAGCCTGCTGGCGATGAGTCGAATTCGGCATGGCATGCAGCACCCCCGCAAATGGCGTACGGATTACGTACTCGTTTGCGTGAATGCTAAGAATCAATGCCCTCAGTTGGATGCAGTACCCGGCCACTGCAGGGCGTAGGGCAGATGTGTATTTGAAGTACGAACGGTCCTACAAGCCCAGTCTGCTTGCAGGACTATCAGGGGCGAATCTCGATCAAGGTGCCATCGCGGACCAGCTCCCACACTTCCTGCATGTCGTGGTTGCGCATGGCGATGCAGCCATCGGTCCAGTCGAGGGTGTGGAAGTACCACTCGGGGTAGTCATCGTTGATCGGCGTGCCATGGATCATGATCATGCTGCCGGCACTCCAGCCTTCGCGGGTGGCGCGGGCGGCGTCGCTGACGTTCGGGTAGGTGATGTGCATGGCCAGGTTGAAGCGGTCGCTTTCCTTGCGCCAGTCCAGCCAGTACAGGCCTTCAGGCGTCTTCTTGTCGCCTTCGCGCTCCTTGGCCCCCTTGGGTTGCTTGCCCAGCGAGATGCGGTAGGTCTTCAGCGGCTCGCCACGGCTGATCAGCTGCAGGCGCCGCTGCGACTTGATCACCAGCACCTTGTCGATCAGCGGCTGCATGGCCGCCTGGGATTGCGACTGCACCGGCACGGGCGGTTGTGGCTTGCGAATGATGACTTCGGTGAAGGCCGCCTGGGACACCGTGGTAACGCAAAGGCAGAAAAGGGCGAACAACCAGCGCATGAAGCAGTACCTGCAAGCTTAAGAGGTGGGCGAAACATTCATCGGCGGCAGGTATTCATGGCCAATCGGGTAATGCTGCCTGATGCGGTCGCGATAATAGCATTCTAGTGTGCGAGTGACGGTGCGGAAAGCCAGCTCGCTCCACGGTATTTCGTGCTCTTCGAACAACCGCACCTCCAGGCTTTCGACACCGACGGCGTACTCAAGGTCCGCCAGTTCGGCGCGGAAGAACACATGCACCTGGCTGATGTGCGGCAGGTCGAACAGCTGGTACAGGGCCATGTCCCCGACTCGGGCACAGGCTTCTTCGACGGTTTCGCGACGGGCGGCCTGGTCGAGGGTTTCGCCATTTTCCATGAAACCGGCCGGTAGCGTCCAGAAGCCGCGGCGCGGCTCGATGGCGCGACGGCACAGCAGCACCTGGCTGCCCCAGGTGGGCAGCACCCCGGCGACGATGTTGGGGTTCTGGTAGTGGATGGTCTGGCAAGACTCGCAGACGTACCGCAGGCGGCTGTCGCCCTCAGGGATCCGCTGAATGACCGGCTGGCCGCATGCGCTGCAGAATTTCATGCTGTACTTCCTTAATGATCGGCCTATCTTGGCGTGCCGGGCGGGGCCGCCGCAAGCGTGCGGGGCTTGGGTGCTTCGCGGCTTTGGTGCATCATGCACGGCAGGCCTTGGAAACGAGAGTGCGCAATGCTGGACGAGCTACTTCGCCGTATGAGCAACCACCATCCCGCTTCACTGGAAACCGACCGACGGTTCCCCGAGGCGGCGGTCCTTTTGCCCATTACCCGCAGCGAAGCGCCCGAGCTCGTTTTGACCCTACGTGCCCAGGGGCTGTCCACCCACGGCGGCGAAGTCGCTTTTCCCGGTGGCCGCCGCGACCCCGAAGACCCGGACCTGGTGTTTACCGCGCTGCGCGAGGCCGAGGAAGAAATCGGCCTGCCGCCCGGCCTGGTGGAGGTGGTCGGCCCGCTCAGCCCGCTGATATCCCTGCACGGCCTGAAAGTGACCCCGTTCGTCGGGCTGATCCCGGATTTCGTCGAATACCGCGCCAATGATGCCGAAATCGCGGCAGTCTTCAGCGTGCCGCTGGAATTCTTCCGCCAGGACCCGCGTGACCACACCCACCGTATCGATTACCAGGGCCGCAGCTGGTACGTGCCCAGCTATCGCTATGGCGAGTACAAGATCTGGGGGCTGTCGGCGATCATGATCGTCGAGCTGGTCAACCTGTTGTATGACGCCGGCATCAGCCTGCATCAACCCCCTGAGCGCTACATCGAAATCTGAGCGGGGCACACCCCGCCGTCTGCGTGAACCCTGAGGAGCGAACATGAAATACCGCCTGGGCGACCATCGGGTCGAATGCCACCCCACCAGCTGGGCCGCACCCAACGCCACCCTGATCGGCAAAGTGCGCCTGCAGGCCCGTGCCAGCGTGTGGTTTGGTGCGGTGCTGCGGGGTGATAACGAACTGATCGACATCGGCGAGGACAGCAACGTCCAGGACGGTACCGTGATGCACACCGACATGGGCGCGCCGTTGACCCTGGGCAAGGGCGTGACCATCGGCCACAACGCCATGCTGCATGGCTGCACGGTGGGCGACTACAGCCTGATCGGCATCAATGCGGTCATCCTCAATGGTGCGCGCATCGGCAAGCACTGCATCATCGGCGCCAATGCGCTGATCCCGGAGGGCAAGGAAATCCCCGATGGCTCGCTGGTAATGGGCTCGCCGGGCAAGGTGGTGCGTGAGCTGACCGAGCAGCAAAAGCGCATGCTCGAGGCCAGCGCCGCGCACTACGTGCATAATGCCGAGCGTTATGCCCGAGAACTGGTGGTCGACGATGAGTGAAGTGGCAGTGGAGCGTCCGGTGGCATCGCCGTGCGTGAGTATTTGCGCGCTGGATGAGCAGGATATCTGTACTGGCTGCCAGCGCACCGTGGCCGAGATCGGCCGGTGGGGGCGGATGGACAATACCGAGCGCCGGGCGGTGCTGAAGCTGTGCCATGAGCGTGCGGTGGCGGCCGGAATGATTATCGGGGCGTGATTCTGCGCTGGCTTCTTCGCGGGTAAACCCGCTCCCTCGGGTACTGCACTGTTTCTGATTCGGGTGCGATCCCTGTGGGAGCGGGTTTACCCGCGAAGAAGCCAGCGGTAATCTGTCGGGCTTGCTCACAGAAAATCTGCCCATGTTCTATCTACTTGCCTATATCAGCAGCGTAGTGCTGATCAACTACGCCTTCTCCAGCGCCCCGCACCTGGACATCATCTGGTCCTGCTGGGGCGGCCTGGTGTTCATCCTGCGCGACATGGTGCAGACCCGCTACGGCCACGGTGCGCTGATCGCCATGCTGCTGGCCCTGGTGCTGTCGTACGCCACCTCGGAGCCGGCCATCGCCCTGGCCAGCGCCACCGCGTTCTTCGTCTCCGAACTGATCGACTGGCTGGTGTTCAGCATCACCCGCCGCCCGCTGCGCGACCGCCTGTGGCTGAGCTCGGCGCTGAGCATCCCGGTGGATACCTTCATCTTCTTCGGCATGATCGGCGCCATGACGCCGATGGTGATCGGCACCGCCATGGCCTCGAAATTCGCCGGTGTCACGGCTGTCTGGCTGGCCATGGCATTTCGTGCGCGGCGGGCCGCTGTAGCATGCTGATGGTGTAGAATACCGGTCCTTTTTCAGCGGGCCGTGCCAAGCCTGGCGCGGCCCCGGACGCCTTCGAGGACCTGAAATGACCCGTATCGGAACCCCATTGTCGCCGACCGCGACCCGTGTACTGCTCTGCGGCTGTGGCGAGCTGGGCAAGGAAGTGGTGATCGAGCTGCAGCGCCTGGGTGTCGAGGTAATCGCCGTCGACCGCTACGCCAATGCCCCGGCGATGCAGGTGGCGCACCGCAGCCACGTGGTCAACATGCTCGATGGCGTTGCCCTGCGGGCGATCATCGAAGCGGAAAAACCGCACTACATCGTGCCGGAAATCGAAGCCATCGCCACCGCCACCCTGGTCGAGCTGGAAAACGAAGGCTTCACCGTGGTGCCGACCGCCCGCGCCACCCATCTGACCATGAACCGCGAAGGCATCCGCCGCCTGGCTGCCGAAGAACTGGACCTGCCAACTTCGCCGTACCACTTCGCTGACACCTTCGAGGACTACGCCAAGGCTGTGGCCGATGTCGGTTACCCGTGCGTGGTCAAGCCGGTGATGAGCTCCTCGGGCAAAGGCCAGAGCCTGCTGCGCAGCGATGCCGACCTGCAGAAGTCCTGGGATTACGCCCAGGAAGGCGGCCGCGCCGGCAAGGGCCGGGTGATCATCGAGGGTTTCATCGACTTCGAATACGAAATCACCCTGCTGACCGTGCGCCATGTGGGCGGCACCACGTTCCTCGAGCCGGTCGGCCACCGTCAGGAGAAGGGCGACTACCAGGAATCCTGGCAGCCGCAGGCCATGAGTGCGAAAGCCCTGGCCGAATCGCAGCGCGTGGCCAAGGCGGTCACCGATGCACTGGGTGGGCGTGGCCTGTTCGGTGTGGAGCTGTTCGTCAAAGGCGACCAGGTGTGGTTCAGCGAAGTGTCGCCACGCCCGCATGACACTGGCCTGGTCACCCTGATTTCCCAGGACCTGTCGCAGTTCGCCCTGCATGCCCGCGCCATTCTCGGCCTGCCGATCCCGGTGGTGCGCCAGTTCGGGCCGTCGGCTTCGGCGGTTATCCTGCCGGAAGGCCAGTCGCAGCAGACCAGCTTCGCCAACCTGGGGGCTGCACTGAGCGAGCCTGATACGGCCATTCGCCTGTTCGGCAAGCCGGAAATCAACGGCACCCGCCGCATGGGCGTGTGCCTGGCGCGTGATGAGTCGGTCGAAGCGGCGCGGGCCAAGGCGACCCGTGCTGCGCAGGCGGTCAAGGTCGAGTTCTGATCCGAGATTGCTGGGGGCCGCTTTGCGGCCCTTTCGCGACACAAGGCCGCTCCTACAGGGGATCGCATCAGCTTCGGCTTGCGTGACCTCATGTAGGAGCGGCCTTGTGTCGCGAAAGGGCTGCAAAGCAGCCCCAATGCATCAAAGCTCGGTATCGCGGGTTTCCTTAAGGCACAGCACGGCAATCAGGCTGATCACCGCCGCCGCTGACACATAGCCCCCCACCCAGCTCAACCCGCCCATGGTCACCAGCTTCTGGGCAAAGAACGGCGCCGCCGAAGCCCCGACGATGCCGCCCAGGTTGTACGCCGCCGAAGCGCCGGTATAACGCACGTGGGTCGGGAACAGCTCAGGCAGCAGGGCCCCCATCGGCGCGAAGGTCACACCCATCAGGAACAGCTCGATGGCCAGGAACAGCGCCACACCCGTGGTCGAACCCGAGGTCAGCAGCGGCTCCATGGTAAAACCTGAAGCCACCGCCAGCAGGCCACCGACGATCAGCACCGGCTTGCGCCCGTATCGGTCACTCAGCCAGGCCGACAGCGGTGTGGCCAGGGCCATGAACACCACGGCGAAGCACAGCAGGCCGAGGAAGGTCTCGCGGCTGTAGCCCAGTGTGGTCACGCCATAGCTGAGCGAGAACACCGTCGAGATATAGAACAGCGCATAGCACACCACCATGGCCGCTGCGCCCAGCAGCGTTGGCATCCAGTATTTGCCGAACAGGTCGACCACCGGCATTTTCACCCGCTCGTGGCGAGCGACTGCCTTGGCGAACACCGGGCTTTCTTCAAGCTTCAGGCGCACATACAGCCCTACCATCACCAGCGCGGCACTGAGCAGGAACGGAATGCGCCAGCCCCACTCACGGAACTGCTCGTCGCTGAGCAGCATGGCCAGGGTCAGGAACAGGCCGTTGGCCGCAAGGAAGCCGATCGAAGGGCCAAGTTGCGGGAACATGCCGAACCAGGCGCGTTTGCCCTCTGGTGCGTTTTCGGTGGCCAGCAGCGCTGCACCGCCCCATTCACCACCCAGGCCAAGGCCCTGACCGAAGCGCAGCAGGCAGAGCAGGATAGGTGCCCACACGCCGATGCTCTCATAACCCGGCAGCACGCCGATCAGCGTGGTCGATACGCCCATCAGCAGCAGCGAGGCGACCAGGGTCGACTTGCGTCCGATGCGGTCACCGAAGTGGCCGAACAATGCCGAGCCCAGCGGGCGGGCGAGGAAGGCGATGCCGAAAGTGATGAAGGCCGCGAGCATCTGAGCGGTGCCAGACCCCGACGGGAAGAACACCGGGCCGATTACCAGCGCGGCGGCGGTGGCGTAGACGTAGAAATCGTAGAACTCGATGGCGGTGCCGATGAAACTGGCGGTGGCCACCCGCGCAGGCGAGTTGACCGGCGCGGCAGGCGCCTCGGCATAGGTACTGGTTGTCATTAAGTAGGTCCCTAACAGTCTGTTCCGTTCCATGCATTGTCCGTGGCCTGTGCAGGCGTAGAAGGCAGGCACAACTTGGCGGACGCTGGAGCGTATTGTTGTTGTGTTCGCGCGACTGACGCCAGCCCAAGGCGGGTAGGGGCGGGAGCGGGCACTGTTCGGGGTGTTGAAGCAGGACCGCGGGGATGTCAGTGGTGCGGACTGGCCGTGTGGCGCCGGGTGCGGGTAGCAGGCGGAACGGCGGGGCTGGGTAAGCGTGACCCGAGTATAGCTATCGGGTCACGGTCCACACCAGTACCTTGCTGGCGCAATTGTCCTCTGTTTCGAGGATTTCCAGGCGATAGCGGCCGATCTTCAGGCAAACGGCGCTTTCCGGGATGCTCTCGAGGGCTTCGGTGACCAGCCCGTTGAGGGTTTTCGGGCCGCCGTCGCAGGGCAGGTGCCAGCCCAGGGTACGGTTGATTTCGCGCAGCGAGGCGGTGCCTTCGATGACGAAGGTGCCATCGGGCTGGGCGTGTACGTGCGGGTTGTCGAGGCTCTGTTCGTCCTCGAACTCGCCGACGATCTCTTCGAGGATGTCTTCCAGGGTGACGATGCCCAGCACCTCGCCGTATTCGTCCACCACCACACCCAGGCGCCGCTGTTGCTTGTGGAAGTTCAGCAGCTGCATCTGCAGGGGGGTGCTTTCCGGCACGAAGTAGGGTTCGTAGCAGGCGCCCAGCAGTTGTTCCATGGCCAGCTCGGCCTTGGGCAGCAGGTGGCTGATGAGCTTGGTGTTGAGGATCGCTTCGACCTGGTTGATATCGCTGTGGTACACCGGCAGGCGCGTGTGCCGGCTGACGATCAGTTGCTCGATAATGTGCTCGATGGGCTCGTCAAGGTTGATGCCGTCGACTTCGTTGCGGGGTACCAGGATGTCATTGACGGTGATCTTGTCCAGCGACTGCAGGCCGTCGAGCAAACCGTGGCGCGGTGCCTCGTGCTCGTCGTCTTCGTCGAAGTCGTCGCTCTCCTGCGGGTGCAGGGCCACCGCCGTGGGCTGCACGCGGAACGGGCGCAGCATCAGCCTGGCGGTGCCGTCGAACAGGCAGGCCAAGGGTTGCAGGAGGGCGAGCGGGAATGGCCGCAGGCTCAGGCCAAGACTGATGAAGGCCTGCGGGTTGCGCCGCGCCAGGCGGCGCGGCAGGAATTCGGCGAGCACCAGCAGGGCTGCCACGGCGGCCAGGCCAGCCAGCCAGAAACCGTGTTCACCGTTCTGGCGTTGGCCGATCAGGCACGCCAGGCCCAGCACCAGCAGCTTGCCCAGGCTGGCGCACAGCACCAGGGCCTGGGCCGGCAGCGGCGGCTGGCCGTCATCGCCATTGCGCAGCGAACCGTTGAGTTGCAGGCGGGCGGCGTCCACGGCGGTGAACAACGCCGACCACAGCAGCGCCAGTGCCAGAATGCCGAGAAGCGGTGCGAACGGCAGGGTATCCATGGGCGGCCGTCAGATATGCAGGATGAATTCGCGAACCAGCTTGCTGCCGAAATAGGCCAGCATCAGCAGGCAGAAACCGGCCAGGGTCCAGCGGATCGCCTTGTGTCCGCGCCAGCCCAGGCGGGTGCGCCCCCACAGCAGCACGCTGAACACGATCCAGGCGATGCAGGCCAGCGAGGTCTTGTGCACCAGGTGCTGGGCGAACAGGTTCTCAAGGAACAGCCAGCCGGAAATCAGCGACAGCGAGAGCAGGCACCAGCCCGCCCAGAGGAAGCCGAACAGCAGGCTTTCCATGGTCTGCAGCGGCGGGAAGTTGCGGATCAGCCCGGACGGGTGCTTGTTCTTCAGCTGGCGGTCCTGCAGCAGCAACAGCAGCGACTGGAACACCGCGATGGTGAACAGGCCATAGGCCAGGATCGACAGCAGGATGTGCGCGAGTATGCCGGGTTCTTCGTTGATCAGCGGCACCGTGCCGGGCGGGGCGAACTGTGCCAGCAGGGCGGTGACGGCGCCGAGCGGGAACAGCAGCACCAGCAGGTTTTCCACCGGGATGCGCAGGCAGGCCAGCAGTGTCAGGGCGATGACCGCCACGGCGATCAGGCTGGCGGCGCTGAAGAAGTCCAGGCTCAGCCCCAGCGGAGTGATCAGCTGGAAGAACAGCGCGCCGCCCTGGGCGACGACGGCGAGGGCGCCGAGCAGGCCAAGCAGGCGTTTGTCGGCCTTGCGGCCCTGGGCCAGGAGGGAGCCCTGGTAGATGGCCGCAGCTATATATAAGCCGGCAGCGATCAGATTGGGGATGAGGCTGGGAGAGGAGACCATAAGTCCTGGTTGCAGAGCCCTGAAAGAGACGGAGTTTGGCATAGAACGCCACCGGCCATCCAGACCGATCGGCAGCGAGGTGTGCGCCGCCGCCGCACTTCGTTATAATCGCCGCCTTGCTGTGCCTGGCGGGTGTGCATTTCCCCCTCGGGCGCCTGACAAACCTCGGCTTTTACTGGGCCTGAAAGGATCACCATGTTCGAAAACCTGACCGACCGCCTGTCACAGACGCTGCGCCATGTCACCGGCAAGGCCAAGCTGACTGAAGACAACATCAAGGACACGTTGCGCGAAGTGCGTATGGCCCTGCTCGAGGCCGACGTTGCCCTGCCGGTGGTCAAGGATTTCGTCAACAGCGTCAAGGAGCGTGCGGTCGGCACCGAGGTGTCGCGCAGCCTGACCCCGGGCCAGGCGTTCGTGAAGATTGTCCAGGCCGAGCTGGAAAGCCTGATGGGCGCGGCCAACGAAGACCTCGCGCTGAACGCCGCGCCGCCGGCCGTGGTGCTGATGGCAGGCTTGCAGGGGGCGGGCAAGACCACCACCGCCGGCAAGCTGGCGCGCTTCCTCAAGGAGCGCAAGAAGAAGAGCGTGATGGTGGTTTCCGCCGACGTCTACCGCCCGGCGGCGATCAAGCAGCTGGAAACCCTGGCCAACGACATCGGCGTGACCTTCTTCCCGTCCGACATCAGCCAGAAACCGGTGGCGATCGCGGAAGCTGCGATCCGCGAAGCCAAACTCAAGTTCATCGATGTCGTCATCGTCGACACCGCCGGCCGCCTGCACATCGACGCCGACATGATGGACGAGATCAAGGCGCTGCACGCTGCGGTCAAGCCGATCGAGACCCTGTTCGTGGTCGACGCCATGACTGGCCAGGACGCTGCCAACACCGCCAAGGCGTTCGGTGAGGCCCTGCCGCTGACCGGTGTGGTACTGACCAAGGTCGACGGCGACGCCCGTGGCGGTGCTGCGCTGTCGGTGCGCGCCATTACCGGCAAGCCGATCAAGTTCATCGGTATGGGCGAGAAGACCGAAGCCCTCGAGCCGTTCCACCCGGACCGTGTGGCTTCGCGCATCCTCGGCATGGGCGACGTGCTCAGCCTGATCGAGCAGGCCGAGCAGACCATCGACAAGGCCAAGGCCGACAAGCTGGCCAAGAAGCTGAAGAAGGGCAAGGGCTTCGACCTCGAAGACTTCCGTGACCAGCTGCAACAGATGAAGAACATGGGCGGTCTGGGCGGCCTGATGGACAAGCTGCCGAGCATCGGCGGGGTCAACCTGTCGCAGATGGGCAACGCCCAGGGCGCCGCCGAGAAGCAGTTCAAGCAGATGGAGGCGATCATCAACTCGATGACCCCGGCCGAGCGTCGCGACCCTGACCTGATCAGCGGTTCGCGCAAGCGCCGCATCGCCCTCGGCTCCGGCACCCAGGTGCAGGACATCGGCCGGCTGATCAAGCAGCACAAGCAGATGCAGAAGATGATGAAGAAATTCTCCGCCAAGGGCGGCATGGCCAAGATGATGCGCGGCCTGGGCGGGATGCTGCCAGGCGGCGGCATGCCGAAGCTGTAACCCCTATTTTGGGTACCTGCTTATCGATGAGCGGGTGCCCGGAACCCCCGCCCTGGCGGGGCAACGGCCGCGGATTCCGTGGCTTAACCGGCAAATCTGGACGGCAGGGCAGGGCTCTTGCGAAAAAGGCATTTGCAAATGTCCGTGTATTCCCCGAGAATATGCGGCCTTTTGGGCACCCGTGTGCCTATTTGGCATTCAGATTTGCAGCACCGACTATAGGAACAATGTTCACATGGTAACCATTCGTCTTGCCCGTGGCGGCTCGAAAAAGCGCCCATTCTACCACCTGACCGTGACCAACTCGCGTAACGCCCGTGACGGCCGTTTCGTTGAGCGCGTAGGCTTCTTCAACCCGATCGCATCGGGCGCCGAAGTCAAGCTGTCGGTCAACCAAGAGCGCGTTTCCTACTGGCTGAGCCAGGGCGCACAGCCGTCTGAGCGCGTTGCTCAGCTGCTGAAGGACGCTGCCAAGGCTGCCGCCTAAACAGTATGAACGCGACGCCAGAAAAGGCTGACGACCTGATCGTCGTTGGCAAGATTTTTTCGGTTCACGGCGTTCGCGGCGAGGTGAAGGTGTTTTCCTTTACCGATCCGATTGAAAACCTGTTGGATTATCCGCGCTGGACGCTTCGGCACGAAGGCAAGGTAAAGCAGGCTGAGCTGGTCAGCGGTCGTGGCTCCCAAAAGGGCCTGGTCGTGAAATTGAAAGGCCTCGATGATCGCGAAGAAGCCCGTCTTCTGAGTGGTTACGAAATCTGCATCCCGCGGAGCCTTTTGCCCAACCTGGCTGCCGACGAGTACTACTGGTACCAGTTGGTGGGTCTGAAGGTCATCAACCAGGACGAACAACTGTTCGGCAAGGTCGATCACCTGTTGGAGACCGGTGCGAACGATGTAATGGTGGTCAAGCCCTGCGCAGGCAGCCTGGATGATCGCGAGCGTCTGTTGCCCTATACGGCGCAATGCGTGCTCGGTATCGACCTGGAAGCAGGCGTGATGCGGGTTGAGTGGGACGCGGACTTCTGAACGATGGGTAACCTTCGCGTAGACGTCATCACGTTGTTCCCCGAGATGTTCTCGGCCATCACGGAGTACGGCATTACCAGCCGCGCGGTGAAACAGGGGTTGCTTCAGGTGACTTGCTGGAACCCGCGGGACTACACCACAGATCGTCACCACACGGTAGATGATCGGCCGTTTGGCGGTGGTCCGGGCATGGTGATGAAAATCAAGCCTCTGGAAGACGCCCTGGTTAGCGCCAGGCAAGCGACCGGAGCTGCGGCGAAGGTGATCTACCTTTCGCCACAAGGCCGCAAGCTGACACAGCAGGCGGTCAAAGGCCTGGCCGAACAGGAATCGTTGATCCTGATCGCCGGTCGTTATGAAGGCATCGACGAGCGCTTTATCGAGGCTCATGTCGATGAGGAGTGGTCGATTGGTGACTATGTGCTTTCCGGTGGCGAGCTGCCGGCCATGGTACTGATCGATGCGGTTACACGGCTGCTGCCCGGAGCTTTAGGGCATGTGGACTCGGCGGAGGAAGATTCCTTCACCGACGGTCTGCTGGATTGCCCGCACTACACCCGACCTGAGGTGTATGCGGATCAGCGTGTTCCCGACGTGTTGCTAAGTGGCAACCATGCACATATCCGGCGTTGGAGGATGAAGCAGTCCCTTGGTAGGACCTTCGAACGACGCGCCGATCTTCTGGAAAGTCGCTCGCTTTCTGGAGAAGAGAAGAAGCTGCTCGAGGAATATCTCCACGAGCGGGACGATAGTTAAACGTATCGATGGTGGATCAAGTATCCATCTTAGGAGCACAGCATGACCAACAAGATCATCCAGCAGCTCGAAGCCGAGCAGATGAGCAAGGAAATCCCGACCTTCGCACCAGGCGACACCATCGTCGTCCAGGTTAAAGTGAAGGAAGGTGATCGTTCCCGTCTGCAGGCTTTCGAAGGCGTTGTCATCGCCAAGCGTAACCGCGGTCTGAACAGCGCCTTCACCGTGCGCAAGATCTCCAGCGGCGTAGGCGTTGAGCGTACCTTCCAGACCTACAGCCCGCAGATCGACAGCCTGGCCGTGAAACGTCGTGGTGACGTGCGTAAAGCCAAGCTGTACTACCTGCGCGACCTGTCCGGCAAAGCCGCTCGCATCAAGGAAAAACTGTCCTGAGTACAGTTTGCCGGGTGGCCTGAGGCCCCCTTGCGAGAAAAAGCAGCCTTCGGGCTGCTTTTTGCGTTTTGAAACCCGTGAAAAGTGACAGACATGACCACTCGAGACCAGGAAATCCTGCGCCGCACCGAGCTGTCGGTGACCCGCGTGACCAAAGCGGTGTTCCCCAACACCACCAACCACCACAACACCCTGTTCGGCGGCACCGCGCTGGCCTGGATGGACGAGGTGTCGTTCATCGCCGCCACGCGCTTCTGTCGGCTGCCGCTGGTGACCGTGTCCACCGACCGCATCGACTTCAAGCACCCGATCCCGGCGGGCTCGATCGTCGAACTGGTCGGCACGGTGGTCAAGGTCGGCAACACCAGCCTGCAGGTGCAAGTGGATGTGTTCGTCGAGAACATGTACCTGGACGGCCGCGAACGAGCCATCCATGGGGTGTTCAGTTTTGTCGCCATCGACGAGGACAAGCGCCCGGTGCCGGTACTGCCCGGCAACTGAGCCTTACGGGTCGGCCAGCGCTTCGCCGGCAGTGGCCAGCGGTACTTCCGGCTCCGGGTCAATCAGTGAAACCAGCGTCCAGCCCGCCTGAGGGTTCAGCGGGGCGTCCGGGCAGGCGACATGCACCCAGCCATGAGCATCGCGGGCAAACAGCAAGGTCGCACGTTCGCCATGCAGTGCCAGGTAGTGCGGCCAGCCAAAGGCCTCGGTGAGCGTCGTGCTGAACAACTCACCGCCTTCAAGCAGGCGATTGGCCAGTTGCAGGTAGGTCATCGGGGTAGAGCCGAGCAACTGGCCGCGGTGCTCTTCGCTGGCGCGATGCTTGTCGCTACGGCGGTTTTCCAGCCCGCTGGCCAGCACGAAAAGCCGCTTGTGGCCGAAATCATGGCGAAACCGCGCGCCGGCCAATGCATTGAGTTCACCGGCAGGCGAAAGCCCGAGCAGGTGCCCGAGGCCCACCAGGTCCAGGTGTGCGTCGGCGTGCTGCGAAGCCGGGTTGCCAAAGTAGGTTGGCAAGCCATCCATACGCGCGGCCCGTATGTTTTCCCAGCTCGAATCGGTTAGCAGGACGCGGCAGCCAAGCTGCTGCAATGCTTTGGCCAGCGTGCGCGCGGGTGGGTTGGCGCCTACCAGCAGAAAGCCGCTGGGTGCAGGCTCTGCGACCTTGAGCAGCCGCGCCAGTGGGCGAGCGGTAGCGCTTTGCAGCACGACCGTACCGATGATCACGGCGAAGGTCAGAGGCACCAGCAACAGGGCCGAGGCGTGGCCTGCCTGGTCCAGGCGGATGGCGAACACCGCCGACACCGCAGCCGCCACGATGCCTCGCGGTGCAATCCAGGCCAGCAGCGCGCGTTCGCGCCAGTTCAGCGAGGAGCCGGCTGTGGAAAGCAGCACGTTCAACGGGCGTGCCAGCAGCTGGATCACCAGCAGCAAGGCCAGAACGGCTGGGCCCAGCGACAGCAGGGCATGCAGATCGAGGCGGGCGGCCAGCAGAATGAACAGCCCGGAAATCAGCAGGACGCTGAGGTTCTCCTTGAAGTGCAGGATCTGCCGCACATCGACCCCGCGCATGTTGGCCAGCCACATGCCCATCACCGTCACTGCCAGCAGCCCGGACTCGTGGACGATCTGGTTGGCAGCAATGAAGATGCCCAGCACGGCGGCCAGCGACGCCAGGTTGTGCAGGTATTCCGGAAGCCATTGCTCACGCATCACCTGTCCCAGCAGCCAGCCACCGGCAGCACCCAGTGCGCACCCGCAAAAGATCACCCCGGCGAAGGTGAGCAGGCTCTGGCTGAAGCCGTCGCCGGTGGCGATGATGAAGCTGTAGACCACCACGGCCAGCAAGGCACCGATCGGGTCGATGACGATGCCTTCCCAACGCAGGATGTTGGCGATCGTCGCATTCGGCCGCACCACGCGCAGCATGGGGACGATGACCGTGGGCCCGGTCACCAGGGTCAGGGCGCCGAACAGGATCGCCAGGGGCCATTCGAACCCCAGCAGCCAATGGGTGGCCAGGGCGATCACCAGCCAGGTGCTCAGCGCCCCGACGGTCACCAGGCGGTGCACCACGCTGCCGATCTCGCGCCATTGCGATATATGCAGGGTCAGGCTGCCTTCGAACAGGATCAGCGCCACGGCCAGCGAAACCAGGGGCATCAGCAGTGGCCCGAACAGGGCTTCAGGCGACAGCCAGCCCAGCAAGGGGCCAGCGACGATGCCGCACAGCAGCAGGAACAGGATGGCGGGCAGTTTCAGGCGCCAGGCCAGCCACTGGCAGGCCAGTGCCGCCGCACCGATACCGCCCACACTCAGAAGAATTTGCTGTTCGTTCATGCGCACTCCCTATGCCGGCGTTGTTATGAAAGACTAAGCGCCATTTCGTCGTTTGCCACCGAGTTTTCATGCCCGCCCTCGACCACCCCCTGATCGACCAGTTTCTTGATGCCCTGTGGCTCGAAAAAGGCCTGTCCGACAACACCCGCGTGTCCTATCGCAGCGACCTGGCCCTGTTCAACGGCTGGTTGCAGGAACATTCGGTAGCCCTGCCGGACGCCGGCCGCGAACTGATCCTGGATCACCTGGCCTGGCGCCTCGAGCAAGGCTACAAGCCGCGCTCGACCGCGCGCTTTCTTTCCGGCCTGCGCGGCTTCTTCCGCTACCTGCTGCGAGAGAAGCTGGTGGCCGTCGACCCGACCCTGCAGGTCGACATGCCGCAACTTGGCCGGCCATTGCCCAAATCGCTGTCGGAGGCCGACGTCGAAGCCTTGCTGCAGGCGCCGGACCTGGGCGAGGCCATCGGCCAGCGCGACCGCGCCATGCTCGAAGTCCTTTACGCCTGTGGCTTGCGCGTGACCGAACTGGTCAGCCTGACGCTCGATCAGGTCAACCTGCGCCAGGGCGTGCTGCGGGTGATGGGCAAGGGCAGCAAGGAACGCCTGGTGCCGATGGGCGAGGAGGCGGTGGTATGGCTGGAGCGCTACCTGCGTGACGGTCGCGCCGAACTGCTCAATGGCCGCCCCAGCGATGTGTTGTTCCCCAGCCAGCGCGGCGAGCAGATGACCCGCCAGACCTTCTGGCACCGCATCAAGCACCAGGCCCGGGTGGCCTGCATCGACAAGCCGCTGTCGCCGCATACCCTGCGCCACGCCTTTGCCACGCACCTGCTCAACCACGGCGCCGATCTGCGCGTGGTGCAGATGCTGCTGGGCCACAGCGATCTGTCGACCACGCAGATCTACACCCATGTGGCCAAGGCGCGGCTGCAGCAACTGCACGCCCAGCACCATCCGCGTGGATGAATGTTTTTCATGTTCCGCCGACCGGTCCTTGCAGGCCCCTTCATCAGCAGTGTGATGTGATAGGCTTGGGCGGTTTGCATCAAGGGCCGCACGGTCGCCGCGTTTTTTCCGCAGGTGACGCCCCTCGGCCCCTGTCCGCCTCCAGGAGTTCCCCATGCGCGTGACCCAGATTTTCGCCGCCGCCGTGATGGCGCTGGCCAGTACCTTTGCCGTTGCCGCGGCCGACAGCAATACCAACGCCGAGCAGGCCATCCGCAAGTCGTTGCAGAACCTCGAACTCGAAGTACCGGTGGAAAGCGTCGGCAGCAGCCCGCTCAATGGCCTGTATGAAGTCAAGCTGCAGGGCGGCCGTGTGCTGTATGCCAGCGCTGATGGCCAGTACGTCATGCAGGGCTACCTGTACCAGCTGCAGGACGGCAAACCGGTCAACCTGACCGAAAAGACCGAGCGTCAAGGCGTCGCCAAACTCATCAACGGCATTCCAGCCGCCGAGACCGTGGTTTATCCTGCCAAGGGCGAGACCAAGGCGCACATCACCGTGTTTACCGACACCACTTGCCCGTACTGCCACAAGCTGCACGCCGAAATCCCCGAGCTCAACCGCCGCGGTATCGAAGTGCGCTATGTCGCCTTCCCGCGTCAGGGCCTGGGTTCGCCGGGTGACGAGCAGCTGCAGGCGGTCTGGTGCTCCAGCGACCGCCGCGCGGCGATGGACAAGATGGTCGATGGCAAGGAAATCAAGGCCGCCAAGTGCGCCAATCCGGTCAGCAAGCAGTTCCAGCTGGGCCAGCAGATCGGCGTCAATGGCACGCCGGCCATCGTGCTCGAGAACGGCCATGTGATTCCGGGTTACCAGCCCGCACCGCAAGTGGCCAAACTGGCCCTGGCGGGCGAGCAGCAGGCTGCCAAGTAATTCATTCAATACGCCGTCGTCATGGGGTGACGGCATGTTTCACGGTCGGTGAAGGCGCCGGCCGTTCAATGGGGAGTTCACAGTGAAACCGGTCAAAGTAGGCATCTGTGGGTTGGGGACCGTCGGTGGCGGAACCTTCAATGTACTTCAGCGCAACGCCGAGGAGATTGCCCGCCGTGCCGGGCGCGGTATTGAAGTGGCACAGATTGCCATGCGCTCGCAGAACCCGAACTGCCAGATTACCGGTACCCCCATTACCGCTGACGTGTTCGATGTTGCGAGCAACCCGGAGATCGACATTGTCATCGAGCTGATCGGTGGCTACACCATCGCCCGCGACCTGGTGCTCAAGGCGATCGACAACGGCAAGCACGTAGTGACCGCCAACAAGGCGCTGATCGCCGTGCACGGCAACGAAATCTTCGCCAAAGCCCGCGAGAAGGGCGTTATCGTTGCCTTCGAAGCGGCAGTGGCCGGTGGCATCCCGGTGATCAAGGCGATCCGCGAAGGCCTGTCGGCCAACCGCATCAACTGGCTGGCCGGGATCATCAACGGCACCGGCAACTTCATTCTTACTGAAATGCGTGAGAAAGGCCGCGCCTTCCCCGACGTATTGGCCGAAGCCCAGGCGCTGGGTTATGCCGAAGCCGATCCGACCTTCGACGTCGAGGGCATCGATGCTGCGCACAAGCTGACCATTCTGGCCTCCATCGCCTTTGGTATTCCGCTGCAGTTCGACAAGGCCTACACCGAGGGCATCACCCAGCTGACCACCGCCGACGTGAACTACGCCGAAGCGCTGGGCTACCGCATCAAGCACCTGGGCGTGGCCCGCCGCACCGCCGAAGGCATCGAACTGCGCGTGCACCCGACGCTGATCCCGGCCGACCGCCTGATCGCCAACGTCAACGGCGTGATGAATGCGGTCATGGTCAATGGCGATGCCGCCGGTTCCACCCTGTACTACGGTGCCGGCGCCGGCATGGAGCCGACCGCTTCGTCGGTGGTCGCTGACCTGGTCGATGTGGTTCGGGCCATGACCTCTGACCCGGAAAACCGTGTACCGCACCTGGCCTTCCAGCCGGACTCGCTGTCGGCCCACCCGATCCTGCCGATCGAGGCCTGCGAAAGCGCCTACTACCTGCGTATTCAGGCCAAGGACCATCCGGGCGTGCTGGCTCAGGTGGCGAGCATCCTGTCGGAGCGCGGCATCAACATCGAGTCGATCATGCAGAAGGAAGCCGAGGAGCAGGACGGCCTGGTGCCGATGATCCTGCTGACCCATGGCGTGGTCGAGCAGAGCATCAACGATGCCATCGTCGCGCTCGAAGCCCTGCAGGACGTGGTCGGCAAGGTCGTGCGCATCCGCGTCGAACAGCTGAATTAATTTGCCAATCGGGCCGTTCGCGCGGCCCTAGCATCGAAGGTTTGCACCTATGCGCTATATCAGTACCCGCGGCCAGGCTCCGGCCCTGAACTTCGAAGACGTGCTGCTGGCTGGCCTGGCCAGTGACGGCGGCCTGTACGTCCCTGAAAACCTGCCACGCTTCACCCAGGAAGAGATCGCCTCCTGGGCCGGCCTGCCTTACCACGAGCTGGCCTTCCGGGTAATGCGCCCGTTCGTCGAAGGCAGCATCGCCGACGCCGACTTCAAGAAGATCCTCGAAGAAACCTACGGCGAGTTCGCCCACGCTGCGGTCGCCCCGCTGCGTCAGTTGAACAGCAACGAGTGGGTGCTGGAGCTGTTCCACGGCCCGACCCTGGCATTCAAGGACTTCGCCCTGCAGCTGCTCGGCCGCCTGCTCGACCACGTGCTGGCCAAGCGCAACGAGCGCGTTGTGATCATCGGTGCCACCAGCGGTGACACCGGTTCCGCCGCCATCGAAGGTTGCCGCAGCTGCGAGAACGTCGACATCTTCATCCTGCACCCGCACCAGCGCGTGTCGGAAGTGCAGCGCCGCCAGATGACCACCCTGTTCGGCGACAACGTGCACAACATCGCCATCGAAGGCAACTTCGACGACTGCCAGGAAATGGTCAAGGCCAGCTTCGCCGACCAGTCGTTCCTCAAGGGCACTCGCCTGGTCGCGGTCAACTCGATCAACTGGGCGCGGATCATGGCCCAGATCGTCTATTACTTCCACGCAGCGCTGCAGCTGGGCGGCCCGGCCCGTTCGGTGGCGTTCTCGGTACCGACCGGCAACTTCGGCGACATCTTCGCCGGTTACCTGGCGCGCAACATGGGCCTGCCGGTCAGCCAGCTGATTGTCGCGACCAACCGCAACGACATCCTGCACCGTTTCATGAGCGGCAACCAGTACGTCAAGGAAACCCTGCACGCGACCTTGTCGCCGTCGATGGACATCATGGTGTCGTCCAACTTCGAGCGCCTGCTGTTCGACCTGCACGGTCGCAACGGCTCCGCGCTGGCCGAGCTGATGGCGAACTTCAAGCAAGGCGGCGGCTTCAGCGTCGAGCAGGACCGCTGGACCGAGGCGCGCAAGCTGTTCGATTCGCTGGCCGTCAGCGACGAGCAGACCTGCGAGACCATCGCCGAGGTGTTCGCCGCCACCGGTGAAGTGCTCGACCCTCACACTGCGATCGGCGTCAAGGCCGCCCGCGAGTGCCGCCGCAGCCTGGATACGCCAATGGTGGTGCTGGGTACCGCGCACCCGGTCAAGTTCCCCGACGCGGTGGAGAAGGCCGGTGTCGGCAAGGCGCTGGAGCTGCCGGCGCACCTGAGCGACCTGTTCAGCCGTGAAGAACGTTGCACCGTACTGGCCAATGACCTGAAGGCCGTTCAGGCCTTTGTCAGCCAGCATGGCAACCGCGGCAAGCCGTTGTAATTGCATTGGCCTTGGGGCCGCTTTGCGGCCCTTTCGCGACACAAGGCCGCTCCTACAGTGGATTGCGATTCCTTGTAGGAGCGGCCTTGTGTCGCGAAAGGGCTGCAAAGCAGCCCCGGATTTCAGAGCTTTCCTTACCCTTTTGCGGAATTGTCCTATGTAAGGCTCAGGAAGCCTTGTCTAAAGTGTTCGGTCCTTCCCCCAAGGAGCGGCACATGCGACAGCCTTACGTGCTCATTCACCCTGCACGCCCATCCCACCAGATCCTCCTGCACCAGGCCTGCAATGCCCAAGGTCTGTTCAACGTGCGTGTCACCCACAACCTGGCTGACCTCGACACCTGCCTGGCACGCAAGCAGGGCGCTGACCTGCTGATCCTCGAGCATGGGTTGAAGGACGGCCCGGCCCTGCTCGAGCGGGCCAGTTCTTCCCGGGCCGTGTTGTTCGTCGGCCACGTCAATGTGGGCGGTCCAAACCTTGCCGATGAGGCCCGGCGCCAAGGCCTGTGGGTGCTCGCCGATCTTCCCTGGCCCCTGCCCGTCGGGCGCTGGCAACAAGCCCTGCAACGTATTCAAACTGTCACGTCACCCACGCATGCTCACTAGCACAGCCGTGGCGTATCGAACTTTCCGTCACGCTTGCTGGTCAGTTCCTTCATGTCCCATTACAAGCGAGTGATCCGGATGGAAAGAATCTGCAGACTGCTCAACGACGCTCTTACCCCCTATCAGGCTCAGCTGGGTGCTACCGATACCAGCGGCAATCGCCAGTTGACCGTGTACGACAGCCTCGGCGGCACCGCCTTGCGACGTACCGTCAGCCAGCGCCAGTTGCAGGAGCAAAGCCTGCTGATCGACCTGGTAGACGGCCTGCACCGTGACCTGCAGATTGTCGAAGGGCGCTTGCAGCCCTGTGTCATCGCGGCATTGCAACAGCGCCAGCAGCCTCAGGGAACCTTTGCCTGAAAGGCCTATCAGAGACATTGAGGGCAGCCAGCCAGTGCACAGCTCCGGTACTGGCAGGTTGTCACGGGAAGTCCATGAGGACTTTCGATTGGCCCCGGGCGTCTTCCCCAGCGTCCGGGGTTTCTTTTTGCGCGCTGTTCAGGGGCTTTCGAAGAAGTGCCGGCTCTTTTCCAGGTAGGTGGCTCGCAGGTCCGGGTCGAGCCAGTGCGCGTACAGGGCGGGCAGGGTAGTCAGGCGCAAGGCCGCTAGTAGCTGGTCGATGCGGCTGATGGCTGCGCGCCCCTCGGGGGTGTCCGAGCAGCCAACGTGCAGGAACTGGTAGCGCTTCACGCCCTGGATCGGATGGAACTGATAGTCCTCCGGCGAGCCGCCATGTTGCTGAATCAGGTAACGTACTTCCGGCCAGTAGCCCAGCACCAGTTGCAGGCGCCCGAGCTGCTGCATCTGCAGCAGGTTGGCGGTGGCATCGTTGCCGTAGTGGCGGCTGAACGCCGAGTCGGGCAACTGGCGCAGGATCTCGTCGACCTGAGCGCTGTAACTGCGCTCGGCGACGATGCCCAGCTTCAGCCGGGTATTGCCGAGCAAGCCTTTGAGGTCGACCTGCTGGCCGTCGAGGAACGGCGTCAGCAGCGCCTGCCCGGTCTTGCGCACCACCACGCCGCTGCTCAGCACGCCGAGCGTCGGTTGCGAAAAATGCACGAACTTCGCCCGCTCGGCAGTCCACAGCAGCGTCGGGTCGCAGGTGAGGCTGGTTGCATCCTGGAGCATCTGGAGGCCACGTGCGCGGTTGACCCGGATGATGCTGTGATCGTACTCGGGCATCTGCTCGATCAGCTGCGGCAGCATCTGGTCGATAACCCCCTTGCCCTTTTGCGTGCCTTCGAACACGGTAAAGGGCGGCAGGTCGCGCACCAGCCACAGCAGGCGTTCCTTGGCCTGTGCCGGTGCCGTCAGCAGGGCCAGCAGCAGCGCGCAGCACAGGGCCAGGGAAGGCATCTGCAACAGCCTCAGACCGTGCCCGCCTGGCGCAGGCCGGCGATCGCTGCCGGGTCATAGCCCAGGGCGGCCAGCACGGTGTCGGTGTGTTCGCCCAGCGTTGGCCCGACCCATTCGGCAGAGCCTGGGGTGTCCGACAGCTTGGGGACGATGCCCGGCATCTTGAACGGCTTGCCGTCCGGCAGGCGCGCCTGCAGGAACATTTCGCGGGCCAGGTATTGCGGGTCGTTGAACATGTCCTCGGCCGAGTAGATACGGCTGGCTGGCACTTCGGCGTCGGTGAGGACCTGCATCAACTGATCCAGCGGCAGGCTGTTGGCCCAGCGGTCGATCACCCCGTACAGCTCGTCGCGCCGAGCATCGCGGCCATCGTTGCTGGCCAGGCTCGGGTCGTCTGCCAGGTCGACGCGGCCAATGGCCTGCATGAAACGCTTGAAGATGGCGTCACCATTGGCGCCGATCTGCACATGCCTGCCATCGGCGCTGGTGTGGATGGAGGAGGGCGTGATGCCCGGCATGATGTTGCCGGTGCGTTCGCGGATGAAGCCGAACACGTCGAATTCCGGGACCATGCTTTCCATCATGGCGAAGATCGCCTCGTACAGTGCCACGTCGACCACTTGGCCCTGGCCGCCGTTGACCTCGCGATGACGCAGTGCCATCAGCGCACCAATCACCCCCCACAGCGCCGCGATCGAGTCGCCGATGGAGATGCCGGTGCGTACCGGCGGGCGGTCGTCGAAGCCGGTGATGTAACGCAGGCCGCCCATTGATTCACCGACTGCACCGAAGCCCGGCTGGTCTTTCATCGGCCCGGTCTGGCCAAAGCCGGACAGGCGCACCATCACCAGGCGCGGGTTCAGTGCATGCAGCACGTCCCAGCCCAGGCCGAGCTTTTCCAGCACGCCGGGGCGGAAGTTTTCGATCAGGATGTCGGCCTCGCCAAGCAGGCGCTTGAGTACGTCACGGCCCTCGGGGTGCTTGAGGTTGAGGGTCAGCGACTGCTTGTTGCGCGCCTGCACGAACCACCACAATGACGTGCCCTCGTACAGCTTGCGCCATTTGCGCAGCGGGTCGCCGCCGTCCGGCGACTCGACCTTGATCACTTCAGCACCGAATTCGGCGCAGATCCGCGAGGCGAACGGGCCGGCGATCAGGGTGCCGAGCTCGATGACTTTCAGGCCGGCGAGGGGTTTGCTGGGCGTAGACATGAGGCATCCGTGGCAACTGGTCAGAGCCGTGGTTTTAGCATAGGTCCGTAGCGGCCGATACTGCTCCGGCGCAAGCCAAGTCTGGATCGGTTAGACTAGGTGACTTTTCTCTACGCACGAAGCCCATTCGACCATGGCCCAGCCGTCCACCACCTACAAATTCGAACTGAACCTGACCGACCTCGATCGCGGCGTGTATGAAAGCGCCCGGCAGACCATCGCCCGTCATCCTTCGGAAACCGAAGAGCGCATGGCCGTGCGCCTGCTGGCCTATGCCCTGTGGTACAACGAGAATCTGTCGTTCGGCCGTGGCCTGTCCGATGTGGACGAAGCGGCGGTGTGGGAAAAGAGCCTGGATGACCGCATCCTGCACTGGATCGAAGTCGGCCAGCCGGATGCCGATCGCCTGACCTGGTGCTCGCGCCGCACCGAACGCACCAGCCTGCTGGCCTACGGCAGCCTGCGTGTGTGGGAAGGCAAGGTGGTAAGCGCGGTCAAAGGGCTGAAGAACCTGAACATTGCTGCGGTGCCGCAGGAAGTGCTGGAAGTCCTGGCCGCCGACATGCCACGCACCATCAAGTGGGATGTGATGATCAGCGAAGGCACGGTGTTCGTCACCGACGACCGCGGCCAGCACGAAGTGCAGCTGCAGTGGCTGCTTGGCGAGCGTGGCTGAAGCGCCCCATGCGTATCGAACCTCGCCCGCTGCCGCCGACCCTGCCATTTCTGGGTAACCTTCCCCCCTTGCTGACCCGCCTGTATGCCGCCCGTGGCGTGCAAACCGAGGCCGAGCTGGACAAGAGCCTGGCGCGCCTGCTGCCGTACCAGCAGCTCAAGGGCATCGAGGCGGCGGTGGACCTGCTGGTCGAGGCCCTGGATCAGCGCCAGCGCATCCTCATCGTCGGCGACTTCGACGCCGACGGCGCCACTGCCAGTACCGTCGGTGTGCTCGGCCTGCGCCTGCTGGGCGCGGCCCATGTCGACTACCTGGTGCCTAACCGCTTCGAATACGGCTACGGCCTGACCCCGGAAATCGTCGCGGTGGCGCTCGAGCGCCAGCCGGACCTGCTGGTGACGGTCGATAACGGTATCTCCAGCGTTGAAGGGGTCTCGGCGGCCAAAGCGGCCGGGCTCAAGGTACTGGTTACCGACCACCACCTGCCGGGCCAGCAGTTGCCGGAGGCTGACGCCATCGTCAATCCGAACCAGCCTGAGTGTGGCTTCCCGAGCAAGTCGCTGGCCGGGGTCGGAGTGATCTTCTATGTGCTCATGGCCTTGCGCGCACGCCTGCGCAGCCTGGGCCGCTACGAAACACGGCCGCAGCCGAACATCGGCGAGCTGCTCGACCTTGTCGCCCTGGGCAGCGTTGCCGACGTGGTGCCGCTGGATGCCAACAACCGCATCCTCGTGCACCAGGGCCTGGAGCGCATACGTGCGGGCCGGGCACGGCCGGGCCTCAAGGCCATCCTCGAAGTGGCGCGGCGCGACCATCGACGCATTACTTCCACCGACCTTGGCTTCATCCTTGGCCCACGGCTCAACGCTGCAGGGCGGTTGGATGACATGAGTCTGGGTATCGAATGCCTGCTGTGCGAGGACGAAGCGCTGGCTCAGGACATGGCCCAGCAGCTGGATGGCCTGAACCAGGACCGCAAGTCGATCGAGCAGGGCATGCAGCGCGAGGCCCTGGCCCAGCTCAAGGACCTGCCGGTCGAGTCCATGCCCTATGGCCTGTGCCTGTTCGATGCCGATTGGCACCAGGGCGTGATCGGCATCCTCGCCTCACGCCTGAAGGAGCGCTACCACCGGCCGACCATCGCCTTTGCCGATGCGGGCGACGGCATGCTGAAGGGATCGGCGCGTTCAGTGCCGGGCTTCCATGTTCGCGACGCGCTGGACGCGGTGGCCGCGCGCCATCCGCAATTGATCAGCAAGTTCGGCGGGCATGCCATGGCGGCGGGGTTGTCGCTGCCTGAAAGCAACTTCCCGGCCTTTGCCGAAGCGTTCGATGAAGAGGTCCGTCGCCAGCTGTGCGAAGAGGACCTGACCGGTCGTCTGCTGTCGGACGGCAGCCTGGCGGTGGAGGAATTCCACCTCGATTTGGCCAAGGCCCTGCGCAATGCCGGGCCTTGGGGGCAGCACTTTCCTGAGCCGCTGTTCCATGGGGTGTTTCAGCTTGTGGAGCAGCGTGTGGTCGGTGAGCGACACCTGAAGGTGGTGCTCAAGAGCGAGTGCGGTTCGGTGCGGCTGGATGGCATTGCCTTTGGCATTGATCGGGAGGTGTGGCCGAACCCGACGGTGCGTTGGGTGGAATTGGCTTACAAGCTGGATGTGAACGAGTTTCGTGGCAATGAGAGTGTGCAGTTGATGATTGCGCATATGGAGCCGCGCTGAGCCCTTCAGCTTTTCATGCCTAACTCGGCATCATCCAGGAGAGCCTTGGCCATGGCGCTCAGGTAATGAGAGGCCCAGATCATCATCGGTTTTTCGTCCAGCAGGCCGATGATGGTCAGTTCTTGAAGTTTCTCGATTGCCTGTGCTGGCCTCTTCGCGGGCTCGCCCGCTCCCACAGGTACTGCACTCGTCTCGAGGCTTGCGGTCATCCTGTGGGAGCGGGCGAGCCCGCGAAGAGGCCAGTAAATCCAACCTCAATGCAGGCCGGTAGACCGTTCCAGGGCCATGGACAGTGCATCAGCCTGGCCCCATGCAACCTGCATGGCACGCAGCCCATTCACCAGCGATTCCCGGGTGCTGTCATCTTCAATGGCGTCGAGGATTCGGTGGCAATGGTTATAGGCAAGCATCAGGTAATGGGTGACGTTCATCACCACGTGATCGATGGGCACGATGCCGTCGCTGACGGTGTTGGTGAGGGGCTTGTCGGAGGGAAGGTCGTAATGATGGGGTGGATCGGGGACGATTTTTTTCATATGCAACGACTCGTATGGTTACTGATTGACCAACCTCTCCGATTCCACACGAAGGGTGGCAGTTGTACGCGGTGTGGAATCCAGGCTACGAGTAAACCCGGTAGGCCTCACGGCCTCCCGCGCACAACTGCCATGACGGCAGCAACTCAGTAATTGACCAGGATTCCACCCCCGGGACGCTAGACATCAGCGACCCGAAAAAGCCTAAAGGGTGGTGTTTCCAGGAACAATCAGACGCGAGTCGACAGGGCTTGTAGGATATTTTCCTTAATCAGCCATCGCTAGTTCATGCGCGTAGGAATAATCTGCTTCACGCGTCGGAATAGTCGGAAATCCCACTGAACCTTCCCCCCCACCAATCTGGTCTAGTCTGAGTAATGACCGGCACCGGGCCAGGGATGTGAACTTGAGTGTCCGGGCCGGATCACCATTGGAGTCCTTGGGAGGTGCCCTCATGAGCCTGCTGCTCGAGCCTTACACCCTGCGTCAGCTGACGCTGCCCAACCGCATCGCGGTCTCGCCGATGTGCCAGTATTCCGCTATCGATGGCCTTGCCAACGACTGGCATCTCGTTCACCTGGGCAGCCGCGCCGTGGGTGGCGCCGGCCTGGTCATCAGCGAAGCTGTCGCGGTGACTGCCGATGGGCGCATCACCGCCGAAGACCTCGGTTTGTGGAACGACGATCAGATAGCGCCGCTGCAGCGCATTACTCGATTCATCACCGCCCAGGGCGCCGTTCCGGGCATCCAGCTGGCCCACGCCGGGCGCAAGGCCAGTACCTATCGGCCGTGGCTTGGCAAGCAGGGCAGTGTGAAGCTCGAAGACGGTGGCTGGCAGCCGGTAGGCCCGTCGAAGATTGCCTTCGACCCGCAGCACACAGCGCCACGCGAGTTGAGCAAGGATGAGATTCAAGATGTGATCGGCGCCTTCGTCGCCTCCACCGAGCGGGCTTTGCAGGCCGGATTCAAGGTTGTGGAAATCCACGCCGCTCATGGCTATCTGCTGCACCAGTTCCTTTCACCACTGAGCAACCAGCGCCGTGACGAATATGGCAGTTGCTTCGAAAACCGTATCCGCCTGACCCTGCAGGTGGTCGAAGCGGTGCGCAAGGTCTGGCCTGCTGAACTACCCCTGTTCGTTCGGGTATCGGCCACCGACTGGGTCGAGGACGGCTGGAACCCGGATGAAACCGTCGAACTGGCTCGTCGCCTGCGGGTGCTGGGTGTCGACCTGATCGATGTGTCCTCAGGTGGTACCTCGGTCAACGCCGAAATTCCTACAGGCCCCGGTTATCAGACACGCTTTGCAGAACGAGTTCGCAAGGAAGCAGAGATCGCCACCGGCACCGTCGGCATGATCACCGAACCGGCTCAGGCCGAGCACATTCTGCGCACCGGGCAAGCCGATGTGATCTTCCTGGCGCGGGAGCTGCTGCGCGATCCCTACTGGCCCCTGCATGCCGATGATGATCTGGGTGGTAACAAAGCCACCTGGCCCGCGCAGTACCAAAGGGCGACCAGCCGCGCCAATCCGATTCACGAGTCGGATTTGCGAGATTGATCAAAGGCTACAGATAGAGCGCGGCCTCTGTGGGAGCGGGCGTGCCCCGATGTTCCATGCGTTCTGGCTTCCTGAACGTGCGATTTCGACGATCGAAAAGTAATGGAAGCAAGATCAGGAATGGGCTTAATGCTATGTAGGAAAGGTCCTGGATTGAGGTCTCAGCCTCAATCCAGGTATTGCATTCAATGCTTTATCATCACATGCCGCACACAGGTGTAATCCTCCAGCCCATACATCGACATGTCCTTCCCATACCCCGAATGCTTCTGACCGCCATGGGGCATCTCGCTGACCAGCATGAAGTGGGTATTGACCCAGGTACAACCATACTGCAACCGCGCCGCCAGCCGGTGGGCGCGGCCGGTGTCGCGGGTCCAGACCGATGACGCCAGACCGTATTCGGAATCGTTGGCCCATTCCAGCGCTTGCTCCTCGGTGCTGAAGCGGGTCACCGACACCACCGGGCCGAACACCTCGTTACGCACGATCTCGTCATCCTGCAAGGCGTCGGCCAGCACGGTCGGCTCGAAGAAGAAGCCATCCCCCGCAATTACCTTGCCGCCCGTCACCAGGCGGATATGCGGCTGGGCGATGGCGCGCTGCACCAGGCCGGCCACCTTGTCGCGGTGCTGGGCGCTGATCAGCGGGCCGAGCTCGGTGTCCTCGGCATCCTGCAGGCCGGCCTTGAGACTGGAAACGGCCTTGCCCAGGCGCTCGACGAAGCGGTCATAGATACCCGCTTGCACATACAGGCGACAGGCCGCCGTGCAGTCCTGGCCCGCGTTGTAGAAGCCAAACGTGCGGATGCCATCGATGGCCGCGTCGATATCGGCATCGTCGAACACCAGCACCGGCGCCTTGCCGCCGAGTTCCATGTGCATGCGCTTCACACTGTGGGCGGTGGCACCAATGATATGTGCCCCCGTAGGAATGGAGCCGGTCAGCGAAACCATGCGCACCTTGGGGTGGGTAACCAGTGGGTTGCCCACCGTCTGCCCGCGGCCGAACAGTATGTTCAGTACACCGGCCGGTAACACGTCCTTGGCCAGTTCACCCAGGCGCAGGGCGGTCAGCGGGGTCAGCTCGGACGGTTTGATGACCACGGTGTTGCCGGCTGCCAACGCCGGGGCGACTTTCCACGCCAGCATCATCAGCGGGTAGTTCCAAGGTGCAATCGAGGCCACCACGCCCAGCGGGTCGCGGCGGATCATCGAGGTGTGGCCCGGCAGGTATTCACCCGCCGCCGAGCCACCGAGGCAGCGGGCGGCGCCGGCAAAGTAACGGAACACGTCGGCGATGGCGGGGATTTCGTCGTTCAGGGCGGCGGCAAACGGCTTGCCGCAGTTCTGCGATTCGAGGCGAGCCAGTTCATCGCCATGGGCTTCGATGGCCTCGGCCAACGCCAGCAGCACCAGCGACCGTTCCTTGGGGCTGGTCTGCGACCAGCTGTCGAAGGCCTGGTCGGCGGCCCGCACGGCGGTATCGACCTGGGCCTCGGTGGCTTCGTTGATCTGCGCCAGGGCGCTGCCCTCGGCCGGGTTGAGTACGGTCCAGGTCGGGCCATCGCCCTCGACCAGCTTACCGTTGATCAGCATTTTGCTTTGCATGGGGGGCTCCTTGGGGGTCATTTGCCGCTGCCCGCAACCCTTTCACCGCCGCGGGTCAGGTAATAGGCGCCGAGAATCGGCAGCATGGTCACCAGCATCACCAGCATGGCGACCACGTTGGTCACCGGCACATCGCGGGGGCGGCTCAGCTGGTTGAGCAGCCAGATCGGCAAGGTGCGCTCGTGGCCGGCGGTGAAGGTGGTGACGATGATCTCGTCGAACGACAGGGCGAACGCCAGCATGCCGCCGGCCAGCAGTGCCGAGCCCAGGTTGGGCAGGATGATGTAGCGGAAGGTCTGCCAGCCGTCGGCACCGAGGTCCATGGACGCTTCGATCAGGCTCTGCGAGGTGCGCCGCAGGCGGGCGATCACGTTGTTGTAGACGATCACCACGCAGAATGTGGCGTGGCCTGTCACGATGGTGAACACGCCGGGCTCTATCCCCAGGCGCTTGAATGCCGAGAGCAGGGCGATGCCAGTGATGATGCCGGGCAGAGCGATGGGCAGGATCAGCATCAGCGAGATGCTCTCCTTGCCGAAGAAACTGCGCCGGTACAGCGCCGCCGAGGCCAGGGTGCCGAGCACCAGCGCAATCAGCGTGGCCAGGCAGGCCACCTGCAGTGACAGCTTGATGGCCTCGAGTACGTCGGGGCGGGCGAAGGCCACGGCGAACCAGTTGAGGGTGAGGCCCTTGGGCGGGAAGCTGAACGCCGCGTCTTCGGTGTTGAAGGCGTACAGGAAGATGATCAGGATCGGGAAGTGCAGGAACAGCAACCCGCCCCAGGCTGCCAGGCGCAGGCCGACAGACGCTTTTTCAGAGTGCATCGAAGGCCCCCAGGCGCTTGACGATGGACAGGTACAGCGCAATCAGCACGATCGGCACCAGGGTGAAGGCGGCCGCCATCGGCATGTTGCCGATCGCCCCTTGCTGGGCATAGACCATGCTGCCGATGAAGTAGCCCGGCGGGCCGACCAACTGCGGCACGATGAAGTCGCCCAGGGTCAGCGAGAAGGTGAAGATCGAGCCGGCGGCAATGCCGGGGATCGACAGCGGCAAAATCACCTGCCAGAACGTTTGCCCAGGCTTGGCCCCGAGGTCTGCCGACGCCTGCAGCAACGACGGCGGCAAGCGCTCCAGCGAGGCCTGGATCGGCAGGATCATGAACGGCAACCAGATGTACACGAACACCATGAAACGGCCCAGGTGCGAGGTCGACAACGTGCTGCCGCCAACGCCGGGCACGGCCAGCACGGCTTGCAGCAGGGCGTCCAGGTGCAGCTGCTGGAGGAACCACTGTGCCACCCCGCCCTTTGCCAGCAGCAGGGTCCAGGCGTAGGTCTTGACGATGTAGCTGGCCCACATCGGCATCATCACCGCGATGTAGAAAAACGCCTTGGTCTTGCCGCTGGTGTAACGCGCCATGTAGTAGGCGATCGGGAAGGCCAGCACCGCGCAGGCCAGCGTTACCGCCAAGGCCATGGTCAGGGTGCGCAGGATGATGTCGAAATTCGACGGGTTGAACAGCGCGGCGAAGTTGCCCAGGGTCAGCTCCGGGGTGACCGCCATGGTGAAGTCGTCGAAGGTGTAGAAACCCTGCCACAACAGGCTGAGCAACGAGCCCAGGTAGATGGCGCCGAACCAGGTCAGCGGGGGGATCAGCAGCAGCGCCAGGTACAGGTTGGGGCGCCGGTACAGCAGGTCGAACAGGCCTCGCATGTCAGCGGGCCTCGGCCAGGACGGTTTCCTGCAGCGCCGTCATCGCCTCGCGCGGCCAGCGTACCTGCACCTGCTGGCCGGCCTGCCAGGGCTGTGGCTGGGCTTGCCAGCGGTCGTTGGCGTGGCTGACGGCGAGCAACTGGCCGCTGTCCAGTTGCACCTCGTAACGGGTGGCGCTGCCCTGGTACTGCACGTCACGCAGCAGGCCGCCGAGCTGAACGTCGTGCGCCTGGCCGGGCTGATCCACCAGGCGGATATGCTCGGGACGAATGGAAAACGGCGAGCGGCTGCCGCTGAGCTGTTCGGCGAGGTCGCCACGGATGACGTTGGAGGTGCCGACGAACTCGGCGACGAAGGTGGTCGCGGGTTTCATGTACAGGTTGCGTGGCGTGTCGACCTGCTCGATGCGCCCACGGTTGAACACGGCCACCCGGTCCGACATCGACAGCGCTTCAGTCTGGTCGTGGGTGACGAAGATGAAGGTGATGCCCAGCTGGCGCTGCAGCTTCTTCAATTCGCCCTGCATCTGCTCGCGCAGCTTCAGGTCGAGCGCGCCCAGCGGCTCGTCGAGCAGCAGCACCCGTGGCCGGTTGACCAGCGCGCGGGCCAGCGCCACGCGCTGGCGCTGGCCGCCGGAGAGCTGCGCCGGTTTGCGTTCGCCGTAACCGGCCAGGGCGACCATGGCCAGCGCTTCTTCGGCGCGTGCCTGGCGTTCGGCTTTGGCCACGCCCTTGACCTTGAGGCCGTAGGCGATGTTGTCGCGCACGTTCATGTGCGGGAACAGGGCGTAGTCCTGGAACACGGTGTTGACGTCGCGCTGGTAGGGCGGCACGCCCGTGGCCTCGACGCCATGGATGCGGATCGAGCCGCCGTTCGGTTGTTCGAAGCCGGCGATCAGGCGCAGGCAGGTGGTCTTGCCCGAGCCGGACGGGCCGAGCATGGAGAAGAATTCGCCGTCATCGATGTCGATGCTGACCTGGTCGACGGCCTTGACCTCGCCGAAGGTGCGGGAAACCTGGGTGAACTGGACGGCTAGGGGCATGGATGACTCCGAGTTAGAACGGGGGCGCTCTGCGCCCCTTTCGCGACACAAGGCCGCTCCCACAGGAGCCCGCGTTTCCTGTAGGAGCGGCCTTGTGTCGCGAAAGGGCTGCGCAGCAGCCCCAAGTCAGGCAATACATCTGCTACAGGTCTGTGCTAGCGCCCGCCCATGATCGCAATGTAATCCTGGGTCCAGCGGCTATAGGGCACGAACTTGCCGCCTTGAGCCTGTGGGGTCTTCCAGAAGGCGATCTTGTCGAAGTTGTCGAAACCGTTGGTCTTGCACCCTTCGGCACCCAGCAGCTCACTGCCGGTGCAGGCCGCAGGCACTGCCGGCAACGAACCGAACCAGGCCGCCACATCGCCCTGCACCTTGGGTTGCAGCGACCAGTCCATCCACTTGTAGGCGCAATTGGGGTGCTTGGCCTCGCTGTGCAGCATGGTAGTGTCGGCCCAGCCAGTGGCGCCTTCCTTCGGAATGGTCGAGGCCACCGGCTGGTTCTCGGCCTTCAGGCCGTTGACCATGTAACCCCACGAGCTGGAGGCGACCACGCCTTCATTCTTCACGTCGCTCATCTGCACCGTGGCATCGTGCCAGTAGCGGTGCACCAACGGTTGCTGCTGGCGCAGCAGGTCGAGCACGGCCTTGTACTGCGTTTCATTGAGCTCGTAGGGGTCCTTGATGCCCAGCTCGGGCTTGGCCGACTTCAGGTACAGCGCCGCGTCGGCGACGTAGATCGGCCCGTCGTACGCCTGCACGCGGCCTTTGTTCGGTTTGCCATCGGGCAGGTCTTGCGGCTCGAACACCACGCTCCAGCTGGTCGGTGCCTGCTTGAAGGTGTTGGTGTTGTACAGCAGCACGTTCGGCCCCCACTGGTACGGCGTGCCATACACCTGTTTGTCGACCACATACCAGCCACCGTTCTGCAGGCGTGGGTCGATGTTCTTCCAGTTGGGGATCAGGCCAGTGTTGATGGGCTGCACGCGCTTGCCGGCGATCAGCCGCAGCGAGGCGTCGCCGGAGGCGGTGACCAGGTCGTAGCCGCCCTTGGTCATCAGGCTGACCATTTCATCCGAGGTGGCGGCGGTCTTGACGCTGACCTTGCAGCCGGTTTCCTTTTCGAAGCCAGTGACCCAGTCGTAGGCCTTGTCGCTTTCACCGCGCTCGATGTAGCCAGGCCAGGCGACGATATCCAGCCGGCCTTCGCCGGCGCCAAGGGCCTTGGGCATCTCGGCGGCCTGCAGGCCAACGCTGGCCAGCAGCGCGCCGGTCACGGCGCCGAGCAATGCGGTCTTGTGCACTGACATGGTGTTCCCTCTTCTTGGAGATTTTGGTCGGGGCAGTGGTCGAGTCTAGTTGGCTTTTTGCCAGCTAATGCAACATCCAGAAGCAAATCGGGGCATGGCGAGGAAACGGGCAGGGCTTACTCTGGCGGCTGACTACCAATGCGTGGAGACCTGCACATGAATACCCGTGGCCTGCTTGACCAACTGCTGAAATCTGGCCAGGAGCTGCTGAACAAGCAGTCCGCTCCCGGCAAGCCTGCAACGGGTGCCAATGGCCTTGGCAGCCTGCTTTCCGGGGCCGGTGGTGGCCTTCTGGGGGGCGGTGCGCTAGGGTTGTTGCTGGGCAGCAAGAAGGCACGCAAATACGGTGGCAAGGCGCTGACCTACGGCGGTTTGGCAGCACTTGGCGTGCTGGCCTACAAGGCCTATGGCAATTGGCAGGCCCGCCAGGGTGCAGGGCAGGGCGCCGAGCCGCAGACCCTCGACCGCCTGCCGCCGGCCCAGGCCGAGCAGCACAGCCAGGCGGTGCTGCGCGCACTGGTGGCGGCGGCCAAGTCCGATGGCCATATCGACGAGCGCGAGCGTGCGCTGATCGAGGGTGAGTTCACCCGCCTGGACAACGACCGCGAGCTGCAGCACTGGCTGCACGATGAGCTGAACAAGCCGCTGGACCCGGCCGAAGTGGCCCGCGCCGCACAAACGCCGGAGATGGCTGCCGAGATGTATCTGGCCAGTGTGATGATGGTCGATCAGGAGAACTTCATGGAGCGCGCCTACCTCGACGAACTGGCCCGTCAGCTGCGGCTCGACCCGGCCCTGCGTCAGGAACTGGAGAGCCAGGTACGGCTTGCCGGGGGCCAATGAAACGGTAAATGGCCTGTCTGTCAGGGATAGAGGCCTGTACACCTCGCATTTCAGCCGCAAAAGCGTAGGAAGCCTGGGCTATACTTCGGCGATTTTTCCCGCTCGTTGTGAATTCCTGAGGGCTGAATGTGAAGAACTGGACCTTGCGCCAACGGATCCTGGCAAGTTTCGCCGTGATCATCGCCATCATGCTGCTGATGATCGTGGCGGCTTACTCAAGGCTGTTGACGGTCGAAAGCGCGCAGAACGAAGTCGCTACCGACAGCATTCCAGGGGTTTACTACAGCTCGATGATCCGTAGCGCATGGGTCGACAGCTACGTCACCAGCCAGCAATTGGTGGGGCTTTCCAATCATCGGGAGATCACCGCAGCCGATATGGAGCTCTTCAAGAGTTTCGATGATCGCCTGAAGCAGCACATGGCCAGCTACCAGGCCACGATTCAGAGCAAGGATGATCAGACGCGCTTCGACATGTTCGTACAAATGGAGGGGCACTACATCAATATTGTTGGACAGGTGCTCGAAGCCTACCGCCAGCGCCAGTACGCCGAGGCCGAGCGGCTGATTGCCGAAGCCCTTACGCCGGCTTGGGTGGAAGGGCGCAAGCACATCAATACGGTGATCGAGCACAACCGTGAAGCGGCCGAAGCGGCTACTCACGAAATCGCCTCCGCGGTCAATACCGCCAAGGGCAGCATGATGGTCTCACTGCTGCTGGCGATGGTGGCCGCCGGCATCTGCGGCTTGTTGCTGATGCGCGCCATCACTGCGCCGGTGCAACGCGTGGTGCATGCCCTCGACAAACTGCGCTCGGGCGACCTGAGCATGCGCCTGAGCCTGGACCGCAAGGATGAGTTCGGCGCCATCGAAAGCGGTTTCAACGAAATGGCCGAAGCCCTGGCCAACTTGGTGGCCCAGGCACAGCGTTCGTCGGTGCAGGTCACCACGTCGGTCACCGAAATTGCCGCCACCTCCAAGCAGCAGCAGGCCACCGCCACCGAAACGGCAGCCACCACCACCGAGATCGGCGCCACCTCGCGTGAAATCGCCGCCACCTCGCGCGACCTGGTGCGCACCATGACCGAGGTCACCTCCGCCGCCGACCAGGCATCCAGCCTGGCCGGCTCCGGCCAGCAGGGCCTGGCGCGCATGGAAGAGACCATGCACCAGGTGATGGGCGCAGCCGACCTGGTCAACGCCAAGCTGGGCATCCTCAACGAGAAGGCCAGCAATATCACGCAGATGGTGGTGACTATCGTCAAGGTGGCCGACCAGACCAACCTGCTCTCGCTCAATGCCGCCATCGAGGCGGAAAAAGCCGGTGAGTACGGCCGCGGCTTTGCCGTGGTCGCCACCGAGGTGCGGCGCCTGGCCGACCAGACGGCTGTGGCCACCTACGACATCGAACAGATGGTGCGGGAAATCCAGTCGGCCGTCTCGGCCGGGGTCATGGGCATGGACAAGTTCTCCGAAGAGGTGCGCCGCGGCATGTTCGAGGTGCAGCAGGTGGGCGAGCAACTGAGCCAGATCATTCACCAGGTCCAGGCCCTGGCGCCGCGTGTGCTGATGGTCAACGAGGGCATGCAGGCCCAGGCCACCGGTGCCGAACAGATCAACCAGGCCCTGGCCCAGCTCAGCGATGCCAGCACCCAGACGGTGGAGTCGCTGCGCCAGGCCAGCTTTGCCATCGATGAGTTGAGCCAGGTGGCCGCCGGCCTGCGCGGTGGTGTATCGCGCTTCAAAGTCTGACCACCATGACCAACCTGCATTCCTCCCCGGCAGCGGGCGCCAGCGCCAAGGGCACCCTGTACCTGCAGTTTCGTCTGAACCAGCAGCGCTTTGCCCTGGACGTGCGCGAAGTGGTCGAGGTGCTGCCGCGTCGTGCGCTCAAGCCGATTGCCCAGGCGCCGGTCTGGGTGGCCGGTATCCTGGCGCACCGCGGTGCCATGGTGCCTGTGGTCGACCTCGGCGCCCTGAGCTTTGCCCAGCCGGCCGCCGGGCGCACCAGCACACGCCTGGTGCTGGTGCGTTACCGTACTGAACACGTGCTGGGCCTGATCCTCGAGCAAGCGACCGAAACCCTGCGTTGCCTGCCGGACGAGTTCCAGCCCTATGGCCTGGACAACGGCGCAGCGCGCTACCTGGGCCCGGTACGCCAGGACGCCCAGGGCCTGCTGCAACGGATCGAGGTGGACGACTTGTTGCCAGAGAGGGTCCGCGAGCTGCTGTTCCCGCACCCACCAGGGCAGGTGGCGCCATGAGCGAGCAGCGTTTCTTCCGCTACCTGCAGGAACGTATCGGCCTGGATGTCGAGTCCGTCGGCGCGCCGATGGTCGAGCGCGCCCTGCGCCAGCGCTGTCTCGCCCTGCATGCCGCAAACCTGGATGACTATTGGCTGCGCCTGCAGCAATCGCCGGACGAGCAACTGGCCTTGATCGAGGCCGTGATCGTCCCGGAAACCTGGTTCTTCCGCTATCCGGAATCGTTCGGTGCACTGGTCGGCCTGGCCCAGAAGCGCCTGGCCGAACTGGCCGGTGAGCGGCCGTTGCGCCTGCTCAGCCTGCCGTGTTCCACCGGCGAGGAGCCGTATTCGCTGGCCATGGCCTTGCTCGACGCCGGTATCACCCCGCCCGACTTTCGCATCGACGGCATCGATATCAGCCCGAGTTCGGTCGCCAAGGGCGTCCAGGGCTTCTATGGCCGCAACTCCTTCCGTGGCACCGAGCTTGCGTTTCGCGAGCGGCATTTCCGTGAGTGCGGTGACGGCCACCAACTGGATGAGCGCGTACGCCGGCAGGTGAACCTGGAGGTGGGCAATGTGCTCGATCCGGCGCTGGCCGGCCGCAACGGCCAGTACGATTTCGTGTTCTGTCGCAACCTGCTGATCTATTTCGATGTGCCGACCCAGCAGCGTGTGTTCGAAGTGCTCAAGCGCCTTGCGCAGCCGCAGGGCGTGCTGTTCATCGGCCCTGCCGAAGGCAGCCTGCTGGCGCGGTTGGGCATGCGACCGCTGGGCATTGCCCAGTCGTTTGCCTACGTTCGTCAGCCAGCCGATGTGCCGGCTGTGCCCGCCCAGCCACCCCGTCAGCAGCCCACGGCAGTGGCGCCGAGCCGCCCGCGGCCCGCGCCCGTGCCCCCTGCGCGCCCCCAGCGGGTGGCTGCGCCTGTAACCCCGGCAGTGGAAGTACGCGAGAGCGAAAGCGAGTTACTGGCCAGCATCACGCGCCAGGCCAATGCCGGCGACAGTGCCCAGGCCCGCGCCAGTTGCCATCGCTACCTGCGCCAGTTTGCCCCCAAAGCCCAGGTGTATTACTGGCTGGGGCTGCTCAGCGATACCGAAGGTGATGCGCAGCAAGCGCTGACCCATTACCGCAAGGCGCTGTACCTGGAGCCTCAGCATGCTGAAGCGCTGCTGCACCTGGCGACGCTGCTGGCGGCCCAGGGCGACCAAGCCGGCGCCCGCCGCCTGCAGGAACGTGCGGCTCGTGCTGGCCGGGAGTCTGAACGATGAAAACCCAACACGCGATCGAGCTGCTGGCCCAGGACGATGAGGGCATCGACGACTGCTGGAATCGCATCGGCGTTCATGGCAACAAGCAATGCCCGTTGCTGGAGCGGCATATCCATTGTCGCAATTGCGAAGTCTACGCAGCGGCCGCCACGCGCCTGCTCGACCGCTACGCGTTGTTAGAGGCGGACCTGGCACCTGCAGATGCCCCCGTCGTAACCTGCGCCGGTCGCTCGTTGCTGCTGTTCCGCCTGGGCGAGGAGTGGCTGGCGCTGGCCACTGCCTGCCTGGCCGAGATCGCCCCCCTGCAACCGGTGCATTCGTTGCCGCATCAGCGCTCCCGGGTGCTGCAAGGGGTAGCCAATGTGCGCGGTGCGCTGGTGCCGTGCCTGTCACTGAGCGACCTGCTGGGTGTGGAGCGTTTGTCCGGGCAGGCGCGCAGCGGCCGAGAGATGCCGCGCATGCTGATCCTGGCGGCGGCGGGCGGGCCGGTGGTGATGGCCGTGGACGAGATCGACGGCATTCACCGTCTTGACGCCATGTTGCCGGGCGCAAGCGAGGATGCTGCTCCGTTCACTGCAGCGGTCTTGCAGTGGCGAGGGCGCAGCGTGCGGGTGCTGGACGATCAACACTTACTGTCTGCCGTGCAGCGGAGCCTCTCATGACCCCAGAGCAAATGCGCGACGCATCGCTGCTCGAGCTGTTCAGCCTGGAGGCCGAGGCGCAGACCCAGGTCCTCAGTACCGGGCTGATGGCACTGGAACGCAACCCGACCCAGGCCGACCAGCTGGAAGCCTGCATGCGCGCGGCGCATTCGTTGAAAGGTGCGGCGCGCATCGTCGGCATCGATGCCGGGGTCAGGGTCGCCCATGTCATGGAAGATTGCCTGGTGGCGGCCCAGGAGGGCAGGCTGCGATTGCGCGCCGAACACATTGATGCGTTGCTGCGCGGCACTGACCTGCTGATGCACATCGCCACGCCCGCCGACCCGAATGGCGAAGCGCAGGTGCCGGCGTTCCTGGCTCAGATGGCCAGCCTGCTCGACCCCGGTGCCGCGCCCGTACCCGCACCGGTTATGGTCGAACCCGTGTCGCCCGTGGCCCCGCCAACACCGCCCGAGCCAGCGCCAGCGGTCGCTGAGGCCGACGTGGAACCCGCCGCCCCGCGCAAGTCTGGCAAGCGTGCGGCAGAGGGCGGTGAGCGGGTCTTGCGGGTGACCGCCGACCGCCTTAACAGCCTGCTCGACCTGTCGAGCAAGTCGCTGGTCGAGACCCAGCGTCTCAAGCCCTACCTCGCCACCTTGCAGCGCCTCAAGCGCATGCATGGCCAAGGCATGCGGGCCCTCGACGGCCTGAAAACCCAGCTCGACGACGGCGGCCAGAGCCCGGAAGTGCTCGACGCCCTGGCCCAGACCCAGCGCCTGCTGGTGGAGACCCAGCAGATCCTGCAGCAGCAGGCCGCCGACCTCGACGAGTTCGGCTGGCAGGCCAGCCAGCGCGCCCAGTTGCTGTACGACACGGCATTGGCCTGCCGCATGCGCCCGTTTGCCGACGTGCTCACCGGCCAGAGCCGCATGGTCCGCGACCTGGGGCGCTCGCTCGGCAAGCAGGTGCAACTGCAGATCGAAGGCGAGAAGACCCAGGTCGATCGCGACGTGCTGGAAAAGCTCGAAGCACCGTTGACCCACTTGCTGCGCAATGCCGTCGACCATGGCATCGAACTGCCCGAGCGGCGCCTGCTGGCGGGCAAGCCGGAAGAAGGCACGATCCGCCTGCGTGCCTCGCACCAGGCCGGGCTGCTGATGCTTGAACTGAGCGACGATGGTGCTGGCATCGACCTTGAACGGCTCAAGCGCAACATCGTCGAGCGCGGCCTGTCGCCCGCCGATACCGTGGCCCAGATGAGCGAGGCCGAGCTACTGACCTTCCTGTTCCTGCCTGGCTTCAGCCTGCGCGACAAGGTCACCGAAGTGTCTGGCCGTGGTGTGGGCCTGGATGCGGTGCAGCACATGGTCCGCGACCTGCGCGGTTCGATCGAGCTGACGCAGGTGCCGGGCCAGGGCTGCCGCTTCCACCTGGAAGTGCCGCTGACGCTGTCGGTGGTGCGCAGCCTGGTGGTGGAAGTCGGCGACGAAGCCTATGCGTTCCCGCTGGCGCATATCGAGCGCACCCTCGAGGTGGCGACTGATGAGATCGTGCAGATCGAGGGCCGCCAGCACTTCTGGCACGAAGGCCGGCATATTGGCCTGGTGGCTGCCAGCCAGTTGCTCAACCGGCCGGCAGGGCAGGGTGAGGCAAGCAGCCTGCGGGTGGTGGTGATCCGTGAGCGCGAGCAGCTTTACGGGGTGGCCGTTGAGCGCCTGGTCGGCGAGCGGGTGCTGGTGGTGATGCCGCTTGACCCGCGCCTGGGCAAGGTTCAGGACATTTCCGCAGGGGCGCTGCTGGACGATGGCTCTGTGGTGCTGATCATCGATGTCGAAGACCTGCTGCGCTCGGTCGAAAAACTGCTCAGCACGGGCCGCCTGGAACGTATCGAGCGCGGCGCGCAAGGGGGGCGAGGCGCCAGCCGCAAGCGCATCCTGGTGGTCGACGACTCGCTCACCGTGCGCGAACTGCAACGCAAGCTGCTGAGCAATCGTGGCTACGAGGTGGCGGTGGCGGTGGACGGCATGGACGGCTGGAACGCCTTGCGCAGCGAGGACTTCGACCTGCTGATCACCGACATCGATATGCCGCGCATGGACGGCATCGAACTGGTCACCCTGGTGCGCCGTGACCAGCGGTTGCAGTCGCTGCCGGTGATGGTGGTGTCGTACAAGGACCGTGAAGAAGATCGCCGACGTGGCCTGGACGCAGGCGCCGACTACTATTTGGCAAAGGCCAGCTTCCACGATGATGCGTTGCTGGATGCTGTGGTCGAACTGATCGGAGGTGCTCAGGGATGAAGGTCGCCATCGTCAACGATATGCCCATGGCAGTAGAGGCCCTGCGCCGGGCCCTGGCCTTCGAGCCGGCGCACCAGGTGATCTGGGTGGCTGGCAATGGTGCCGAAGCCGTGCGCAAGTGCGCCGAGGACGCCCCCGACCTGATTCTCATGGACCTGATCATGCCGGTGATGGACGGCGTCGAGGCGACCCGGCGGATCATGGCCGAAACGCCTTGCGCCATCGTCATCGTCACCGTGGACCGCAAGCAGAACGTGCACCGGGTGTTCGAGGCCATGGGCCATGGCGCCCTGGATGTGGTCGACACGCCCGCGCTGGGGGCGGGTGACGCGCGCGAGGCCGCCGCACCGCTGCTGCGCAAGATCCTCAATATCGGTTGGCTGATCGGCCAGCAGGGGCCCGGTACGAGCAAGTCGGTCAGCGCCCCCCTGCGCGAGGCCTCCCGGCGCAGTGGCCTGGTGGCCATCGGTTCGTCCGCGGGTGGCCCTGCCGCGCTCGAAGTGCTGCTCAAGGGCCTGCCGCGTGGCTTTCCGGCCTCGATCGTACTGGTCCAGCATGTTGACCAGGTGTTCGCGGCGGGCATGGCCGAGTGGCTCGCCAGCGCCTGCGGCCTGCCGGTGCGCCTGGCCCGTGAAGGTGAGCCACCGCAACCCGGGCAGGTGCTGCTGGCCGGCACCAATCACCACATCCGCCTGCTACAGGGTGGCCAGTTGGCCTACACTGCCGAACCTGTCAACGAAATCTACCGGCCCTCGATCGACGTGTTCTTCGAGAGTGTGGCGCGTTACTGGAACGGCGAGGCGGTGGGTGTGCTGCTCACCGGCATGGGGCGCGATGGCGCCCAGGGCCTGAAACTGATGCGCGAGCAGGGCTTTCTGACGATTGCTCAGGACCAGTCCAGCAGCGCGGTCTACGGTATGCCAAAGGCCGCTGCGGCTATCGATGCGGCGGTAGAAATCCGCCCGCTTGAGCGTATCGCCGGGCGTTTGATGGAAATATTTGCAAGATGACGACATGTATTGAATCGCGCCGCGTGGGCGGCCGTGGCCAGGTGAATTCGAATGACTGATCTACCGATCGAAGGCTTCGCGACGCCCGACGAGAACTCGGCAATGGTCCTGCTGGTCGATGACCAGGCGATGATCGGCGAAGCGGTGCGACGTGGCCTGGCCCATGAAGAGAACATCGACTTCCACTTCTGTGCAGACCCGCATCAGGCGGTGGCCCAGGCCATGCGCATCAAGCCCACGGTCATCCTCCAGGACCTGATCATGCCCGGCCTGGACGGCCTGACCCTGGTGCGCGAGTACCGCAACAATCCGGCCACCCAGGACATCCCGATCATCGTCCTGTCGACCAAGGAAGACGCGCTGGTCAAGAGCGCGGCGTTCGCCGCCGGGGCCAACGATTACCTGGTCAAGTTGCCGGACACCATCGAACTGGTGGCGCGCATCCGCTACCACTCGCGCTCCTATCTGACGCTGCTGCAGCGCGACGAGGCCTACCGCGCCCTGCGGGTGAGCCAGCAGCAGTTGCTCGACACCAACCTGATGCTGCAGCGCCTAATGAATTCCGACGGGCTTACCGGGTTGTCCAACCGCCGCCACTTCGACGAGTACCTGGAGCTGGAATGGCGTCGGGCTATGCGTGAGCAGCAGCAATTGTCGCTGCTGATGATCGATGTCGACTACTTCAAGGCCTACAACGACAGCTTTGGCCACCTGGCCGGCGACGAGGCCTTGCGCCAGGTGGCCGAGGCCATTCGCGGCTCCAGCTCGCGGCCGACCGACTTGCCGGCGCGCTATGGCGGTGAGGAGTTCGCTTTGGTGCTGCCCAACACCTCGCCCGGTGGCGCGCGTCTGGTCGCAGAAAAGCTGCGCCAGACCGTATTGAGGCTCGATATCCCGCACTGCGCGCCGCAGGAAGACTCGCGGCTGACCGTGAGCATCGGCCTGGCAACCCAGACGCCGGCCATCGGCAGCCTTTGCCGGCAGTTGATTTCGGCGGCGGACAAGGGGTTGTATCTGGCCAAGAACAATGGGCGCAATCAGGTTGGTAGCGCTTGAGATCTTTGGCTGGGGCTGGCGGCAGCGCCGCCAGCGGAGTTTATCGTGCTTCTTTGCGCTTGAGCCGGTACTGGCGGTCTGCAGAGCGGAAGGTGAGTGGCGACTCTTCGCCCGCGATCTTGAATCTTGCAACTGCCCATATCCTGTAAGACGCGGAGTCATTTAGCACGGCTGCCGGCGCGTAGCCTTCGATGACTTCTTCTCGTTGAGCGTCCATGGGGGTGGCCCTGGACCCCCAGCTATCGCCATAAATACCGACGCTCACTTCCTCAAGTCCGGGGACTGCTTCCCTCAATCCCGGGTATTTCACTGTGACGGGTTCCCTGGCGGGAGCTGGCTCGAACTCCAGCGTGCCGTTGACCGCATTGGTGAATTCGGGGGGGAGAATTTCGAAACCTTCCAGACTTTTCAAGGCGGATGCGATTTGATCTTTCATTTTCAATGCTCCATTGAGATCGACAAGACGTCATACGCATGTTCGTGTTCCTGGAAATCTCCCGCTACTGGCAGAACTGCCAGTTGGCGCCGCAGCGGCCTCTGTATCGACTGCCCAACGGGCTGCCGCAACTTCCTGGATCGGTTATACTCGCGGGCTTTTCACCGAATTCGCACGAGAGCCCCCGCCCATGGAAATCCAACCGATCCTGAACACCATCAAGGACCTCACCGAGCGTTCCCTGTCCATTCGGGGGTATCTTTGACTACGATCACAAGCATGACCGCCTGATCGAAGTCAACCGCGAGCTCGAAGACGCCGCCGTCTGGAACAAGCCAGAGTACGCGCAGGCCTTGGGCCGCGAACGCGCCATGCTGGCGCAGGTCGTCGAGACCCTGGACAAGATGGCCAACGGCCTGGCCGACTGCAAGGACCTGCTCGACATGGCCGTCGAGGAAGGTGACGAAGGCGCTGTCAGCGATGTCGAGACCGAGTTGCAGGCCCTGGAAGAATCCCTGGCCCAGCTTGAGTTCCGTCGCATGTTCAGCGGTGAGATGGACATGAACAACGCCTACCTCGACATCCAGGCCGGTTCCGGTGGCACCGAAGCCCAGGACTGGGCCAACATCCTGCTGCGCATGTATCTGCGCTGGGCCGACAAGCGCGGTTTCGACGCCACCATCATCGAACTGTCCGAGGGTGAAGTCGCCGGCATCAAAGGCGCCACCGTGCACATCAAGGGCGAGTACGCCTTCGGCTGGCTGCGCACCGAGATCGGCGTGCACCGCCTGGTGCGCAAGAGCCCGTTCGACTCCGGCGCACGTCGCCACACCTCGTTCTCGGCGGTGTTCGTGTCGCCCGAGATCGACGACAAGGTCGAGATCGAGATCAACCCGTCCGACCTGCGCATCGACACCTACCGCTCCTCCGGTGCCGGTGGCCAGCACGTCAACACCACCGACTCGGCGGTGCGTATCACCCACGTGCCGACCAACACCGTGGTGGCCTGCCAGAACGAACGTTCCCAGCACGCCAACAAGGACACCGCCATGAAAATGCTGCGGGCCAAGTTGTACGAGCTGGAAATGCAGAAACGCAACGCCGCCTCGCAGGCGCTGGAAGACAGCAAGTCGGACATCGGCTGGGGCCACCAGATCCGTTCCTACGTGCTGGATGACTCGCGTATCAAGGACCTGCGTACCGGGGTCGAGCGCAGCGACTGCAACAAGGTGCTGGACGGCGACATCGACCAGTACCTGGAAGCGAGCCTCAAGCAGGGGCTGTAAGCCGCACACCACTGCCGCGCTACCCGGCCAGCCGCCGGTAGCGCGTGCCCTGCCCGCCAAGGGCAACGAATACCTGATGGAAAGAATGACGACATGAGCGACCTCAAGACCGAATCGCAAGACCTGCAACAGGAAGAAAACGCCCTGATCGCCCTGCGCAAGGAAAAACTTGCCGCCGAGCGTGCCAAGGGCAATGCCTTCCCCAACGACTTCCGTCGCGACAGCTACTGCAACGACCTGCAGAAACAGTACGCGGACAAGACCAAGGAAGAGCTGGAAGCAGCCGCGATCCCGGTCAAGGTTGCCGGCCGCATCATGCTCAACCGTGGCTCGTTCATGGTCATCCAGGACATGACCGGCCGCATCCAGGTCTACGTCAACCGCAAGACGCTGCCGGAAGAAACCCTGGCCGCGGTCAAGACCTGGGACCTGGGCGACATCATCAGCGCCGAAGGCACCCTGGCCCGTTCCGGCAAGGGCGACCTGTACGTCGAAATGACCAACGTGCGCCTGCTGACCAAGTCGCTGCGCCCCCTGCCGGACAAGCACCACGGCCTGACCGACACCGAGCAGCGCTACCGCCAGCGCTACGTCGACCTGATGGTCAACGAAGAAACCCGCCACACCTTCCGTGTGCGTTCGCAGGTGATCTCGCACATTCGCAAGTTCCTCATCGAGCGCGACTTCCTCGAAGTCGAGACGCCGATGCTGCAGACCATCCCGGGCGGCGCCGCAGCCAAGCCGTTCGAAACCCACCACAACGCCCTGGACATGGCCATGTTCCTGCGCATCGCGCCGGAGCTGTACCTCAAGCGCCTGGTGGTCGGTGGCTTCGAGAAAGTGTTCGAGATCAACCGCAACTTCCGTAACGAAGGCGTTTCGACTCGTCACAACCCAGAATTCACTATGCTCGAGTTCTACCAGGCTTACGCCGACTATCGCGACAACATGGACCTCACCGAGGAACTGTTCCGCGAGCTGGCGCAGCTGGTGCTGGGTACCACCGACGTGCCGTACGGCGACAAGGTGTTCCACTTCGGCGAGCCGTTCGTGCGCCTGTCGGTGTTCGATTCGATCCTCAAGTACAACCCGGAGCTCACTGCTGGCGACCTGCAGGACGTCGACCGCGCCCGCGCCATCGCCAAGAAGGCCGGCGCCAAGGTGCTCGGCCACGAAGGCCTGGGCAAGCTGCAGGTGATGATTTTCGAAGAGCTGGTCGAGCACAAGCTGGAGCAGCCGCACTTCATCACCGAGTACCCGTTCGAAGTCTCGCCGCTGGCCCGTCGCAACGACGACAACCCGGCCGTGACCGACCGCTTCGAGCTGTTCATCGGTGGCCGCGAGATCGCCAACGCCTACTCCGAGCTCAACGATGCCGAAGACCAGGCAGAGCGCTTCCTGGCTCAGGTGGCCGAGAAGGACGCCGGTGACGACGAAGCCATGCACTACGACGCCGACTTCGTTCGCGCCCTGGAGTACGGCATGCCGCCGACCGCCGGTGAAGGTATCGGCATCGACCGCCTGGTGATGCTGCTGACCAACTCGCCGTCGATTCGCGACGTGATCCTGTTCCCGCACATGCGCCCGCAGGCCTGAGTGATATGAACAAGCCGCCTTTCGGGGCGGCTTTTTCTTGCCTGAAGCTTTATGTTGTCTGTGCCGGCCTCTTCGCGGCTAAAGCCGCTCCCACAGAAACCGCACAAGACCTGAAGGCCGTGAAATCCCTGTGGGAGCGGCTTTAGCCGCGAAGAGGCCGGCACAGGTAAACCACTGTCCATGAGGTAATCAGAGTGACCCCCGCAATGGCCCAACAAGGCGCCGCCGGCATCGCCACCGCCGTCGCTGAAAGCGTGCAATACCAAGGCCGCAAGACCGCCCGTCAAGGCAGCGAACAACGCCGCCAGCTGATCCTCGACGCTGCCATGCGCATCGTCGTGCGCGATGGCGTGCGTGGCGTGCGCCACCGCGCCGTGGCTGCCGAGGCGGGGGTGCCGCTGTCGGCCACCACCTACTATTTCAAGGACATTGAAGACCTGCTCACCGATACCTTCGCCCAGTACGTCGAGCGTAGCGCCGACTACATGGCCAAGCTCTGGGCCAACACCGAGGTGGTCCTGCGCCAGCTGCTGGCCCAGGGCGATGGCAGCGTGCAGTCGCGGGCACGGCTGGCTGACGAAATCGCCCGCATGACCGCCGACTATGTGCAGCGCCAGTTGCTCAACCGCCGCGATTTCATGATGGCCGAGCAGGCCTTCCGCCAAGAGGCGCTGCTTTGCCCGCGTCTGGCCGAACTGGTGCGCGCGCATGAACAGATACTGCTGCATGGCGCACGCCAGCTGCTGCAGGTGGTCGGCTCGCAGCAACCGGAACAGGACGCCCAAATGTTGACGGCGATTATCGAGCAGATGGAATATCAGGGCCTGCTCAAGGATGCCGATGCGCAAGCCGATGGGCAGATGCTCGCTATGCTTAGCCGTTACCTGCATCTGGTGTTGGCATCGGCCTGAGCTGAAACCGAACTTTCAAGGAGAACCTGATGAAAGCCTGGCGTGTGGTGTTGTTGACGTTGTCATTCCTGCTGTTGGGCGGTTGTCTGGTGACCTTTCATGAGCCGCTGCCGAGCAACCAGTCGGCGCCCAAGGCCCTGCTTGGCAAGTGGAGCAGCAAGGACGCCTGGGGCGAACCGCTGAAGCTGACCATCAGCCGCAGCGGTGGCGATGCCTACAAGGCGGTGGCCACGGCCAAGGGCAAGGCGCCCGAGGAGTACACCTTTACCGTCTCGCGGCATGGCAACCGCTGGTACCTGTCGGCTGGCGTGCCCAGGCGCCTGGGCGGCAACTTCCTGATCGGTGGCTTCGACATCGTCGATGGCAAGGAACTGGTGGTCTACAACCTTGATGTCGAGCAGGTGCAACAGGCAGTCGAGAAGAAGGAGCTGAGCGGGCACAGCACCGAGGTGCCGGAGGAAAACGGCGAGGGTGTGCTGATCGACAGCCCGTCGGCGCGGGTGTTGGCCTACCTGGATGACCCGGCCAACTCCGACCTGTTCGTCGAAGTGGCGCGCTTCCAGCGCTCCGGCAAGTAGTCACCTGTGCCCCGCGAAGAGGCCGGTACAGGTATCTTGTTCTAGAAAGGAGTCCTCCGTGGACGAGTACCAGCAAACCATCCGCGTCCTGTCCGACCGCATCGTCGCGGCGCAGACCCCGATCCGGGTCCTGGACGCAGTGAAATGGGACGACAACATCCGCCAGGGCTTCCTCAAGGCCAAGGGCAAGGAGCCGCCTGCGGTTGACCGCAATTACTACCTGGGCCGCCCGCTGTCGTTCGATTCCAGCGCAGTGAAGGCCGAGTTCCAGGCCATCGAGCGGGACATCATTCGCCAGCTCGGCCAGTTCAACCCGGTCGGGCAGATCATGAAGCGCATGTGCCGCGAGTACCGCATGGTCGTGCGCATGCTCGAAGCCCGCGGTACCGAAGACTTCGGGCTGATCTCCCAGGAACTGTACGGCGCTGCCTCCGACGCCTTCCACGCCGGTGACCCGACCCTGGCCGACCTGGGGCTGATGCTCTCGGACTACCTGAACAACATCGACGGGCGCGGCGACCTCAAGGACGAGCCGAAGAACCTGACGGCCAAAGAGGCCGTGGACATTCTCCAGCGCCGCCTGAACAAGGTGTTCGGCGAGGCCGAGGAAACCATCCGCGTGTTCGAGTCCGACGGTATCGTTGCCGATGCCGCAGCCGGTGCCGACTACATCAAGGTGCGCGCCGATGCCATGTTCAACAACCGCGACGTACGCGCCCTGGAGGTGCATGAAGGGCTGGTGCACGTGGGCACCACGCTCAACGGCCTGAACCAGCCGATCTGCACCTTCCTGGCCAAGGGCCCGCCCTCGTCGACAGTGACCCAGGAAGGCCTGGCGATCCTCATGGAAGTGATCGCCTTCGCCTCCTACCCCAGCCGCCTGCGCAAGCTGACCAACCGCACCCGCGCCATCCACATGGTCGAGGAGGGCGCCGATTTCCTGCAAGTATTCGACTTCTTCCGCGAGCAGGGCTTCGAGATGGCGCAGAGCTACAGCAATGCCAGCCGGGTCTTTCGCGGCTCGGTGCCCAATGGCCTGCCATTCACCAAGGACTTGTCCTACCTCAAGGGCTTCATCATGGTTTACAACTACATTCAGTTGGCCGTGAAGAAGGGCAAGCTCGAGCAGATTCCACTGCTGTTCTGCGGCAAGACCACCCTGGAAGACATGCGCACCCTGCGCCAACTGGTCGAGGAGGGGCTGGTGGAGCCACCCAAGTACCTGCCGGAGCAGTTCCGCGACCTCAACGCGCTGTCGGCCTGGATGTGCTTCTCCAACTTCCTCAACCACCTGAGCCTGGATCGCATTGAAGCCGACTACGCGAACATTCTCTGAACACGGCCGCCGGCTGCTCCTGGGCCTGCTGTTGCTGGGGCTGGGCGGTTGCAGCAGCCTGTTGTTCTACCCGGAGCCCGGCCAGCCGTTCACGCCGCAGCGGGCCAAGCTGGAATACCGCGATATCACCCTCACCACGGCCGATGGCCTGCGCCTGAACGGTTGGTGGCTGCCGGCCAAGGCCGGGGTGGAGGTCAAAGGGACGGTGCTGCACCTGCACGGCAATGGCGGTAACCTGCCGGGCCACCTGGGCGCCAGCTATTGGCTGCCGGAGCAGGGCTACCAGGTGCTGATGATCGATTACCGTGGCTATGGCCTGTCCGAAGGCGCGCCGAGCTTGCCCGAGATCTATCAGGACATCGACGCGGCCATGGCATGGCTGGACAATGCCCCCGAGGTCAAGGGCAAGCCTCTGGTGCTGCTCGGCCAGAGCCTCGGTGGGGCGATGGCGATCCATTATCTGGCGCAGCACCCTGACCAGCGCCAGCGCTTCAGTGCCCTGGTGTTCGACGGCGTGCCGGCCAGTTACCGTGCAGTGGGCCGTTATGCCCTGAGCACCTCGTGGCTGACCTGGCCGCTGCAGGTGCCGTTGTCCTGGCTGGTGCCGGACGGCGACAGTGCGATCCGTTCGGTCGAGCAGCTGAGCAGCCCGCCGAAGCTGTTCTTCCACAGCATCGACGACAACCTGGTGCCAATGGACAACGGCATCCGCCTGTACCAGCACGCACCGCCCCCGCGGGTGCTGCAACTGACCCGAGGTGGCCATGTGCAGACCTTTGCCGACCCGCTGTGGCGCCAGGTGATGCTGCGCTTCCTCGATGACCCCAGCCATTTCAACGGCCTGCGGCGGCTTGCCGAAGTGCCCAACTATCCTGACGAGAAGAACAAGCAATGAGTGAAGAACGCAACGCCATCCCGCTGATCCTGACCGGTGTCGGCAGCATCATCGTGACGGTGGGAGCCCTCTGGTACTACGGCTACCTGCATTTCGCCAAGCCTGAGGATGCGCTGCTGCTGCAGGACTTCACCATGCTCAAGACCATTCCCGGCGAAGACTACAAGGTCTCCCTGGACCCGGCGCCGCAGGTGGCTCAGTGCGTGGATGGCGTGCTGGTATTGTTCGATACCGCGCAGAAAGGCCTGACCGGTGTGCTGGTGGACAGCCGCAAGCGTGCGGTGCGCTGCATGGGCGCAGAGACGCCGCAGCAGGTGCAGTGATCCAGGATTTCTAGCGGCTGTTCCGGCCCTTTCGCGGCTAAAGCCGCTCCCACTGGTAATGCACAACCCTCAAGGGAAGTCGTATCTCTGTGGGAGCGGCTTTCCCGCGAAAGGGCCGGAACAGGCAAAGAAAAGCCCCGCATTGATCGCGGGGCTTTGTCATTTCAGCTCACCAGCGTTACCGCTGAATCTGGCTAACTGCACGAGGCGCCACCGGCTGGTTGTCGTTGGAGATGGTTACCTCCACCCGACGGTTCTGCGCACGGCCCGAGTTGCTGCCGTTGTCCGCCACCGGATACTCCTTGCCGTAGCCTTGGGAAACGATACGGGCCGGGTCGACCCCTGCGCGCACCAGCGCCATGCGCACGCTGTTGGCGCGGCGCTCGGACAGGGACTGGTTGTAGTTGGCGGAGCCAACGGCGTCGGTGTAACCCTCGACGATCACCTTGCGCTCCGGGTTCTCCTGGAGGAATTGCGCGAGCTTGGTGATGTTCGGGTAGGCGTTGCTCTTGAGGTTGGCCTTGTTGAAGTCGAACAGCACATCACCGAAGGTCACCAGGGTACCGCGGTCGGTCTGCTTGGCGTTGAGGCTGTCCTGCAGCTTGGCGATCTGCGCGTCGCGGGCATCGAGCTTGGCCTGGGCACGTTGGGCCGAGGCGTTTTTCAGTTCGTTCTCGGCGGTGCGCAGGGCGATGGTTTCCTTGGCCACCTCGATGCGCTGGTTGGTCAGGTAGGCGAGCTGGTCGACCTTCTTGCTGTCCTCACGCTCCATGAAGGCCTTGTCGGACTTGTTCAGCCAGTCCTGGGCGTCCTTGGTCTCGAGTGCGGCGACCTTGCTCGACTGCGGATCGCTCTGCAGTGCCGAGAAGTTGGTACGGGCCGACTCCAGATTGGGGTTCGGGTCGTGGGAGCAGGCAGCGAGGCCGACGCTCAGGGCCAGCAGGGCGGGAATCATGACGTAGTTGCGCATAGTGTTCATCCTTTGATCGGTTGCGAAGGCTCGAGGGGGCTTGGCGGCGCTCATTGAGCGCTGCGCATGCCTTCCTGACGGACGTCCTGAGCGCCCTCACGGGCCTCCTGCACAGCCTTCTGGGCCTTGGCTGCCTGGGCTTTGCGTTCAGCGACGCGCGCGTCCCACTCGGCCTGTTCGGCCAGCATCCTGGCTTGGTCGTACTGTTTGTCGTGCATGGCGATCTCTGCCTGCTTGAACTTGTCCTGAGCGGCTTTCATCTCCACGGCAGCGAACTCGGTGCCACCAGCGCTGACCGCGGAATTCACCGCGGACTGGGTCACGGCATACTGCTCGGTAGGCGGGTTGCCTGCACAGCCGGCCAGGACCAAGCTGCTGCCCAGGGCCAGCGCCGCCAGCTTGAACCCGCGCAGGTGAGTGGATGGGGTCTTCGGGGTCTTGATGGTGGTCAGTTCCATTGGATCACTCCTGATAACGACGATATCCGTAGCAGTCCATCGCTAAAGCCCTGACATTGGCTGCGCTAGCGCGTCAACGGTGCACCATGGCGGTGTGCAGGGTTTTAGCGTGATGGCTATTGGCTGGGACTTGACCGTTTTTTGAATGGTTCAGAAAAAGTTGCTTGGGCTACCTATTTATTTCTGACTAGTCGGTCAGCCGGATTGACCAGGAACTTTCACACTTCGCAGAGGTTTCCGGGCCCGTTGCAGGCCCGGACGATGAGGGGTAACAGATCAGCTGCCGCTGCTGTCGTCGGTGTTGCTCAGGTCGTGCAGGTGCCGCCGCGATAAGGCCAGAAAGCGCGGGGTAGGGCCGATGTCTTCAAACAACGGGTCACCTTCCTCGTCGGTGGCGATGACCTTGCGGCCCTGGACATACGGAAAGCTGGCTTCCAACTCCTCCAGTGCGGCGGCGACCAGTTCGCCGAGCAGTTCTTCGGCCGTGCGCTTGGGGTACATGTCGATCAGGGCCGCCAGGCGAGCCTCGGACTCCAGGTCCAGGTGCAAGGCGTGGCCGGTAGGGCTCAGGGTGCCGGCGGCATTCTGTTCCCAGTGCTGGGCGAGTTCGCGAATTTTCATGATGACCTCTGTGAACGCCAGAAAAGGCTGCATCGCATCGGACTGCTGTGCCTTGATTTTAGTTTGCTTTGCACGATCGCGGCTTGCCATTGCGCCCCGGCAGTGGGCACTCTTGGGCCAGTGCTGTTTCCTGAGCAGAGTGCGGCGAGCCGCGCCGAAGAGAGGGCCAATGACTGATATCGATGTGCGCCTGCGTGAAGATGTCCATGTGTTGGGGGAGTTGCTCGGCGAGACCATTCGCCAGCAGCACGGTGACGCGTTCCTGCAGAAGATCGAGGACATCCGCCACAGCGCCAAGGCCGACCGCCGCAGTGCTGGCGAGCAGTTGAGCTCGACCCTGGCCGACCTTGCCGAAGAAGACCTGCTGCCGGTGGCACGCGCCTTCAACCAGTTCCTCAACCTGGCCAACATGGCCGAGCAGTATCAGCTGATCCGCCGGCGCGATGCCGGCCAGCCAGAACCGTTCGAAGCGCGGGTACTGCCCGAACTGCTGGCGCGGCTGAAGCAGGCCGGGCACAAGGATGACGCCCTGGCCCGGCAGTTGGCCAAGCTCGATATTCAGCTGGTGCTCACTGCGCACCCCACCGAAGTGGCGCGGCGCACGTTGATCCAGAAGTACGATGCCATTGCCGGCCAGCTGGCCGTACAGGATCATCGCGACCTGACCCCCGCCGAGCGCCAGCAGGTGCGCGAACGCCTGCGTCGGCTGATTGCCGAGGCCTGGCACACCGAAGAAATCCGCCGCACCCGGCCAACCCCGGTGGACGAAGCCAAATGGGGCTTTGCGGTGATCGAACACTCACTGTGGCATGCGATTCCCAACCACTTGCGCAAGGTCGACAAGGCACTGTTCGACGCCACCGGCCTGCGCTTGCCGCTGGAAGCCGCGCCCATTCGCTTCGCCTCGTGGATGGGCGGTGACCGTGACGGCAACCCCAATGTCACGGCTGCAGTTACCCGCGAGGTGCTGCTGCTGGCCCGCTGGATGGCGGCCGACCTGTTCCTGCGTGATGTCGACGCGTTGGCGGCCGAGCTGTCCATGCAGCAGGCCAGCCACGCGCTGTGTGAGCGTGTGGGCGAGAGCGCCGAGCCATACCGGGCCGTGCTCAAGCAATTGCGTGACCGCCTGCGGGCCACCCGCGCCTGGGCCCATGCCGCGTTGACCGGCAACCTGCCGCCCAGCGCCGAGGTGCTGGTGGACAACCGCGACCTGGTCGCCCCGCTGGAGCTGTGCTATCAGTCGCTGCATGAATGCGGCATGGGCGTGATCGCTGATGGCCCGCTGCTCGACAGCCTGCGCCGGGCGGTGACCTTTGGCCTGTTCCTGGGCCGCCTGGATGTGCGCCAGGACGCTGCCCGGCACCGTGATGCACTGGCCGAAATCACCGATTACCTGGGCCTGGGCAGTTATGCAGACTGGGATGAAGAACAACGTATCGCATTCCTCCAGGCCGAACTGAAGAACCGCCGGCCCTTGCTGCCGGCGCACTTCAGGCCGCAGGCAGACACCGCAGAAGTGCTGGCCACCTGCCGCGAGATCGCTGCGGCGCCGGGCGCGTCGCTGGGCTCGTACGTGATCTCGATGGCGGGCGCGGCCTCCGATGTACTGGCCGTGCAACTGCTGCTCAAGGAAGCCGGCCTGACCCGGCCGATGCGCGTGGTGCCACTGTTCGAAACCCTGGCCGACCTGGACAACGCCGGGCCGGTGATGCAGCGCCTGTTGGGCTTGCCGGGCTACCGCGCCAGCTTGCGCGGGCCGCAGGAGGTGATGATCGGTTACTCCGACTCGGCCAAGGACGCTGGCACTACAGCGGCCGCCTGGGCCCAGTACCGCGCTCAGGAAAACCTGGTGCGCATCTGCCGCGAGCATCAGGTCGAACTGCTGCTGTTCCATGGCCGCGGGGGTACCGTCGGCCGTGGCGGTGGCCCTGCGCATGCGGCGATCCTGTCGCAACCACCCGGCTCGGTAGCAGGGCGGTTCCGCACCACTGAGCAGGGCGAGATGATCCGCTTCAAGTTCGGCCTGCCGGGTATTGCCGAGCAGAACCTCAACCTCTACCTGGCCGCCGTGCTGGAAGCCACCTTGCTGCCGCCGCCTCCACCAGAACCTGCCTGGCGCGTACTGATGGACCAACTGGCGGCGGACGGCGTGAAAGCGTACCGCGGCGTGGTTCGGGAAAACCCTGACTTCGTCGAGTATTTCCGCCAGTCCACCCCCGAACAGGAACTGGGCCGCCTGCCGTTGGGCAGCCGCCCGGCCAAGCGCCGTGCTGGAGGCATCGAAAGCCTGCGGGCGATCCCGTGGATCTTCGGCTGGACCCAGACGCGCCTGATGCTGCCGGCCTGGCTGGGTTGGGAAACTGCGCTGAGCAATGCCCTGGCGCGTGGTCAGGGCGAGCTGCTGGGCCAGATGCGTGAGCAGTGGCCATTCTTCCGCACCCGTATCGACATGCTGGAAATGGTCCTGGCCAAGGCCGATGCGGAAATTGCCAAGGCCTACGACGAACGTCTGGTGCAACCGGAGTTGCTTCCTTTCGGTGCGCATCTGCGCGACCTATTGTCGCAGTCATGCCAGGTGGTGTTGGGCCTGACCGGGCAGCCGGTGCTACTGGCGCACAGCCCCGAGACCCTGGAATTCATCAGCCTGCGCAATACCTACCTGGACCCGCTGCATCGCCTGCAGGCCGAGTTGCTGGCCCGTTCGCGCAGCCGCGAAGCCGCTCTGGACAGCCCGTTGGAGCAGGCCTTGCTGGTGACTGTGGCAGGCATTGCTGCGGGCCTTCGCAACACTGGTTGAGGCCAGCTGTGGCGGCGCCTTCCCGCAGGCAGGGCATGGGCCGGGACGGGGCGGGGAGGGTGGTTGCGCCAGGCGCAACCATCTTCGCTTCTGCCGGGAAATGACGCGATGCCGCCACTTTGGGACGCTTGTCTGGCTGCCGGGTGCTGTGTATCTTGAGCAGCCTTTTGACCGATTTATGGTCATACCCGATTTTCCGGACTTGGCCTCGATTGCCGAATCCATTGAATTTCATAAAAAAATTTGAGGAGCACGAGATGCGCGTAATTCTGCTGGGAGCTCCCGGGGCCGGTAAAGGTACTCAGGCAAAGTTCATCACCGAGAAGTTCGGTATTCCACAGATCTCCACCGGTGACATGCTGCGTGCCGCCGTCAAGGCCGGTACCCCACTGGGCCTGGAACTGAAGAAAGTCATGGATGCCGGCCAGCTGGTGTCCGACGAGCTGATCATCAGCCTGGTCAAGGAGCGCATCGCCCAGCCGGATTGCGCCAATGGCTGCCTGTTCGACGGCTTCCCGCGTACCATTCCGCAAGCTGAAGCCATGGTTGCTGCCGGTGTCGACATCGACGCCGTGGTCGAAATCGCCGTCGACGACGAAGAAATCGTCGGCCGCATGGCTGGCCGCCGTGTGCACCTGGCCTCGGGCCGCACCTACCACATTCAGTACAACCCACCGAAAGTGGAAGGCAAGGACGACGTCACCGGCGAAGACCTGATCCAGCGCGACGACGACAAGGAAGAAACCGTGCGTCACCGCCTGTCGGTCTACCACAGCCAGACCAAGCCGCTGGTGGACTTCTACCAGAAGCTGTCGGCCGCCAACGCCGGCAAGCCGAAGTACAGCCATATCGAAGGCGTCGGCTCGGTCGAGTCGATCACCGCCAAGGTGCTGGCAGCCCTGAGCTGATCCACCCTCTGACGCAGCGTCCGCTTTTTTGTGGGAGCGGCCTTGCGTCGCGATTGGGCTGCGAAGCAGCCCCCTCGATTTATGCCGTGTCGCTGACATCCTGAGGCCGCTCCGCGGCCTTTTCGCGACGCAAGGCCGCTCCCACAGGGACCGTAGCTGCTCTATACTGCCGCTCTTTTTCCCCGCACCTGGATACCCGTTCGATGACCACCCTGCTGGCCCTGGATACCGCCACCGAAGCCTGTTCCGTTGCGCTGCTGCATGACGGCAAGGTAACCAGCCATTACGAGGTGATCCCGCGCATGCATGCGCAGAAGTTGCTGCCGATGATCAAGCAGCTGCTGGCGGACTCCGGCGTGGCGCTCAATGCGCTGGATGCCATCGCCTTCGGTCGTGGCCCGGGCGCGTTCACCGGTGTGCGCATCGCCATCGGTGTGGTACAGGGCCTGGCGTTTGCGCTGGAGCGCCCGGTGCTGCCGGTGTCCAACCTGGCCGCGCTGGCCCAGGGCGCGCTGCGTGAGCACGGGGTGCAGCAGGTGGCGGCCGCCATCGATGCGCGCATGGATGAAGTGTACTGGGGCTGCTACAAGGCTGAAACCGGCGAAATGCGCCTGCAGGGTCTGGAGGCGGTGCTGCCGCCTGAGCGCGTGACCCTGCCTGATGGCAGCAGTGGCGACTGGTTCGGTGCCGGTACCGGCTGGGGCTATGCCGAGCGCATGGCAGTGCAGGCCAGCGCCAGCGACCCGGCCGCTTTGCCCAATGCGCAGGACATCCTCAGCCTGGCCAGTTTCGCCTGGGCCCGTGGCGAGGCAATCGTCGCCGAACAGGCGCAACCGGTTTACTTGCGCGATAATGTAGCCACACCCAAGGCGCGTTGAGTGCAGTTCGTCGGTTATCGCGGTTGACGATAAAACCTTCGGCGCAAACTGTGGTCCAGTTATCACTCAAGCATTAGCGACGGAACTCTGATGCTGCTAAATTGCCATCATTGGTCCTGAGTGCTCATGCCATGCGTATCGACGGTTTCTCATCGCAGTCCTACCCGGTCAAGCGCACGCCGCGCAAGGCAGCGGTGCGTGACGATAGCGTCGACGATGCCGAGCTGATCGAGGAAAGCGAAGTCACCCCAGAGGCTGCAGCTCGTCGTACGGCAGGCCTGCCAGCACGGCAGCAGGACATGGTCTTCCCCCGCGCCCGTGACCGGCGCACCGCCACGGCGCTGGCCAGCTACCTGAGCACAGCCGGTTTCAACGACTGGGACATGGAAGTACTGGGGCTCGACCTGTACATTTGATGGATGAATTCGTCACCCCTGCCTTATTTCGTAGGTTGCCCGTCCTGGAGTGAGAACGCCTGGCGCGAGTACCTGTATCCCGCCGACGCCAGCACCAGTGAAATGCTTGGCTACTATAGCCAGGTGTTCAACGCGGTCGAGGGCAACACCACGTTCTACGCCCGCCCCGCCCCCGGCACCATCGCCCGCTGGGCGCAGGTCATGCCTGAGCACTTCCGTTTTACCGCCAAGTTTCCCAGGGACATCACCCACGAAGGTGATCTGCGTGATCAGCTGGAAACTGCCTTCGACTTCACCCGTCTGATGGCCCCCCTTGGCCAGCGCGTATCGCCTTACTGGTTGCAATTGTCCGCCCAGTTCAGCCCTGCACGGTTGGGCGAGCTGTGCCGCTTCCTCGACGAAATCGGCGTGCCGGTGGCCGTGGAGGTGCGCAACCCGGCGTTCTTTGCCAAGGGCGAGGAGGAGCGGCTGCTCAACCGCCTGCTGCTCGAGCGCGGCGTGGAACGTATCTGCCTCGACCCGCGTGCGCTGTTCAGTTGCACCTCACGCGACCCTGCGGTGCTGCATGCGCAGTCGAAAAAGCCCAAGGTGCCACCGCGCCCCGCTGCCTTCAGTCAACATCCGCAGGTGCGTTTCATCGGCCACCCGGAGCTTGCCGCCAACGAAACCTTCCTCACCCCCTGGGTCGACAAGGTCGCCGCCTGGGTCGAGGAAGGGCGCAGCCCTTATGTGTTTCTGCACACTTCCGACAACCGTCTCGCCGCCGCGCTGGCTCGGCGCTTCCACCAACGGCTGATGGCCCGCCTGCCTGGCTTGGCACCTTTGCCTGAATTGCCGCGCGCTCCCGAGGTCGAACAACTGGGGCTACTCTGACCCTTCCCTGCCCCGGAGGTTGTGACCATGGATGTACAGACCCTGCGAGCCGAAGCCTTCAAGGCGCTGCATGAGCGTGATGGCGCTTTCGTCATCCCTAACCCCTGGGATGCCGGCTCCGCCAGGATGCTGGCCAGTCTCGGCTTCGAAGCGTTGGCCACTACCAGTGCCGGCCTGGCCTTCAGCCTTGGTCGACCGGATGCCGAAGGTGCCCTGAGCCTGGATGAGACGCTGGACAATGCCAGAGTGATCGTCGATGCCACACCATTGCCGGTAGCCGCCGACCTGGAAAACGGCTTTGGCGACCTGCCGGAGGACAGCGCGCAAACCATCCTGCGTGGCGCTGAAGCGGGGCTGGTCGGCGGGTCGATCGAAGATGCCAGTGGCCGCGCCGAGGCGCCGATCTACGACTTCGAACTGGCCGTGGCGCGGGTGCGGACCGCGGTGCAGGCGGCCCGCAGCCTGCCATTCCCCTTCACCTTGTGTGCCCGTGCGGAAAACCTGCTGCACGGGCGCATGGACCTGGACGATACCATCCTGCGCCTGCAGGCCTTCGCCGAGGCCGGGGCCGACGTGCTCTATGCACCGGGGCTGCGCAGTGTCGATGAGGTGCGCGCCGTGGTGCAGGCGGTGGCGCCCAAGCCGGTCAATGTGCTGATGGGGCTGGCCGGTGTGCCGCTGAGCGTCAACCAATTGCAGGACCTGGGCGTTCGTCGCATCAGTGTCGGCTCTTCGCTGGCCCGGGCAGCGCTGGGCGCATTTCAGCGGGCGGCACTGGAGATTCGTGACCAGGGCACTTTCAGCTACGCCGAGCAGGCCTTGCCGTTCGCCCAGCTCAACGACCTGTTCCGCCGCTAGGCCGTCATGCGCGCACTTATGCTGCTGTGCGGCCTGCTGTTGCTGATGGTGGGCGTTGCGTGGCAGCTTGGCTGGCGCCTGCCGCACGCCTGGAACCCTTGGGCGCCGCTGGATGTGCGCCAGTCGCCAAACTGGCTGACAAGCTACAAACTGTCGCGGCTGCGCAACGATCCAGGCCTGTGTCGCCAGACGCTGGAAACGTCCGGCCTGCGTTACCGGGCGCAAGCCGACAGCCCGGCGTCAGCGAAATGCCCCCTGCAAAACGTGTGGCGCATTGAGCAAGGGCAGGTACGTTTGAGCAGCAGCTTCCTCGCCAGTTGCCCGCTGGCGGTCGCCTATGCATTGTTCGAGGAGCATGGCTTGCAGCCAGCCGCGCAGCGGGTATTCGGCCAGCCTGTGGTGCAGGTGGATCATCTGGGCAGCTTTGCCTGCCGCAATGTCTATAACCGCAAGCAGGGGCGCCTTAGCCAGCACGCCTCGGCCAACGCGCTGGATATCAGCGGCTTTCGCTTGCAGGACGGTCAGCGCATCGTACTGGCGCGTGACTGGCAGTCGGGTGGACAGAAGGGCGAGTTTCTAAGGCAAGTACGGCAAGCGGCCTGCGACAGTTTCAGCACCGTGCTGGGGCCGGACTACAACGCTGCCCACCACAATCACTTTCATCTGGACATGGGGCGCTGGCAGGTCTGCCGTTGAGCTCAGGCGTGTACGCGAACGTTGTTCAGCACCACCGGGCGTGCCCAGTGCATGTCGAACTCAAGGTCGTTCTGCTGCTGGGCCATGGTCGCTTCGTCGTAGGGTTCAGGCGCGGGGTCGAGCAGGTTCATCTCGAATTCGGCGATCGGCAGGTGCAGCGGGCGCGGGGAGGGCGCCGGGCCCGGTTCGCCGAGCGGGTGGCCTTGGCTCATCACAACCGGGCGCAGCCAGTTGTTGCTGATGTCGAGCTGGCGTTGCTGCTGGATCATCTCGGCGACGCTGAACGGCTCTGGCGCCGGCTCCAGCAGGTTGGCCTCAAGTTCCGCCTTGGGCAGGAACAGGGGCTCGGGCGGCGCGACGAGGGTGTCATGCACCGGGCAGGCACGCTGGGTTTCGATCAATGCCAGGGCCTTGGCCCCGCCAATCGGTTCGCCGCTGGCCTGGTCGTACTGGACCATGGCCTGGCTGACACTGTCTGGCTCTTCGGCTTGCTGCTCGGCCATCGCGCGAGCAAAGAAATCCTGCCACAGGTGGCTGACGCCCCCGAGTGCCTGGGTATTCTGCCGACCGTAGTTGCCGACAGGCGACAAGTAGGTCAAACCGATGGGAAGAGTTTCTGACATGGCAGTCGCGCGCGTTGTGCTCTGGCAGAATAGCGGGATATTGCCTGTATCGGCCGTGGCGGCCGATACATTAATGGCTGGGTTCAATTTCTAGGTGTGAAAGATGGAAGAGCAGGGCACAGGTATCCGGGTCGAGGCGCTGTCGGCTGAATTCGAGGCGCAAGCCGCCGCATGGGCCGAGCGCCTGGCGCTGCCGCTGCAGGACGATGCTGCCGGGTTTGCCGTGCAGGTCGGCATCGATGGTCTGCAGATCCAGCAACTGGGCCCGCAGGCACCGGGGCCGGTGCGGGTGGACTTTGTCGAGGGCCAGGCTGCACACCGGCGCCAGTTTGGCGGCGGCAACGGGCAGATGATCGCCAAGGCGGTCGGTATCGCCCAAGGCGTGCGGCCGCAGGTGCTGGATGCCACGGCAGGCCTGGGCAAGGACGCGTTCGTGCTGGCCAGCCTGGGTTGCCAGATGACCTTGATCGAGCGCCAGCCGCTGATTGCTGCGCTGCTGGAGGATGGCCTGTCGCGGGCTCGCGCGGATGATGAGGTGGGGCCGATTGTAGGGCGCATGCGCCTGCTGACCGGCAACGCCATCGAGCGGATGCGCGCCTGGGAAGGCGAGGCGCCGCAGGTGATTTATCTCGACCCGATGTTCCCGCACCGCGACAAGAGTGCCTTGGTAAAGAAAGAAATGCGCGTGTTCCGGCCTTTGGTCGGTGATGATCTGGATGCCCCGGCGTTGCTCGAAGCTGCCTTGGCACTGGCCAGCCACCGAGTGGTGGTGAAGCGGCCGCGCAAGGCGCCGATCATCGATGGGCCAAAGCCGAGCCACAGCCTGGAAGGCAAGTCGAGCCGGTATGACATTTATCCGAAGAAAGCGCTGAAAGCCTGACCGCCTGCGCCGGCCTCTTCGCGGGCACGCCCGCTCCCACAGGGATATCAGAGGTTCTGAAAACTGTGCGGTACCTGTGGGAGCGGGCGTGCCCGAGAAGAGGCCGGTTAAGGTTGGCTCAGGCCTTGAAAGCCCGAATAAACAACTCCACCACCTCACGCACATGGGCCTCGGCCTTATCCCCTTCCAATGGCCCGGCACACCCCAGCAGTAACCGATAGTCAGGCGCACCCTTGACCAGGCAGAAGAAATGCTCCGCCGCCTGCAACGGATTGGCAATCCGCAACAGTCCGCGCGCGTCGATCCCGCGCAGTAGCGCCTCCATGCCCATCAGCACCCGCTTGGGCCCGGCTTCATAGAAATACTCGCCAAACCCCGGATCCTGGCTGCCTAGCGCCATGATCAGGCGGCTGAGCTTGACCGCCTCGTCACTGCTGATCAGCGCCTGGAAGCTGCGGCCGATATTCAGCAGCACCTCCTCGACCGGCGCACCCTCCGGGTACTCGAATATCATGTCGGGCAACTGGTTCTGACAAGTCGCCATGACCGCCGAACCAAACAGCGTCTGCTTGTCGGTGAAGTGGCTGTAGACCGTGAGCTTTGAAACACCTGCCGCCGCAGCGACCGCATCCATGCTGGTGTTGGCGTAGCCGAGGCTGAGGAACAGGGCCTTGGCGGCTTCGAGGATGGCCTCGCGCTTTGCCAGGTCCTTGGGCCGGCCTGGGCCGATGGGTGCGTCGTTGGACATTGGAATCCGCATCTGATTGAAGGGGCGCCCATCTTACCGGGTGGAACGGCATCCGGCTGCAGGTGACGACCGTCGTTAATGTCGATTTTCTTTCCGACGCCGGCTTCCCGGCCTCGGTTCCCTGACTTAATATACTCGCCAGTATAAATATTCGATGTGCTCTTCGCGAAAGGATTCATCATGTTGCGCCATGCCTTGTCCCTCGCTCTGCCTGCCGCTGCCGTGCTGTTGCTGGCAGCCTGCGGCCAGGAAACCGCTGCTCCTGCCGCGCCGCGCCCGGCCTTGGTGGTTCAGCCGCAACCGGCCGAAGCCGCTGCCGACAGTTACCCCGGCGAAGTGCGCGCGCGCTTCGAGCCGGAGCTGGCCTTCCGCATCGGCGGCAAGGTCAGCAAGCGCCTGGTGGAGGAAGGGCAGCGGGTCAAGGCCGAGCAGCCGCTGGCCGAACTGGACCCGCAGGACGTACGGCTACAGCTGGAGGCCAACCGCGCCCAGCTGGCGGCTGCCGAGGCCAACCTGTCGCTGGTGCGCACCGAGCGTGATCGCTACCAGAAGCTGCTGGACCGGCAGATGGTCAGCCATTCCCAGTACGACAATGCCGAAAACCTCTACCGCGCCGGCCTGGCTCGCCTCAAGCAAGCCAAGGCCGAATTCGACGTGGCCGGCAACCAGGCCGAATACGCGGTGTTGCGCGCGCCACAGGCGGGCGTGATTGCCAAGCGCCAGGTCGAGGTCGGTCAGGTGGTTGCGGCGGGACAGACAGTGTTCACCCTGGCTGCCGACGGCGAGCGTGAGGTTGCCATTGGCCTGCCGGAACAACAGTTCGCTCGTTTTGCCGTGGGCCAGGCAGTCAGCGTCGAGCTGTGGTCGCACCCCAATCAGCGTTTCGAGGGGCGCATTCGTGAGCTGTCGCCGGCCGCCGACCCCCGTTCGCGCACCTTCGCTGCGCGTATCGCCTTCACCTCGTCCAAAGTCCCTGCCGAACTGGGCCAGAGCGCGCGGGTGTTCATCGCCCATGACGGGGTGATCCCCTTGGCCGTGCCGTTGTCGGCGGTGACCGCTGAAAATGGCCAGGCCTATGTCTGGCGGGTCAAGCCGGACGCTCACCTGGAGCGTGTGGTGGTGCGCCTGGGCCCTTATGGCAGTGAAACCGTACCGGTACTCGAAGGCCTGACGCCAGGCGACTGGGTGGTCGCTGCCGGCGGCCATGTGCTGCGCGAGGGGCAGGAGGTGCGGCCAGTGGACCGCACCAACCGCGTGGTGAACCTGACGGCCAAGGAGTAAGTCCCGATGGGTTTCAACCTTTCCGCCTGGGCGCTGCGCAACCGCCAGATCGTACTGTTCCTGATGATCCTGCTGGCGGCCATTGGCGCCATGTCGTACACCAAGCTGGGGCAGAGCGAGGATCCGCCGTTCACCTTCAAGGCCATGGTGATCCGTACCCTGTGGCCGGGCGCCACGGCCGAAGAAGTCTCACGCCAGGTCACCGAGCGCATCGAGAAGAAACTGATGGAGACCGGCGAGTACGAGAAGATCGTCTCGTTCTCGCGCCCGGGCGAGTCGCAGGTGACCTTCATGGCCCGCGACTCGCTGCATTCCAAGGACATCCCCGAATTGTGGTACCAGATCCGCAAGAAGGTCGCGGACATTCGCCATACCTTGCCGCCAGAAATCCAGGGGCCGTTCTTCAACGATGAGTTCGGCACCACGTTCGGCAATATCTACGCGTTGTCCGGCGCCGGCTTCGACTATGCGGTGCTCAAGGATTATGCCGATCGTATCCAGATCCAGCTGCAGCGGGTCAAGGATGTCGGCAAGGTCGAGCTGATCGGCTTGCAGGACGAGAAGATCTGGATCGAGCTGTCCAACCTCAAGCTGGCTACCCTCGGCGTACCGCTGGAGGCGGTGCAGCAGGCGCTGCGTGAGCAGAACGCGGTGAGCACGGCCGGCTTCTTCGAAACCCCCAGCGAGCGCCTGCAACTGCGGGTGAGCGGTCGCTTCGACAGCGTTGACGAGATCCGCCAGTTCCCCATCCGTGTGGGCGACCGCACCTTCCGCATCGGCGATGTGGCCGATGTGCACCGTGGCTTCAACGACCCGCCCGCGCCGCGCATGCGCTTCATGGGCGAGGACGCCATCGGCCTTGCGGTGTCGATGAAGGATGGCGGCGACATCCTGGTGCTGGGCAAGGCGCTGGAAGGCGAATTCGAGCGGCTGGCGCGCAACCTGCCGGCCGGTATGGAGTTGCGCAAGGTGTCGGACCAGCCGGCGGCGGTCAAGGCCGGCGTCGGCGAGTTCGTCCAGGTGCTGGTCGAGGCGCTGGCGATCGTGCTGCTGGTGAGCTTCTTCTCCCTGGGCCTGCGCACCGGCCTGGTGGTGGCTTTGGCGATCCCGTTGGTGCTGGCCATGACCTTCGCCGCCATGCACTACTTCGGCATCGGCCTGCACAAGATCTCGCTGGGTGCGCTGGTGCTGGCGCTGGGCCTGCTGGTGGACGATGCGATCATCGCCGTGGAGATGATGGCGATCAAGATGGAACAGGGCTTCGACCGCCTCAAGGCGGCCAGCTACGCCTGGACCAGCACGGCGTTCCCGATGCTCACCGGCACGCTGATCACGGCGGCAGGCTTCCTGCCGATTGCCACGGCGGCCTCCAGCACCGGCGAGTACACCCGCTCGATCTTCCAGGTGGTGACCATCGCATTGTTGACGTCGTGGATCGCGGCCGTGCTCTTCGTGCCTTACCTGGGCGAACGGCTGCTGCCGGACCTGGCAAAACTGCATGCTGCCCGCCATGGCAAGGACGGGCATGCCCCCGACCCCTATGGCACACCGTTCTACCACCGCGTGCGGCGTGTGGTGGAGTGGTGCGTGCGGCGGCGCAAGACGGTGATCCTGCTGACCATTGCCGCCTTTGTCGGCAGCATCCTGCTGTTCCGCTTCGTGCCCCAGCAGTTCTTCCCGGCCTCGGGGCGCCCGGAGCTGATGGTCGACCTGAAGCTCGCTGAAGGCGCCTCGCTGGCCAACACCGCCGAGCGGGTCAAGCAACTGGAAGCGCTGCTCAAGCAGCAGGACGGCATCGACAACTACGTCGCCTATGTAGGCACCGGTTCGCCACGCTTCTACCTGCCGCTGGACCAGCAACTGCCGGCCGCCAGCTTTGCCCAGTTCGTGGTGCTGGCCAAGTCGATGGAAGACCGTGAACGCCTGCGCAGTTGGCTGATCAATACCGTCGACCAGCAGTTCCCCGACCTGCGCGCCCGTGTCACCCGGCTGGAGAACGGTCCGCCCGTGGGATATCCGGTGCAGTTCCGCGTCACCGGCGAGCACATCGAGAAAGCCCGATCCCTGGCCCGCGAAGTGGCAGACAAGGTGCGTGAGAACCCGCATGTGGTCAATGTGCACCTGGACTGGGAAGAACCGAGCAAGGCGGTGTTCCTCGAGATCGATCAAGACCGCGCACGCGCTCTGGGCGTGAGCACCGCGCAGCTGTCGAGCTTCCTGCAGAGCTCGCTGACCGGCACCACGGTCAGCCAGTACCGCGAGGATAACGAACTGATCGAGATCCTCTTGCGTGGTACCGCGCAGGAGCGTGGCGAACTGGGCAACCTTGGCAGCCTGGCATTGCCGACCAACAACGGCCAGAGCGTGGCGCTGTCGCAGGTGGCTACCCTGGAATATGGTTTCGAGGAAGGCATCATCTGGCACCGTAACCGCCTGCCGACGGTGACCGCGCGTGCCGACATCTATGACAAGGAGCAGCCGGCGACGCTGGTGAAGCAGATCTTGCCGACGCTGCAGGAGATCAAGGCGAAGCTGCCAGATGGCTACCTGCTGGAAGTGGGCGGCACGGTGGAAGACTCGGAGCGCGGGCAGAAGTCGGTGAACGCCGGCATGCCGCTGTTCATCGTGGTGGTGCTGAGCCTGCTGATGATCCAGCTGCGCAGCTTCTCGCGCACGGTGATGGTGTTCCTGACTGCGCCGTTGGGGCTGATTGGCGTGACCCTGTTCCTGTTGGTGTTCCGCCAGCCGTTCGGCTTCGTCGCCATGCTCGGCACCATTGCCCTGGCAGGGATGATCATGCGCAACTCGGTGATCCTGGTGGACCAGATCGAGCAGGATATCGCTTCCGGGCTGGACCGCTGGCAGGCCATCATCGAGGCTACGGTGCGGCGCTTCCGGCCGATCGTGCTGACCGCGCTGGCGGCGGTGCTGGCGATGATCCCACTGTCACGCAGTGTGTTCTACGGGCCGATGGCGGTGGCGATCATGGGGGGGTTGATCGTGGCTACGGCGTTGACCTTGCTGTTCTTGCCGGCGCTGTATGCGGCTTGGTTCAGGGTGAAGAAAGGCTGAAGACTGCGGGGGAGGGCTTTGCCCTCCTTTCGCGACACAAGGCCGCTCCTACAGGGAAACGCGTTCGCGTGTAGGAGCGGCCTTGTGTCGCGAAAGGGGCGCAAAGCGCCCCCTAGGCCCTCAAAGGGCGCCGAAGACCTTCTTGGCCAGGCTGGTAGCCGCCTGCGCCGGGTTCTGGCGAATGCTTTCTTCCTGCTTGGCAATCATCTCGAACAGGCCATCCAGCGCCTTCTCGGTCACGTAGTTCTCGATGTTGGCGTCATCCTTGATCAGCCCCATGCCCTTGGCCTGGCCGGCGAAGGCATTGTACTGCTGGGCGACACCGACCTTGTCGGTGGCCTGCTTGACGATCGGCAGGAACTTGGCGCGGATCTGCTCCCGGCTGCTCTTGTTCAGGTATTGGGTGGCCGAGTCGTCAGCACCGCTGAGAATGCCCTTGGCATCGGTCACGGTCATCTTCTTCACGGCGTCCACCAGAATCGCCTGGGCCTGCGGCACCGCAGCTTCGGCGGCCTTGTTCATGCTGGTTTCCAGGGCTTCGACCTGGTCGCCCTTGCCGAACATCTTCATTGCCTTGGCCGCTTTGCCGAGGTTGCCCGGCAGCTCGATGCGCACCTCAGGGTTATTGCTGAACCCGCCAGGTGTGCTGAGTTGCTTGACGGCAACCTGCGCGCCCTGGGTGAGGGCGTCCTTCAGGCCGCCGGTGGCGTCGGACTGGCTCAGGTCGCCAAGCGACAGGGCCAGGGCACTGGCCGACAGCAGCAGGCCGGCGCACAGGGTAGTGAGGCGCAGGGGGGCGCGAATCATGGGCATTTCCTTATCGGTGAAGTGGGGCGGGCTCAGCGTACCGGGTCGACTTTGACCCGTACCGGCTGCTGGTCGCTGCCGTCGAGTGCCACGCCGTGGTGTTCGGTATTGATGAACAGCAGCTTGCCGTCCAGTTCGATGCGTGCGCTGACCGCGTAACGGTGCCCGGGCTTGACCCGGGCCGGGTCGTAGGTGAGGTGGAACGGCAGCGGCACGTTACCTTTGACCGGGCCGGCCTGGCGGGCCAGGGTCACGGCAGGGGCGTCCATCAGCGAGACATCCTGCAACTCGACGCTCAAGGTGGCGGCAGGCGGCAGGGCGATGCGCTGCAGGTAGAAAACTTCGCCATCCAGGCTGGCCTGGGTGGACGGGGTTTGGCTGGAACAGGCTGCGAGCAGGGATGCGCAACACAGCATAAAGAGCTTTTTCATGGAATCTCCGTTGTCCTGGGGCTGGCTTGTGGCCAACCCCCGGACTGTAGCGGATTTTCCTGCTCGGGTGGTCAATCCCTACGGTTCCTCAAGTCGATGCAGCCAAAGGGAACTTCGATCTTGTCGACAACCACCTGTTGCTTACCCGTCACGGCATCCGGCTTGATTGGATGGCTACTGGTGTTGATGTACAGCAGCTTTCCATCCTTCTCGATGCGTACGGCCAAGCCGTAACTGCGGTTTGGATCGATCTGGCTGACATCGAAATTCAGTTGCAGCTGGATCGGCATCGTGCCGCCACAGCGCAACTGCAACTCGGCGAGGCTGATGGACGGTGCATCTGCCAGCGATTCATCAAGCAGGCTCAGTTTTACCAGTGCAGGGGCTGGCAGGGCGCTTTCGCCGGAAGAAACGATTTCGACTTCTATCGCTTTCATGTGGGTCATTGCAGTACTCCTTGAGGGGGATATCGGGATGCAGCTGACTGATCCTGGTCCCCCGCGAGGGCTGAATGTAGACAGAACAATTACCCTTGCACGGTATCCACCGGCTCGTCGCGGTGCAGTGCAACCTGGCGGATCGACAGCCGCAGTTCGGCCGACAGCACGCGTTTGGCCACACCTTCGGCGAGCTCACCCAGTTTGTCGTGGTGGCCCAGCTTGCCATTGCCATCCGGGCGCAGCACGCCTTGCTCGATCAAGGTCTGGATGAAGTGCCGGAACAGCGTCTTGTCGAAGAATTCCGGTGCATTCAGGCCATGCAGGATCGACAGGCGCTGAGCCATCATCACGCACAGGTCTTCCAGCTCTTCGGCGCTCAGGGTGTTCTGACCGCTGTTGAGCAGCAGCGAGGTGGCCATGTAGAAACGCTGCAGGGTCTGGGTGATGGTGCGGGCTAGCAAGGTCAGCAGGACGAACGGGCGAGAGCTTGGCGCCGGACGCATGTAGACCTCGCCCTCCTGGCGCAGCAAGCCCTGTTCGACCAACGCCGCCAGCCACTGGTCGATCACCTCGTCCAGTTGCTCGGGCGTCCAGCGCAGGAACAGTTCGGCCTGCAGGTAGGGATACAACGCACGCACGTATTGCCCGAGCAATTCACGGCTCATGCGCGAGCTGCTGAGGAAGAAGCTCGCCAGCAGCGCGGGCAGGGCGAGAATGTGCAGGACGTTGTTGCGGTAATAGGTCATCAGCACCGCGTTCGCTTCATCCAGATAGAGGATGCGGCCCAGGGCGTCCTTCTGCTCGGCCAGCAGGTCCATGCCGCGAACATGCTCGATCAGTGCCTGGCCGTCACCGTCGGGCAAGGTGGTGTGTGCGGAGTAAGGCACTTTGCGCAACAAGGCCAGATACAGGTCGAGCACGCGGGTCAGGGCACGTTCGTCCAGCGCCAGGCGGCTGGTCGAGAGCAATGCCAGGGCTACCAGGTTGACGGGGTTGACCGCCGCTGCCTCGTTGAGGTGGCGGGCCACGGTTTCACCCAGGCGGGTAGTGGTCTCATTGAGCCAGGCCGGGCGGAACTGCGGGCCCAGTTCCTGCTCGCGCCAGCCGGGTTGCTGCTCATCCAGGAAGCCGGCCAGGCGGATAGGCTCGCCGAAGTTGACGTACACCTGGCCGAAGCGCTGCTTGAGTGCGCCGATGACCTTGAAGATGTCGAAGATCGACTCTTTCTTCTTGCTTGCACCGCGCAGTTCGCCGAGGTAGGTACGGCCTTCCAGCACCCGCTCGTAGCCGATGTACACCGGCACGAACACGATCGGTGTACGCGACGAGCGCAGGAAGCTGCGCAGGGTGATCGCCAGCATCCCGGTACGCGGCTGCAGCATGCGCCCGGTGCGCGAACGGCCACCCTCGACGAAGTATTCCACGGGGAAGCCTTTGGTGAACAAGGTGTGCAGGTATTCGTTGAATACCGCGGTGTACAGCGGGTTGCCCTTGAACGTGCGGCGCATGAAGAAGGCGCCGCCACGGCGCAGCAGGCCACCGATCACCGGCATGTTGAGGTTGATACCGGCGGCGATGTGCGGCGGCGTCAGGCCGTTGCGGAACAGCAGGTAGGACAGCAGCAGGTAGTCGATGTGGCTGCGGTGGCAAGGCACGTAGATCACTTCGTGGCCCGGAGCGATGCCCTGCACCTGCTCGATGTGGTTGACCTTGATGCCGTCGTAGATCTTGTTCCAGAACCAGCTCAGCACCACTTCAAGGAAGCGGATCGCGGTGTAGGTGTAGTCCGAGGCGATCTCGTTGCCATAGCGCAGCGCCTGGGCTTCGGCCTTGGCCACAGGCATGTTTTCGCGCTTGGCCTCGTCGGCGATGGCCTGGCGGACCAGTGGCGCATGTACCAGGCCCTTGACCAGATTGCGCCGGTGCGAAATATCCGGCCCGATGACGGCGGTCTTGAGGTTGCGAAAGTGCACGCGCATCAGGCGTTGGGCCATGCGCACGGTACGCTCGTGGCCCTTGTTGTGCTGCACCAGGTCGCGCAGGTGGATCGGCGCGGAGAACTGCACGCGGGTCTTGCGCCCCAGGATCAGCACGGTCAGCAGCCGGCGCAGGCGCCCGGTCACCGCCCAGCTGTCGGCGAACAGCAATTTCCACGGGCTGTTTTCACTGGCCGGCGTCTGCCCCCAGAACACGCTGACCGGAATGATCTGTGCGTCTTCCTCGGCGTGCTGGCTGATGGCGGCCACCAGGCGTTCCAGGGTCGGCGGGGCGCCGCGTTTGTCCTGGCGGCCGAGCCAGTCCGGGGCCGGGGTCAGGTAGAAGAACGCGGCGGGTTCGTGCAGCGGGCCGACGGCCACCGGCAGCACAGGGCGCGGCAGCCCCGCTTTGGTGCATTCGTGGTCGATGACCGCCAGGTCGGTGAGCGATGGCGAGGGCAGGGCGTAGAACACCGGGCGGCTGCGGTCGAGTTTGAGGGTCAGGGACGACTGGTTGATGGTCTCGGAGCGCACCCACAGGTACATCAGGCGACGCAGGGCGCCGAAGATCAGGCGGCGCAAGGGGGAACGGGTCATGGGGTGAGTGCCCTGGAAGTGAATTTCTGAGGATAGACAGTCATTTAGTCTGCCGTATCGGCGCAAGTTCAGCAAAATTCGGTAATTACCGCGACGGTCATGAATTTTTTTTGTTCTGTGTCATATACTCGGCCTGCCACTTGCAGGATATTTCGGCAAGCGGCGTCGACATAGGGAGAGCACCCTGTGTCTGCAAGGCGATCTTCACAATAAAAATCCGGAGTAGTTCAGATGTCGTCTCGTGAGACTGGGAATGTTAAGTGGTTCAACGATGCCAAAGGTTATGGCTTCATTCAGCGCGAAGGTGGTGCGGATGTGTTCGTCCACTATCGGGCGATCCGCGGTGAGGGGCATCGTACCCTGGTCGAAGGGCAGCGGGTGGAATACGCCTGCGTGCAGGGCCAGAAAGGCCTGCAAGCCGAGGACGTGGTAGGCCTCTGAGCCTCAGGCTACAAGCTTCAAGCTGCAAGTGACCGTGTACTTGCAGCCTGATGCAATCGTGCTTGACGCTTGCAGCTCAATGCTTGCAGCTCAAGACGTCCGCCAGGTGATTTCCTCTTCACCGTCGGCGCTGATGCGGATCCACCGATCGGCATCTTCTTCACCGTCTTCCTCGACCCAGCCACCCGGCGCACAACGCACTTCGACGTTCAATGCGGCGAACGCAGCGCGTGCGCAGGCGATGTCATCGGCCCATGGGGTCTGATCGCTTTCCAGGTACAGGCTGTTCCATTTCCCTACAGCTTTGGGTAACCAGGTGACTGGAATGTTACCGGCCTGGCATTTGAAGGTCTGGCCTTTCTGCTTCCATTCGCTGCACGGGCCGATCGCCTCGTTGAGCCAGGCGGCAATCTGCTTGTGGTCGACCTCGGCGTCCTTCAGGTAGATCTCGATATCGGGTTGGCGCATAAGGGCTCCGGGTGTGCTCAGTGCTGGCGCACGAAATAGTCATAACGCATGGAAACGGTGACCGCGAACGGCTCGGGCTGGTCGATCACGCGGGCGCGCTTCTCGGCGCTGGCGCGCCAGCCGTGCGGCGTCATCGCCAGCAGGTCGGCACGGGCCTTGGGTTCGGCCAGGCTCAGGCGGAACTCGAGGGTTTCGCTGTGGGCGTGGGCCATGCCCTGCGGCACCAGGGCCAGGTGCTTGTCGTCGGCATAGGGACGCACTTCATCGTAGAGCACTTCGCGCAGCTCCATCAGGTGGCCGCTGGTGGGGCCCACACGCATCAGCCCGCCGCCGGGGCTGAGCAGGCGCCTGGCCTCGTCCCAGTTCAGCGGGCTGAACACACTGGCGATGAACTGGCAACTGGCGTCGGCCAACGGCACGCGGGCCATGCTGGCGACCATCCAGGTGACCTCGGGCGCGCGGCGGCAGGCGCGCTTGACCGCCTCGCGGGAAATATCCAGGGCATAGCCATCGGCAGCCGGCAGAGCCTGGGCGATCTGTGCGGTGTAGTAGCCCTCACCGCAACCGATGTCCAGCCAGGCGCCGGGCTGGCGCTCGCCGGCCAGCTCGGCGAGGCGGCCGGCCACCGGCGCATAGTGGCCGGCGTCGAGGAAATCGCGGCGCGCTTCGACCATCGCCTGGTTGTCGCCCGGGTCACGGCTGTTCTTGTGCTGCACCGGCAGCAGGTTCAGGTAACCCTGTCGGGCGCGGTCGAAGCGGTGGCCGGCCGGGCACACCACGCCGTTGTCGAGCCGCGACAGGGCAGCCTGGCAGAGGGGGCAGGCGAGCATCAGGCGAGCAACCGGACCAGGGTCTGGTAGTAGATCTCGGTCAGCAGGTCGAGATCGCTGGCCAGGATCCGTTCATCGACCTGGTGGATGGTGGCGTTGACCGGGCCGAGTTCGACTACCTGGGTGCCCATGGTGGCGATGAAGCGGCCATCGGACGTGCCGCCGCTGGTCGACGGCTGGGTGTCGCGGTCGGTGACGCCCTTGATGCTGGCCGCCACCGCATCGAGCAGTTCGCCTGGCTCGGTGAGGAACGGCAGGCCCGACAGCGCCCACTCGACCGACCAGTCCAGCTGATGCTTGTCGAGGATTGCCGATACCCGCGCCTGCAGGCCTTCGACGGTCGACTCGGTGGAAAAGCGGAAGTTGAACAGCGCGGTCAGCTCGCCAGGGACCACGTTGGTGGCACCGGTGCCGGAATTGAGGTTGGAAATCTGGAAGCTGGTCGGCGGGAAGAACGCATTGCCTTCGTCCCAGTGCTCGGCCGCCAGTTCCGCCAGCGCCGGGGCGGCCAGGTGGATCGGGTTGCGCGCCAGGTGCGGGTAGGCCACGTGGCCCTGCTTGCCGCGCACGGTCAGCTTGGCGCCGAGCGAGCCGCGGCGGCCGTTCTTGACCACGTCACCGAGTAGCGTGGTGCTCGACGGCTCGCCGACGATGCACCAGTCCAGGCGCTCGTTGCGCGCTTTCAGGCGTTCGACCACGGCCTTGGTGCCGTGATGGGCCGGGCCTTCCTCATCACTGGTGATCAGGAAAGCGACCTTGCCGCGGTGGTTGGGGTAGTCCTGCACGAAGCGCTCGCTGGCGATCACCATCGACGCCAGGCTGCCTTTCATGTCGGCGGCGCCGCGGCCGCAGAGCATGCCGTCGGCGTCGATCAGCGCCTCGAACGGCTCGTGCTGCCACTGCTGCACCGGGCCGGTGGGGACCACGTCGGTGTGGCCGGCGAAGCACAGCACCGGGCCGTCCTGGGTACCGTGGGTGGCCCAGAAGTTGTCGACGTCTTCGAAGCGCATCGGCTCCAGTTGAAAGCCCACGGCGCCCAGGCGGTTCATCATCTGCGCCTGGCAGTCGGCATCGACGGGGGTGACCGAGGGGCGACGAATCAGGTCGCAGGCCAGAAGCAGGGTGGGGGACAGGTCGGCTGGGGCCGTCATCTTGGTACTCCGGAAGCGGGCAAGGCGGGCAAGGGGGCAATAGTCTAAAGCAAAACGCCTTGGCCTGAGCACCTTGCGGCGTGTGGTTTTGCCGCTGGGCGAGGTCGTGCAGCGCTGCCTACGCATGAATAGTTGCCTTCTGCGAGGTAGGGCGTTGCTTGCCATAAGTTACGTGCCTCCAACACGGCTTGATTAGCCAATGCACGAGGAGCTTCACGTGAAACAGATCCAACGCTTGTTGTTCATTGCGGGTATGGGGGCCAGCGGCCTCAGTTTTGCCAGTACCGCCGAAATCACTGTCACCGGCTCGATCAAGCCGGGGGCCTGTGTTCCAACGCTCAGTAATGGTGGGCGATACGATTTCGGCACCATTTCCACCAGTCAACTGAAAGATACCCAGTGGACTCGGCTCGACTCGGCTTATCAGCAACTGTCAGTCCAGTGCGATGCGCCGACCCGTTTCGGATTGAGGGCAGTGGATGCCAGGTCTGACAGTTCAGTCGGTGTATCCGAAAACGAGTACGGCCTGGGCATGAATGGCACTAACAAGATCGGTCACTACACCCTGGCGTTTCTCGGTTCCAGCGTCAAGATCAACGATGGTGACGCTGCAACGCGCCTGCGTACCTATGACGGAGGCAGCAGTTGGAGCGTAGATGGAGGAGTGGTCAGCTACATCAAGAACACCAGGAGGAACGCCATGCACACGTTCGTGCCAGTCGGTAGCACGCAACCAGTGGCCATCCGCAACATGGTCACCGATCTGAGGGTGACCATGCATATCGTGCCTCTGTCGGAGCTCGATGTAGGTGATGGAATTGAGCTCGATGGAGCTTCGACCATCGAGGTCAGGTACCTGTAGCAGCGATGAAAAGGTTCTGGCTGCTTCCTCTGTTCAGTTGTTTCCTGGCCCCGGCTCTGGCCGATGGCATGATTCCGGAAACGTCCGTGGTCATTGTCAACGAAGCCGACGGCGAGGCATCGATACGTGTGCGCAATGATGACAGCCGGGTCGCCCTGCTGGTGGCATCGATCGAGGATATTCCCGAAGACGACGAGCCGCTGCTGTTTCTGTCCCAACCCGCCTGGCGGGTAGAAGCGGGTAGGGAGCAGGTGGTGAGGTTCATCCTGCGGACCGACGTGGCGCTGGCCACCCAACGCCTCAAACGGGTGATTTTCGAAGGTGTGCCTGAGGGCAAGGGAGACGGGAGCTCGCGGGTGGGGGTGAGTATTCGGCAGAATTTGCCGGTGCTCATTCACCCCAAAGGGCTGGCACTCGATCGCACGCCTTGGACGAGGTTGCACTGGAGCCTGCACGGTCGTGAGCTGCGGGTGGAAAACCCTAGCCCCTATGTGGTGCGCCTGGCACAGGAGCTGTTGCTGCTGCCAGCGCAGCACGTCGCGCTGTTGCCGCGGCCTTATGTGTTGCCTGGCGAATCTTTGGTGGTATCACGGCAGCTTCCCGAAGGCTTGCCCAGTGAACGGTTACGTCTGATGCCGGCTACGGTATATGGGTACGCAGCAGAGCCTTTTGAGGCTCCGCTGACACCCGTTCCGTGATGCGCAGCTGGCACAGGCTGGCGTCGTTGTGTGGCGCATCGTTGCTATTGTTCGAGGTCATGTCGGCCAGTGCTCAGGAGGTCGGCTTCGACATTCAGACCCTGATCGAGCGTGGCCTGGACCCAGCCGTGGCGGCCTATCTGGGCCGAACGCCCCGTTTTACACCCGGGGTGCACAAGGTCACGTTGCGGGTCAACGGGCGTGCGGCAGGCTCAGTGAACGTGCGTGTCACCGAGGCAGGTGAACTGTGTTTCGAGCCGGCATTGCTCGACGCTGCGCAGTTGATGGCCCCGCCAGCACCGTCGGATGGTTCTGATAGCGACTGCCGACGCTTTCAGGTCCATTACCCGCAGACCGAGGTTCGGCTCGACCCACAAAACGCGATAGTCGACCTGCTGGTACCGACCCAGGCACTACGCCCGACCAACCCCGGCTTCTCGTTGACGCACTACGCATCCGGCGGAGTGGCTGGCACGCTCAATTACGATCTGGGGTGGGCTGAACATCGCGTGGCAGGGGCGCGCTACGATGCTTGGACAGCCAGGACCGAACTGGGGCTGAATGCTGGAGATTGGGTACTGCGCAGTAACCAGATTTTCAGTCGACTGGGTGGCATGCATCGGGCCGAGCTGCTGGATGCCTATGCCCAGCACACATTCGCTGAACATGCCACTGTGCTTCAGCTTGGCCAGATCCACCTGACCAATACGGTGCTAGGCGGCTTGCCTGTCAATGGCGCACAGTTGTTTCCCGAGCAGGCCCTGACCAGGCGCGGCGCCGTGAGGCGCATCGAGGGTATCGCGCACACCGAGGCGAGCGTGGAGGTGCGCCAGGGCGGACGATTGCTCGACACATTCTTGGTGCCTGCGGGGCCTTTTTCGGTGGACCTTCCAGTATGGGTCGATGCGAATCGAGCCACGCAGGTGACGATTGTCGAAGCCGACGGCCAGCGTCGAGAGTCGAGATTGCCATCATCGCCTGTCGAGACTCTGGATTTGCCTGCCGGCTTCACCTTTGGGCTGGGTACATTGCGCGACTATCCGCAGGCGCCGGGCTTGCTCAGTGCGGGGTGGAGCGGAGCCCTCGGGATGGGCCTGGCTTCAAGTGTGGGAGTGTTGTCCAGCGCCAGTTACCAGTCTGTTGGATTCGGCCTGGGCCAGCGGCCGTGGGCCAGCGCGGAATTAACGAGTACTTTGCGACATGCCCACGTGGCCCAAGGCGCCCTGATGGGCGCGCAGGTGCAGGTACAGCTTTCCCAGGGCCTGGCGCAGAACTGGCACTCGACCGTCGGTTACCTACGGCAAACGTCAGGTTACCGGGAATTCCATGATGCCTTGCCTGGCAATGACCGGCCTGAGCGCAGACTGGGTGAGCGTGACCAGCTCAGCCTGACAGTTTCGTGGCAGCATGCACCGCTCGGAGTGCTCAGCCTGAGCCATGTGCAGACACGCCTCAGCGATGGCAAGCAAATCGGCCACAGCAGCATGGGGTGGTCCAGGCGTTTTGGCCAGGTGACGGTCAACGGCACCGCGGAGTGGCACAGTGCTGCCGGTCAGGGGCGTGGCCGTGCCGTTCATTTGGAGGCGAGCGTGCCGCTGGGAGGGAGCAGGCGACTGCGCGCCTCGATGTTCGGCAGCGGCGAGGCTCGCCGCGGTCGGTTAAGCATGAGCGAGCGCGTGAACGAACAAGTCGCCTATGACCTTGGCCTTGAGCAGCAAAGCCAGGCGGATGTCCTGCAGAGCCGGATCGGCCTTTCGTTGCTGTCCCGATATAACCAGATGCGCATCGATCACGCCGACAATGGCGGAGGTCGCCGTAGTTTGTCGGCCAGGATGCACGGTGCGGCCGTGGCCCATGACGAGGGCGTGACGCTGTCGCCTTACCCGGTACAGGACACCTTCGCGCTGCTCAAGGTCGGCGCGCTCAGTAAAATCCGGGTCAATACTCCCAGTGGACCAGTGTGGACCGACAGCCAGGGGCGGGCGGTGGCGGGGCGGGTTGAACCCTACGGCAAGACCCCTGTGCAGGTGCAGGCGCACAGCGTGCCGCGCAATGTCGAACTGGACAATGCCATCGCCACCGTACAGGCGCGGCGTGGCGCGGTGGCGCGGGTGGCATTCGACGTTTACAAGCGGCGGCGCCTTTTGCTGCAAGCTACTAGCAACGGGCAACCCCTGCCCGTGGGGGCTTCGGTCAGTGATGATGCAACAGGTTTCGTGACCTTGGTGCAGAACGGTGGCCTGGTGTTCCTGCATGATTTTCAAGATGGCCGCCGTCTGACCGTTGAATCGCCCGAGCTCGGGATCTGTCAACTGGAGTTCCAGGTCTCCGAGCACGCCCCCCCTGATCTGTACTACGAAACACTGCCTGCCAGCTGTCGTTCAGTATGACGGACACAGCAGCTAGACCTGCACGGGGTCCTCCTGCGGCATTGGCTTGGGCAGCGAAGACAAAAATGCCATCACCAGTGCCGCCACGTAAGGCAACGACTGCACCAGCAACATCGCCACCCAGAAGCGCATATCGGAACTCGGCAGCCCCTGCACCAGATAGATGCCCAATGCTGCGCCCCACAACAGCAACATGATGAACAGCTCTTCCCGCGCTTCGGAAATCGCCACCAGCAAGCCATGGCTGTCGGCATTCTTCGGTGTACGGAAGAACGGCATGCTGCTGGTGAAGAACCCGTACAGCACCGCCTTGGCGATGGTGTGCGACAGCGCCAGCCCCGCCAGTGCTGCGGCAAAGGCATCCTTGAGGTTCACCCCCACCGCGCGGCGGTAGAGGAAGACAATTTTGCCGACCTTGAAGAAGAACAGCGCCAGCGGCGGAATGGCGAAGATCATCAGCGGCGGGTCGACCCGGTGCGGCACGATGATCATCGCGGCCGACCAGAGCAGAGCACCGACCGTGAAGAAGATGTTCATGCCGTCGGCGATCCAGGGCAGCCAGCCGGCCAGGAAGTGATAGCGCTGGCCACGGGTCAATTCGCTGCCTTTGCCGCGTAACAGGGCAGCGGCGTGGTGCTTGATGATCTGGATGGCGCCATAGGCCCAGCGGAAGCGCTGTTTCTTGAAGTCGATGAACGTATCGGGCATCAAGCCCTTGCCATAGCTGTTGTGGGCGTAGGCAGCCGACAGGCCTTTCTCGAACACGCGCAGGCCCAGTTCGGCGTCTTCGCAGATGCACCATTCGGCCCAGCCCAGTTCCTCCAGCACGCTGCGCCGGGTCATGGTCATGGTGCCGTGCTGGATGATCGCATCACGGTCGTTGCGCGTGACCATGCCGATGTGGAAAAAGCCCTTGTACTCGCTGTAGCAGAGCTTCTTGAAGGCACTTTCGTGCTGGTCGCGGTAATCCTGCGGCGACTGCACCACGGCAATCTTCGGGTCGGCGAAGTGCGGGACCATGTGTTTGAGCCAGTTGCGGTCGACGCAATAGTCCGAGTCGATCACCGCGATCACTTCGGCGTCCTTGGCGGTGTGCGGGATCAGGTAGTTCAGCGCGCCACCCTTGAAGCCGGCCAGGGGCGCGACATGGAAGAACCTGAAGCGCTCGCCGAGCTTCTCGCAGTGGGCCTTGAGCGGCTCCCACACGGCAGGGTCCTTGGTGTTGTTGTCGATCACCAGCACTTCATAGTCGGGGTAATCCAGCGCGGCGAGGGCGTCAAGGGTCTGCTTGACCATCTCCGGTGGCTCGTTGTAGCACGGCACATGCACCGACACCTTGGGCCGGTAGGCACTGTCGCCCTGCACCGGCAGGAATTCGCGCCGGCGCTTGAGGGTCCACACTGCCTCGGCCAACTCGTGGGCCTCGGTCATCAGCACGATGAACACCCCCAGTGCGCCGAGCGCCAGCAGCACGCCAACGGTCAGGCTGAACCAGGTGCTGTATTGCTGGCTGTAGTCATAGGCGATCCAGACCAGCACCGACCCGCACAGGAAGGTGATGAATGTCAGGAAGGTGCGGCCGCGCTGGCGCAGGGCCGAGCCGTCGATCAGCAGCACGGCCAGGGCGATCATGGCCAGGACCACTGAGGCAACCGCCAGGGCACGCCATTGCGGGATCGCCACCACCGGCCCCTCGAAGTTGAACTTCTGCTGGCGCTCGGCGTTGTACACGCCCCAGTAGGCACCCACCGAACCTTCATCGTTGGCCTTCCAGGGCTGGTCGTAGGCCTCGATGACGAAGTAGTTGTAGCCACGGCGGTTGAGGGTGTTGACCAGGGTGCGCAGGTAGATGGCCTGGTCGGCCTGGGTGGCGTCGGCACCGCCGCGCATGCGGCCGTTGCTCGGCCATCCCACTTCCGACAGCAGCAGCGGCTTGCGCGGGAACTGGTGGCGCAGTTCGCGGGCGCGGTCGAGGACGAACTCAACCGAGTCTTTCATCGGCACGAATTCCCAGTACGGCAGGATGTGCGCGGCGATCAGGTCGACATGCCTGGCGATTTCCGGATGTTCCTTCCAGATATGCCACTGCTCGCTGGTGGTCACCGGTACCTTGACGGCAGCACGTACGCGGTCGATGTACTTGATCAGCTCTTCTGGCGTGACCTCCTCGCGGAACAGCGCTTCGTTGCCGACCACCACCCGCACCACGCTGCGTGAGTGGTTGGCCAGTTCGATGGCTTTTTCGATCTCGCGCTCGTTGCGCTCCAGGTCTTTGCTGATCCAGATACCCAGGGTCACCCGCAGGCCAAGCTCTTCAGCCAGACGGGGGATTTCGGCTTGAGTGCCTTCGACGGTATAGATACGGATGTTGTCGGTGAGTTTGCTCATCTGCTCCAGGTCCTGGCGCATCTCGTCATCGCTGGGGTATTGGCCCTTTTGCGGGCTCTCCCCGAGGCGGAACGGTGAGTACGAGAAGCCAGAGATCTGTTCCGGCCAGGCAGGTGCGGAGACCGGGCGGTTGATCAGCGCCCAGAACCCGGTGAACAGTGCGGCGATGGCCAGGACCACCACCAGGTTGAGGCCGAATTTGCGAGATGACATTGTGGTCCGTTTCTGTCCAGGTGATAGAACATTAAAGCAGCAATGATAGGGTGTTTCCTAACGATGGAGGTCAGTGCGGCCGCTGGCCTATAATGCGCGCCGTTTTTCGGGTATGAGTTTCGGGATAGTGACATGAGCACAGAAGATCCACGCTTTGCCGGCGTTGCCCGGTTGTATGGCAACGAGGGCCTGCAACGTCTGAGTAATGCCCATGTGGCGGTCGTCGGCATCGGCGGCGTCGGCTCGTGGGCCGCCGAAGCCCTGGCGCGCAGTGGCGTGGGCGAAATCACCCTGTTCGACCTGGACGATGTCTGCGTCAGCAACACCAACCGCCAGGCCCACGCCCTGGAAGGCCAGGTAGGGCGGCCCAAGGTCGAGGTGATGGCCGAGCGCCTGCGGGCGATCAATCCGGCGATCACGGTGCATGCGGTGGCGGATTTCGTGACCCGCGAGACCATGGCCGAGTACATCACCGAGGAGATGGACGCGGTGATCGACTGCATCGACAGCGTGATGGCCAAGGCTGCGTTGATCGCCTGGTGCCGGCGGCGCAAGATCGCCATTGTCACCACCGGTGGTGCGGGCGGGCAGATCGACCCGACGCAGATCCAGGTCGGCGACCTCAACAAGACCTTCAACGACCCGCTGGCCTCACGGGTGCGCTCGACCCTGCGCCGGGACTACAACTTCTCGCGCAATACCAGTCGCAACTATGGCGTGCCTTGCGTGTTCTCCAGCGAGCAGCTGCGCTACCCCAAGGGCGATGGCAGTGTCTGCCTGCAGAAGAGTTTCGTCGGTGAAGGCGTGCGCCTGGACTGCGCGGGGGGCTTTGGTGCGGTGATGATGGTGACGGCGACGTTCGGCATGGTCGCGGCGAGCAAGGCCATCGAAAAGCTGGTGGCGGGGGCGCGGCGGCCTTCAGAACGAGCTAAACCCGAATAACTTCTGGTCGGTACGCGGTCAATGTGGGAGCGGCCTTGCGTCGCGAAAGGGGCGCGCAGCGCCCCCCAGATTTCAGCTTAGATGCTTAGATCGCTGGGGCCGCTCTGCGGCCCTTGCGCGACGCAAGGCCGCTCCTACATTTAGCTAGCGGGTAGCCCCAACTCCGCCATCCGCAGCAACACCGCATGCAGCCCATTGCTACGCGATGGCGACAGCTGGCGCTCCAGCCCCAGCTGCGTGAACCATGCGCGCAGATCGAGCTCGGCCAGATCTGCACTGGCCAGCCCCTGCACTCGCACCAGCAGCAGCGCCAGCAACCCGCGCAACAACCGCGCATCGCTGCCTGCCTTGAAGTGCCACTGCCCCTGGTCCTGTTCGGCCACCAGCCACACCAGGCTCTCACAGCCATGAACCCGGTTGCACTCGGACTTTTCCGCCTCGCTCAGCGGTTCCAGACGATCACCCCATTGCATCAGCAGTCGAGCACGCTGCTCCCAACCGCGCGCCTGTTCAAAGCTTTTCAGCGCTTCCTGGGCAGGCAAAGGCAACGTCATCGCAACAACTCCAGGCCCTGATCAAGTGCCCCGAAGAACCGTTGCAGATCGTCACTGTCGTTGTACAGCCCGAGCGACACCCGAATCGCCCCCTCCAGCCCCAGCCCCTTGAGCAGCGGCATGGCGCAGTGATGCCCGGCGCGCACGGCGATACCTTGCTCGGTCAGCATGTGGGCGATGTCGGCATTGTGTACGCCTTCGATGACGAAGCTGGCCAGGGCCGTCTGGGGCGCGCCTAGCACGCGCACGCCCTCGCGGTCGGCCAGACCGCGCAGCAGGTGCTGGTGCAGGCTGGCTTCGTGGGCATCGACGGCTTGGGGATCGAGGCTGGCCAGGTAATCCAGCGTTGCGCCCAGCCCGATCACCCCGGCAATCGGTGGGGTGCCGGCCTCTAAGCCCAGTGGCGCAGGACGGAAGCTGGCGCTCTGATACTCGGCCAGCTGCACCATTTCACCGCCGAACTGCCAGTGGCGCAGCAGCTCCAGTGCCTGGCTACGGCCGTACAGCACTCCAACGCCGTCCGGCCCATACAGTTTGTGGCTTGAGAACACGTAGAAGTCGCAGCCCAGCTGCTGCACGTCATGGCGACCATGGACCACGCCCTGGGCGCCATCGACCACGGTCAGCGCGCCTTGAGCGCGGGCATGGGCCAGCAGCGCAGGCAGCGGTTGCCAGGTGCCGAGCACGTTGGACAACTGGCTGACGGCGAGCACCCGGGTGCGCGGGCCGATCAGCTGCAACGCCTGTTCCAGGTCGATATGGCCATGCTCATCCAGCGGCAGTACCACCAGGCGCAGGCCACGGCGCCGAGCAAGCTGCTGCCAGGGCAGCAGGTTGGCGTGGTGTTCCAGCGCACTGACGGCAATCTCGTCGCCCGCTTCGAAACGGTACTCCAGGCCATAGGCCAGCAGGTTCAGCGCCGACGTTGCACCCTGGGTGAAGATGACCTGCCTTGAGTCCGCGGCGTTGAGCCAGGCGGCCACCTTGTCGCGGCTGGCCTCGAAGGCCTGGGTCGCGAGCGCGCCGGGCAGGTGCTGGGCACGGTGTACGTTGGCTGCGCCGTGGCCGTAGTAATGGCTCAGGGCATCGAGCAAGGCCTGGGGCTTCTGGGTGGTGGCGGCGCTGTCCAGGTAGGTCTGGTGCTGCCGTTGCAAGGCGGCGATAGCGGGGAAATCGGCGCGCCAGGGGGAGGGCTGGAACATGTTCGCGGGGCCTGGAATGAAAATCGGGTCTGGCGCATGCACGCCAGACCCGATCTTAACACTTCAAACCGCCGAGGGTTCTCAGTTATGGGCGTGCAGCGCCTCGTTCAGCTCGATGGCCGACTTGTGGGTCTTGCACTCCACAGCGCCGTTCAGCGAGTTGCGGCGGAACAGCAGGTCGGTCTGGCCGGCCAGGTCGCGGGCCTTGACCACTTTCACCAGCTCATTGTTTTCGTCCAGCAGGTTCACCTTGGTACCAGCGGTGATGTACAGGCCGGCTTCGACGGTGTTGCGGTCACCCAGCGGAATGCCGATACCGGCGTTGGCGCCGATCAGGCAGCCTTCGCCAACCTTGATGACGATGTTGCCGCCACCGGACAGTGTGCCCATGGTCGAGCAGCCGCCGCCCAGGTCCGAGCCCTTGCCGACGAATACGCCAGCGGAAACGCGGCCTTCGATCATGCCCGGGCCTTCGGTGCCGGCGTTAAAGTTGACGAAGCCTTCGTGCATGATGGTGGTGCCTTCGCCGATGTAGGCGCCCAGGCGTACACGAGCGGTGTCGGCGATGCGCACGCCGGCCGGGACCACGTAGTCGGTCATCTTCGGGAACTTGTCCACCGAGAACACTTCCAGCAGCTCGCCCTTCAGGCGCGCTTCCAGTTGCAGTTCGGCCAGTTCGCTCAGGTCGACGGCACCCTGGTTGGTCCAGGCCACGTTCGGCAGCAGTGGGAAGATGCCGGCCAGGCTCAGGCCGTGCGGCTTGACCAGGCGGTGCGACAGCAGGTGCAGCTTGAGGTAGGCCTCTGGGGTCGACGCCAGCGCGGCGTCTTCGGCCAGCAGGGTGGCGACCAGCGGCTTGTGGCTTTCGGCCAGGCGGGTCAGCAGGGCAGCCTGGGCGGCGTCGACGCCTTTCAGGGCTTCGGCCAGCTGGGCGGCCTGGGCGTTGCTGAAGGCGATGGCCTGGTTGCCACCTTCATAACCAAGGATCGGCGCAACGGCGGCGACCAGCTCGGCGCTCGGGTTGAGCAGGGGTTGTGCGTAGAATACTTCCAGCCAGGTGCCCTGGCGGTTCTGGGAGCCGACACCAAAGGCCAGGCTGAACAGGGTATTGGACATGTGATTACCTCGTGCGAAATAGGGTAGGGGCTTCAGGCCAGCGCGGCGGCGTACAGGTCGGGCTTGAAGCCGACCAGGGTGCGCCCGCCAAGGTCGAGCACCGGGCGCTTGATCATCGACGGTTGGGCGTGCATCAGTTCGACGGCCTTGGCCTGGTCGAGGTCGGCCTTGCTGGCGTCGTCGAGCTTGCGGAAGGTGGTGCCGGCACGGTTGAGGATGACTTCCCAGCCGTGTTCGTCGCACCAGCGGTTGAGGCTGTCGCGGTCGATGCCTTGGGTCTTGTAATCGTGGAATTCGTAGGCGATGGCTTTGTCTTCGAGCCAGGTACGCGCCTTTTTCATGGTGTCACAGGCTTTGATGCCGTAGAGCGTGTAGGTCATTGTGTGCATTGAGGCCACAGGCTGCCCCAATCTCTCCATTTCCGAATGTCAGTCGCGGGATTATGCGGGAACGATTGTATGAGCGCCACGGGGTGTGCATGTCTTGAGGTTTTCAGTGCTTGTGAGATGTGCATGCCTTGAAAGTTTAAGCGCCTATGAGATCGAGCGCCGCCCGCGCGGCGCTCGATGTCAGCAGCCCCACAGTACCCAAGGCATGCACCTCCAGGCCGATCCAAGGCCAAACCTGCACAACGCACAAGGCTTGAGTATCATCGTGTTACATATTCATCCGCCAACTGCGACTATCGTGCAGCGGCCTCGTTTCGCGATACCTCGCTAACATATTGTTTCAATGGCGATCTCTCGCCTGCGCTGTCGTTTTTTGTATACAAAGGAAGCCTTCACGGATGCAGTCCGCCTACACCGTCCTGATCCTGTTGACGCTGGTAAGTGTCTCGAAGCTGGTCGGGCGCATGATTCCGCTGCCATTGCCCCTGGTGCAGATCGCCGCTGGCGCACTGCTGGCGTGGCCTACGCTGGGCCTGCATGTGGCCCTTGACCCCGAACTGTTCCTGTTCCTGTTCCTGCCGCCACTGCTGTTCGCAGACGGTTGGCGTATCCCCAAGCGCGAACTGTGGCGCATCCGTGGTCCGGTGGTGGCTCTGGCCGTGGGCCTGGTGCTGTTTACCGTGGTCGGCGCTGGATATTTCATCCATTGGCTGCTGCCGAGCATTCCGTTGGCAGCGGCATTCGCACTGGCCGCTGTACTGTCGCCGACCGACGCCGTGGCCGTGTCGGCCATTACCCAGGACCGTCTGCCTACGCCGCTGATGCATATGTTGCAAGGTGAGGCGCTGATGAACGATGCGACCGGCCTGGTGACATTCAAGTTCGCCTTGGCCGCAGCAATCACCGGTGCATTCTCGCTGGCCGATGCAAGTTTCAGCTTCTTCCTGGTTGCCCTGGGTGGCCTCACGGTCGGTGTCGCCCTGAGCTGGCTGATCGGCCGCTTGCGCGCCTGGATGATTGCCCGTGGCTGGGACGACCCAGCCACCCACGTGGTGTTCATGCTGTTGTTGCCCTTCGCCGCCTATGTGCTGGCCGAGCGACTGGGCGTTTCGGGCATTCTTTCGGCCGTTGCTGCCGGGATGATGCAGAGCTGGCTCGACCTGCTGCCACGACAGACCAGTACGCGCCTGCTCAACCGCAGCGTCTGGTCCTTGCTGGAATTCGCCTTCAATGGCCTGATTTTCCTGCTGCTGGGCCTGCAATTGCCGGACATCATCAAGGCGGTGGTCAGCCATGAACCTACTGTCTGGCCGACCCTGGCCTGGCGTTGCCTTGACGTGCTGGCGATCTTCGCCGCGCTGATCCTGCTGCGGTTCGTATGGGTGCAGAGCATCTGGCGGGCGATTGGCGTGGTGCGGCGTTGGCGCGGCAGGCCTGCGCTGGTGCTGATGCCGACGGCACGCTCGTGCTGGTTGCTGACGCTGGGCGGGGTACGCGGCGCGGTAACCCTGGCCGGTGTGATGTCGGTGCCTTTGTTGATTGGCGCAGGCCAGGCCTTTCCCGAGCGTGACCTGCTGATTTTCATCGCGGCAGGGGTCATCCTGCTGTCGCTCATCAGTGCCTGCATCGCCTTGCCGTTCCTGCTGCGTGGCATAGTCAAAAGCCCTGATGAGCGCTTGCGTCAGGAAGTGCAGGAAGCCTGGAGGCGCACGGTGGAGGCGGCAATCCATGCGCTGGAGGCTGAAGAGGTGATCGATGCCAGCGCACCTCAGGATGCGACCCAGGCGACCTTGGCCACCGAGCTGAAGGCGCGGCTGATGGCTGAGTATCGGGATGAGCTGGACAGCTACAACGATACGGCCGAGGCGCGAGCGCTGGCCGAGCAGATGGACTTGCTGGAGCGGCGTTTGCGCCTGCGCGCGCTGAGGGCGCAGCGGCTGGAGCTTTACAACCTGCATCGTCAGCATCAGGTGGGTGATGAGGTGGTGCGGCAGGTGCTGGGGGAGCTGGATCTGAGTGAGGCCAACCTGGGGCAAGTCAGGTAGATCTGTTGAGGGCCATTCGCGGGTAAACCCGCTCCCACAGGTATTGCACCGCTTTCGCGGCTTGCGCTGTCCCTGTAGGAGCGGGCTTGCCCGCGAATGGGGCGCAAAGCGCCCCCGGGCCAATCAGCGGTTTTGCAGGAAGGCGCGAATCCGCTCGGCCGCCTCGATGCACTCGGCCAGCGGCGCAACCAATGCCATGCGCACCCGGCCGGCCCCTGGGTTCACACCGTCGACTTCACGCGACAGGTACGAACCCGGCACCACAGTCACGTGCTGCGCCTCGAACAGGTCACGGGTGAACTCGGCATCACCGCCTGGCACCTTGGCCCACAGGTAAAAGCTGCCGTCCGGGCGCTGCACGTCCATCACCGGCTGCAGGATGTCCAGCACGGCATCGTACTTGGCCCGGTATTGGTCGCGGTTGTCGCGCACATGCGCTTCGTCCTGCCAGGCCGCGATGCTGGCCAGCTGGGTCTGTACCGGCATGGCGCAGCCGTGGTAAGTGCGGTACAGCAGGAATGGCTTGATGATCGCGGCGTCACCGGCAACGAAGCCCGAACGCAAGCCTGGCAGGTTGGAGCGCTTGGAGAGGCTGTGGAACACCACGCAGCGCTTGAAGTCACTGCGGCCGAGTTCGACGCAGGCGCTGAGCAGCCCAGGTGGCGGCGCGTCTTCGTCGAAGTACAGCTCGCTGTAGCATTCGTCGGCGGCGATCACGAAATCGTGCTCGTCCGCCAGGGCAATCAGCTTCTTCAGGGTGTCCATCGGCACCAGGGCGCCGGTGGGGTTGCCTGGCGAGCACAGGAACAGAATCTGGCAACGTTGCCAGACGTCGGCCGGTACGGCATCGAAATCCGGGTTGAAGCCATTGTCTTCCAGGCACGGCAGGTAATGCGGCGTGGCACCGGCGAGCAGGGCAGCACCTTCGTAGATCTGGTAGAACGGGTTGGGGCTGACCACCAGGCCTTCATCGGCACGATTGACCACGGCCTGGGTGAAGGCGAACAGCGCCTCACGGGTACCATTGACCGGCAGGACATGCCGGTCGGCATCCAGCCAGCCGGCCGGCACGCCGAAGCGGCGTTCGCACCACTGGCCGATGGCCTGGCGCAGGGCCGGCAGGCCGAGGGTGCTCGGGTACACCGCCAGCTTGTCGAGGTTGTCGGCCATGGCCTGGGCGACGAACGCCGGCGATTCGTGCTTCGGCTCACCGATCGACAGGGCGATGGCGCGTTTGTCTGCCGCAGGCTTCACGGTACCCAGCAGGGCGCGCAGTTTCTCGAACGGGTAGGGCTGAAGCTGGGTCAAGGCATGATTCATCGGCGCAAGGTCTCGTCAATAAACGTCTGATCGTTAAAAGGTCACGCGGGTCGGGCTGGCATCGCTGGCCTGACCGGCCTGCAACTGCTGCACGATGGCTTCCTGCAGGCGGCTGCACAGCTGCGGGTCGGACAGCGGCTGGTTGTCGGCATCGGTGATGAAGAACACGTCCTCCACCCGCTCGCCGAGGGTGGCGATCTTGGCGTTCTGCAGTGACAGGTCGAACTCCAGGAAGATCCGCCCGATCCGTGCCAGCAGGCCGGGGCGGTCCGGTGCAGTGATCTCGAGGATGGTCACCGGGCGCTGGGCATCGTTGAGGATGGTCACCTGCGGCGGGAAGTTGAAGTGCTTGAGCTGGCGCGGTACCCGGCGCTGGATGATGGTCGGGTAGTCCTCGGGGTTGCGCAGCGCTTCGGTGAGGCCGTCGCGGATCTGCCTGACCCGCTGCGGGTTGTCGCCGATCGAGCCGCCGTCGTTGTCGAGCACGATGTAGGTGTCGAGGGTGAACTGGCTGCTCGAGGTGATGATCCGCGCATCGTGGATGTTCAGGTTCAGCTGCGACATGGCGGCCACGGTCACGGCGAAGAAGTCGTGCTGGTCGGGCGCGTAGATGAAGATCTGCGTGCCGCCCTCGAATTCGCGCTGGGTGGTTTCCTTGATCAGCACCAGCGGCCCGCCATCGGCCGGTTGCTGGAGGATGGCGTCGCTGTGCCAAGCCACGTCGGCGGCGTTGTGCTTGAGAAAGTAGTCATCTCCCAGCTGCGACCACAGCTGCTCGACGTCGTCCGGGTCGGTGCCCTCGCGCACGAGGATGTCCAGCGCGGCCGACTGGGTCTGGCGGATCTGCTCCTCGCGGTCCAGCGGGTTTTCCAGGCCGCGGCGCAGGGCGCGCTTGGTCTCGGTGTAGAGTTGGCGCAGCAGGCTGGCGCGCCATGAGTTCCACAGGCTGGGGTTGGTAGCGTTGATATCGGCCACGGTCAGCACGTAGAGGTAGTCCAGGCGCGTCTCGTCGCCCACGTGCAGCGCGAAGTCGTTGATCACCTGCGGGTCGGACAGGTCCTTGCGCTGGGCGGTGGTCGACATCACCAGGTGATTCTGCACCAGCCAGACGATCAGCCGGCTGTCCCAGGCCGGCAGCTGGTGGCGCTCACAGAACTTCTGCGCATCCACCGCACCGATCTCGGAATGGTCGCCCTGGCGGCCTTTGCCGATGTCGTGGTACAGGCCGGCGAGGTAGATCAGCTCGGGCTTGGGCAGGCGGCCCATGAGCTTGCTGGCCAGCGGGAATTTCTCGGACACCGGTGTGTACTGCAGCTTGCGCAGGTGCTTGATGAGGTTGAGGGTGTGTGCATCGACCGTATAGATGTGGAACAGGTCGTGCTGCATCTGCCCGACGATCAGGCCGAACTCCGGCAGGTAGCGGCCGAGGATGCCGTAGCGGTTCATCCGCCGCAGGTTGCGGTGGATGCCGATCTCGCACTTGAACAGTTCGATGAACAGGCTGGTGTTGCGGATGTCGTTGCGGAAGGTGTCGTCGATCAGGTGCCGGTGTTCGCGCAGCAGGCGCACGGTGTCGGCACGCACGCCCTTGATCTCGGGGTGCTGGGCCATCAGCACGAAGATCTCCAGCATGGCGAACGGGGTGCGCTTGAACACGTTGGGCCTGACCGCTTCGATATAGCCGTCGTGCAGGCGGAAGCGCGCGTTCAGCGGCTGGGTGGTGCCGCTGTCGTCATCGGCGAGGATGACTTCTTCGAAGTGCTGGATGATCAGGTCGCACAGCTGGCTGATGCTCATCACCACCCGGTAGTACTGCTGCATGAACTGTTCGATGGCGCGCTTGGGGTTGTCGTCGCTGTAGCCAAGCAGCGCGGCAATGCTGCGCTGGTGGTCGAACAGCAGGCGGTCTTCGGCGCGGCCGGCGAGCATGTGCAGGGCATAGCGCACTTTCCACAGGAAATCCTGGGACGAGGCCAGCAGTTCGTTCTCGCTTTCCAGCAGGAAGCCTTCGCCGGCCAGGGCGTGCAAGTTCAGCGTGCCGTACTGGCGGCGGGCCACCCAGAGCACCGTCTGGATGTCGCGCAGGCCACCGGGCGAGCCTTTGACGTTGGGCTCGAGGTTGTACTCGGTATCGTTGTACTTGTGGTGGCGAGCCTTGAGTTCGGCGCGCTTGGCCAGGAAGAACTCTTTGCTTGGCCACAGCTGCCCGGTGCCGGTGGCCTCGAGCATGCGCTGGCGCAGCACTTCAGGGCCGGCAATGGTGCGGCTTTCCATCAGGTTGGTGATTACCGTCAGGTCGGCGCGGGCCTGCTCGACGCATTCGTCGATGCTGCGCACGCTCTGGCCCACTTCCAGGCCGATGTCCCAGAGCAGGGTGAGGAAGCGCTCGATGGCCTCGCGGTACTGCTCATGCTCGTCAGCGCCAAGCAGGATCAGCAGGTCGATGTCCGAGTGCGGGTGCAGTTCGCCGCGGCCATAGCCGCCAACCGCGACCAGGGCGATACCGCTCGGGTCACCCCAGTCGAACTGGTTCCAGGCCTGCTGCAGGATGTTGTCGACGAGCCAGGCGCGGGCTTCGATCAGCGGGCGGATCTCGCAGCCTGTGCGAAAACGCTTGTCGAGCACCTCGCCTGCCTGGCGGATGGCTTTCTTGAAGGCGGCGATGGGGCTCGCCTTGAGGGCCAGTTCCGCCTGGAACTGGCCGCGGTCGAACAGCTCGGGATCCACCTGGGGCATCGCGTCGCGTTCCTGTCTGGGGGTTGCCTTGGGTGCAATCAGGCCGAGGTGCGCGGGATGGTGTCGTCCTTGCGCAGGGTGAAGATCTCGTAACCGGTGGCCGTGACCACCAGGGTGTGCTCCCACTGGGCCGAGAGCTTGCGGTCCTTGGTGATGGCGGTCCAGCCGTCGCCCAGCACCTTGGTGTCGGCCTTGCCCTGGTTGATCATCGGCTCGATGGTGAAGGTCATGCCTTCCTTGAGCTCCATGCCGGTGCCGGCGCGGCCATAGTGGAGAATCTGCGGCTCTTCATGGAACACCTTGCCGATGCCGTGGCCGCAGAACTCGCGCACCACGGAGAAGCCGTTCTTCTCGGCGTGCTTCTGGATCACTTCACCGATGTCGCCCAGGCGGCAGCCCGGCTTTACCAGCTCGATGGCCTTGTACATGCATTCCTGGGTAACCTTGGACAGGCGCTCGGCCCAGACCGGTACGGTACCGACGTGGAACATGCGGCTGGTATCGCCGTGGTAGCCGTCCTTGATCACGGTGATGTCGATATTGAGCGTGTCACCGTCCTTGAGCGGCTTGTCGTTGGGGATGCCATGGCAGACCACATGGTTGATCGAGGTGCAGATCGACTTCGGGTAGCCCTTGTAGTTGAGGGGCGCCGGGATGGCCTGCTGGACGTTGACGATGTAGTCGTGGCACAGGCGGTCGAGCGCTTCGGTGGTGACACCGGGCTTGACGTGTTCTTCGATCATTTCCAGCACGTCGGCGGCCAGGCGGCCGGCGATGCGCATCTTCTCGATGTCTTCTGCAGTCTTGATGGTGACGGTCATTACAGGCTCTCTACGGCGCCGCAGGCGGCGCGAACAAACGGGAAAGGCCGGATTCTAGCAGAGCAGGGCGGCATTCTGTCGGGATAAAGGCGGCCATGCTGCGGTCTATGGAAGGCATTCTGGCCTGTTTGGCAGGGTGCTGCAAAAACTGCTGACGGACGTTACCTGATCCGGGTTCCGTTCGCTCGCGGTCTGTGGTATAAAATGCGCCGCTTTCGGGGACGACCCCGTCAGCTCAAACCCACACACGTGTCGACACGATGGCCTGGGTGCCCCGGATCGAATGATTCGCGGGTTGGTCATTGGGATGCGTGGAGGCCCAACCCGACTTATCAAGGAACTATCATGTCCCAAGTCAACATGCGCGATATGCTGAAGGCCGGTGTGCACTTCGGCCACCAGACCCGTTACTGGAACCCGAAAATGGGCAAGTACATTTTCGGCGCGCGTAACAAGATCCACATCATCAACCTGGAAAAAACCCTGCCAATGTTCAACGAAGCTCTGGCTTTCGTAGAGCGTCTGGCCCAGGGCAAGAACAAGATCATGTTCGTCGGCACCAAGCGTTCCGCCGGCAAGATCGTCGCCGAGCAAGCTGCTCGCGCTGGTTCGCCATACGTTGATCACCGTTGGTTGGGCGGCATGCTGACCAACTACAAAACCATCCGCGCCTCGATCAAGCGTCTGCGCGACCTGGAAACCCAGGCCGAAGATGGCACCTTTGCCAAGCTGACCAAGAAAGAAGCCCTGATGCGTTCGCGCGATCTGGAAAAGCTGGACCGCAGCCTGGGTGGTATCAAGGACATGGGCGGCCTGCCTGATGCCCTGTTCGTGATCGACGTTGATCACGAGCGCATTGCCATCACCGAAGCCAACAAGCTGGGCATCCCGGTTATCGGCGTTGTCGATACCAACAGCAGCCCGGAAGGCGTTGACTACGTGATCCCAGGTAACGATGACGCCATCCGCGCCATCGAGCTGTACATGACTTCGATGGCCGACGCCATCATCCGCGGCCGCAACAACGTTGCCGGCGGCACTGAAGTCTACGCTGAAGAAGCGGCTGCACCTGCTGCCGAGTAATAGGCGCTAGCGTCTACTTGGCACGCAAAAAGGGGGCTCTGCCCCCTTTTTGCCACCTTGAAATCCTGCTGTCAGCAACGGCCCCGCATGATGGGCGAGCTGATATAAAGGCAGCGATTTGCAGAATTTAACGCCCGTGACGAGCGGGTGGAATGGTTGAAAAACTTTCCAAGAGGATTTTGAAATGGCAGCAATTACTGCGGCGCTGGTCAAAGAACTGCGCGAGCGTACCGGCGAAGGCATGATGGATTGCAAAAAGGCCCTGGAAAAGGCTGGCGGCGACATCGAAAAAGCCATTGACGACATGCGTGCTTCGGGCGCCATCAAGGCCGCCAAAAAGGCTGGCAACGTGGCCGCTGAAGGCGCCATCGCTGTCAAGACCGACGGCAAGGTTGCCGTTCTGCTGGAAGTGAACTCGCAGACCGACTTCCTGGCCCTGCAAGACGACTTCAAGAACTTCGTGGCCGAAAGCCTTGAAGAAGCCTTCGCCCAGAAGCTGACCGATGCCGCTCCGCTGATCGCCTCGCGTGAAGCTGCTCGTGAAGCCCTGGTTGCCAAGTGCGGCGAGAACGTCAACATCCGCCGCCTGGTGCGCGTCGAAGGTGATGTTGTCGGTGCCTACCTGCACGGCAACAAGATCGGCGCTGCCGTTGTGCTGAAAGGCGGTGACGTCGAGCTGGCGAAGAACATCGCCATGCACGTTGCAGCATCGAACCCGGAGTTCCTGGATTCGTCGGAAATCTCCGCCGAGGCCATCGAGCGTGAGAAGGGCGTCTTCCTGCAGCTGAACGCTGACAAGATCGCTGGCAAGCCGGAAAACATCGTTGAGAACATGATCAACGGTCGTATCACCAAGTTCAAAGCTGAAGCTTCGCTGAAAGAGCAGGCCTTCGTCATGAACCCGGAAGTCAAAGTCGGCGAGCTGGCCAAGAAAGCCGGCGCTGAAATCGTTTCCTTCACCTACTTCAAGGTTGGCGAAGGCATCGAGAAGCCAGTTGACGATTTCGCTGCTGAAGTTGCCGCTCAAGTAGCAGCTGCCAAGCAGTAAGACAGCCCCGTCTGTCGCCCCAAAGAGGCTGCCCGCTCACGCGCGCAGCCTCTTTGTCAAAGCGGGAGCGGCTTACAAGGCCGTTACTCGCTGACGCAGTTGCTGCGTCACGTTAGAGTTACACGCAGGCTCAAGAAGCCTGCCAGAATTTTACAAACGCCGCAGGAGAGATTCGCAATGGCTCAGCAGGGCAGTGGTCATCAGGCTCGCTATAAACGCATTCTACTCAAACTTAGCGGCGAGGCCCTGATGGGCTCGGAAGAGTTCGGGATCGACCCCAAGGTCCTGGATCGCATGGCGCTTGAAGTCGGCCAGCTGGTCGGCATCGGTGTTCAGGTAGGCTTGGTGATTGGTGGTGGCAACCTGTTCCGTGGCGCGGCGCTCAGTGCAGCCGGTATGGATCGTGTCACTGGCGACCACATGGGTATGCTGGCCACCGTGATGAATGGCCTGGCCATGCGTGACGCACTGGAGCGGGCGAATATCACCGCCATCGTCATGTCGGCGATCTCCATGGTTGGCGTGACCGATCACTATGATCGCCGCAAAGCCATGCGCCACCTGAACGCCAAGGAAGTCGTGATCTTCGCTGCCGGTACCGGCAACCCGTTCTTCACCACCGACTCCGCCGCTTGCCTGCGTGCCATCGAAATCGATGCCGACGTGGTATTGAAGGCAACCAAGGTCGATGGTGTATACACTGCAGATCCATTCAAGGACCCGCATGCCGAGAAGTTCGATCATCTGACCTACGATGAAGTGCTGGATCGCAAGCTGGGTGTAATGGATCTGACGGCAATTTGTCTGTGCCGCGACCACAAGATGCCGCTGCGCGTCTTCAACATGAACAAACCCGGCGCCCTGCTGAACATCGTGCACGGCGGCGCGGAAGGAACTCTGATCGAGGAAGTTCAAAAATGATCAACGATATCAAGAAAGATACGCAGGAGCGCATGGGCAAGTCGATCGAGGCCCTTGGTCGTCATCTGGCCGCCATCCGCACCGGCCGTGCTCACCCAAGCATCCTCGATAGCGTCAAGGTTACCGCTTGGGGCAGCGAGATGCCGCTCAACCAGGTTGCTGCGATCACCGTCGAAGACGCCCGCACCCTGAAGATCGTCGCTCACGACAAGAACCTCAGTGCGGCCATCGAGAAGGCCATCCTGACCTCCGATCTGGGCCTGAACCCATCCAGCGCTGGTACCACCATTCGTGTACCGATGCCTGCCCTGACCGAAGAAACCCGCAAGGGTTACACCAAGCAGGCCAGCAGTGTGTGCGAAGACGCCAAGGTTGCGGTGCGCAACGTGCGCCGTGACGCCCTGGGTGACCTGAAGAAGCTGACCAAGGACAAGGAAATCAGCGAAGACGAAGAACGTCGCGCCGCTGATGAAATCCAGAAGCTGACTGACAAGTTCATTGCTGAAGTCGATGCTGCTTTCAAAGCCAAGGAAAAGGACCTGATGGCCGTTTAAGGCCGAGGTTTTTTAATGGAAAAGTCCAAGTTGGCGGCACCGTCTTCGGTGCCGCGTCATGTCGCGATCATCATGGATGGCAACAACCGCTGGGCGAAGAAGCGCTTGTTGCCCGGCGTTGCCGGGCACAAGGCTGGCGTCGATGCGGTGCGCGCGGTCATCGAGGTGTGCGCCGAATCCGGGGTCGAGGTTCTGACCCTGTTCGCGTTTTCCAGTGAGAACTGGCAGCGCCCGGCCGATGAGGTCGGTGCGTTGATGGAGCTGTTCTTCTCGGCCTTGCGCCGTGAGGCCCGGCGTCTGAACGAGAACAACATCAGCCTGCGCATCATCGGCGACCGTTCGCGTTTCCACCCCGAACTGCAGGCCGCCATGCGCGAAGCCGAGGCGCTGACTGCGGGCAGCAACCGTTTCATCCTGCAGATCGCCGCCAATTACGGTGGCCAGTGGGATATCGCCCAGGCTGCCCAGCGTCTGGCGCGTGAGGTCCAGGCCGGTCATCTGCGCCCGGACGACATCACCCCGGGCCTGCTGCAGACCTGCCTGGCAACGGGCGAGCTGCCATTGCCCGACCTGTGCATCCGCACCGGTGGCGAGCACCGCATCAGCAATTTCCTGCTGTGGCAGCTGGCCTATGCCGAACTGTACTTCTCCGACCTCTACTGGCCGGATTTCAAACACGAGGCCATGCGCAAAGCACTGGCCGATTTCGCTTCGCGCCAGCGCCGCTTCGGTAAGACCAGCGAGCAGGTCGAGGCTGGAGCTCGTGCTTAATGCTTAAACAACGCATCATTACCGCGCTGATCCTGTTGCCGGTCGCGCTGGGCGGTTTCTTCCTGCTCAACGGCGGGGACTTCGCCCTGTTCATCGGCTTCGTGGTGACCCTCGGTGCCTGGGAGTGGGCGCGTCTGGCCGGGCTTGTGGCCCAGCCGCTGCGCATCGCCTATGCCGCCGTGGTCGCCGGAGCGCTGATGCTGCTCCACCTCATGCCGGACCTGGCACCCTGGGTGCTCGGGGCATCGGTCATCTGGTGGGGGTTGGCTACCTGGCTGGTGTTGACCTATCCGCGCAGCAGCGAGCTGTGGGCCAGTGCAGCCTGCAAGCTGCTGATCGGGCTGCTGATCCTGTTGCCGGCCTGGCAAGGGCTGATCCTGCTCAAGCACTGGCAGCTGGGTAACTGGCTGATCCTGTCGGTCATGGTGCTGGTCTGGGCGGCGGATATCGGTGCCTATTTCTCCGGCCGAGCCTTTGGCAAGCGCAAGCTGGCACCGCAGGTGAGCCCAGGCAAGAGCTGGGAAGGCGTCTATGGTGGGCTGGCGGTCAGCCTGGTAATCACCCTGGTGGTCGGCATCAGCCGTGACTGGGGCCTGGGCCAGATTCTGCTGGGGCTGCTGGGGGCTGCGCTGGTAGTCATGTCGTCGGTGATCGGTGATCTGACCGAAAGCATGTTCAAGCGCCGTGCCGGCATCAAGGACAGCAGCAACCTGCTGCCTGGCCATGGTGGTGTGCTGGATCGCATCGACAGCCTGACGGCGGCGATCCCGATCTTTGCCGTGCTGCTGTGGGCCGCCGAATGGGGTGTGATGTGAGCAGCGTGCAGCGTATTACCGTCCTGGGTGCTACCGGATCGATCGGCCTCAGCACCCTCGATGTGATTGCGCGGCATCCAGAGCGTTATCAGGTGTTCGCGCTGAGCGGCTATACACGCATCGACGAACTGCTGGCCCTGTGCGTTCGGCACCGTCCGGTCTACGCCGTGGTGCCCAATGGCGAAGCCGCTGCGCGCTTGCGTGATGGCCTGGTTGGGGCCGGCTGCGCTACGCAGGTGCTGGAAGGGGAGGCGGGCCTTTGTGAGGTCGCAGCGGCCCCTGACGTGGATGCGGTGATGGCGGCCATTGTCGGTGCCGCCGGGCTGCGCCCGACCTTGGCCGCGGTCGAGGCGGGCAAGAAGGTATTGCTGGCCAACAAGGAAGCGCTGGTGATGTCCGGTGCGCTGTTCATGGACGCAGTGCGCCGCAGTGGCGCCGTGCTGCTGCCGATCGACAGCGAGCACAATGCGATTTTCCAGTGCCTGCCGGGCGACTATGCCCGTGGCCTGAGCCAGGTCGGCGTGCGCCGTATCCTGCTGACCGCTTCGGGTGGGCCGTTCCGCGAAACGCCACAGGCGGCCCTGGTCGATGTCACGCCTGAACAGGCCTGTGCCCACCCCAACTGGTCCATGGGCCGGAAGATTTCGGTGGACTCGGCCAGCATGATGAACAAGGGGCTCGAGCTGATCGAAGCCTGTTGGCTGTTCGATGCGGCGCCGGCCAAGGTCGAGGTGGTGGTGCATCCGCAAAGCGTGATCCATTCGCTGGTCGACTACGTCGATGGTTCGGTATTGGCCCAGCTGGGCAATCCGGACATGCGCACCCCTATCGCCAACGCCCTGGCCTGGCCAGAGCGCATCGACTCCGGGGTCGCCCCGCTGGACTTGTTCGCCATCGCCCGCCTGGACTTCCAGGCGCCGGACGAACAGCGCTTCCCCTGCCTGCGCCTGGCGCGCCAGGCGGCCGAGGCAGGTAATAGCGCGCCTGCGGTGCTCAATGCGGCCAACGAGGTCGCCGTGGAGGCATTTCTCCAGCGGCGTATCCGCTTCCCGGAGATCGCGGGTATGATCGAACAGGTGCTTGATCAGGAACCTGTGGTGCCGCTGTTGTCGCTGGAGGCCGTATTCGCCGCCGACCAGCGCGCCCGCGAGCTGGCTCGCGAGTGGCTGAGGCGTCACGGCCGTTGAGGCTGGTCGCTATTCCAGGGTTCTGCTGAACGTCATTCGGAGATAGATATGACTGCGCTCTACATGATTGTCGGCACCCTGGTGGCCCTGGGTGTATTGGTCACGTTCCACGAATTCGGCCACTTCTGGGTTGCCCGGCGTTGCGGGGTCAAGGTGCTGCGCTTCTCTGTCGGCTTCGGCACGCCGCTGCTGCGCTGGCATGACCGCCAAGGCACCGAGTTCGTGGTGGCGGCCATCCCTCTGGGGGGCTACGTCAAGATGCTCGACGAGCGTGAAGGCGATGTACCTCCGGCGCTCGCCGATCAGTCGTTCAACCGCAAGTCGGTGCGTCAGCGCATCGCGATCGTGGCCGCGGGCCCGATTGCCAACTTCCTCCTGGCCATCGTGTTCTTCTGGGTATTGGCCATGCTCGGCACCCAGCAGATCCGCCCGGTCATCGGCGCGGTGGAATCCGGGAGTCTGGCTGCAGCGGCAGGCCTGTCGGCGGGTCAGGAAATTGTGTCCATTGATGGCAAGGCGACCAACGGCTGGTCGGCTGTCAATCTTCAACTGGTTCGACGCCTGGGCGAGAGCGGCACGCTGCAGGTGGGCGTACGCGATGAAGGCGCCAGTGCCGAGCGCCAGTTGCAGGTGAAACTGGACCAATGGCTCAAGGGCGCCGACGAGCCGGACCCTATCCAATCCTTGGGCCTGCGCCCATGGCGCCCGGCGGTTTCGCCGGTACTGGCCGAGATCGATCCGAAAGGCCCGGCCGCTGCCGCTGGTCTGAAGACTGGCGACAAGCTGCTTGCCCTGGACGGTGCCGCACTGAGCGATTGGCAGCAGGTGGTGGACAGCGTTCGCGCCCGCCCGGATGCCCAGGTGGTGCTGCGCGTAGAGCGCGATGGTGCGGCCCTGGATGTGCCGGTCACACTGGCCCACAAAGGTGAAGGCAAGGCTGCCGGAGGTTATCTCGGGGCAGGTGTGAAGGGCGCCGAATGGCCTGCCAGCATGCTCCGTGAAGTCAGCTACGGCCCGCTGGATGCCGTAGGCGAGGGGCTTTCGCGAACCTGGAACATGAGTGTTCTCACCCTCGAGTCGCTGAAGAAAATGCTGTTCGGGGAGCTCTCGGTAAAAAACTTGAGCGGACCGATAACCATTGCTAAAGTGGCGGGCGCTTCAGCCCAGTCCGGCGTGGGGGATTTCCTGAATTTCCTGGCCTACCTGAGCATAAGCCTGGGGGTTCTTAACCTGCTGCCCATTCCAGTACTGGATGGGGGGCATTTGCTGTTTTACCTCGTTGAGTGGGCGCGCGGTCGTCCACTGTCGGAACGGGTGCAAGGTTGGGGGATCCAGATCGGTATCAGTTTGGTCGTAGGGGTGATGTTGCTCGCCCTGATCAACGATCTGGGTCGACTATAAAAGCTTCGCTCAATTGCGAACCTGCCGCCTCGATGCGGCAGGTTGTTTATTGCCAGTTGGAATAAAAGGACTTCATGAAACGTCTGCTGCTAACTGCGGTCATGTCCGCACTGATGATCGCTGAAGTTCACGCCGAGTCCTTCACCATCTCCGATATTCGTGTCAACGGCCTGCAGCGGGTATCCGCCGGCAGCGTGTTCGGCGCCTTGCCGCTCAACGTCGGCGACCAGGCTGACGACCGTCGCCTGGTGGATTCCACCCGCTCGCTGTTCAAGACCGGCTTCTTCCAGGACATCCAGCTGAACCGCGATGGCAACGTCCTGATCATCAACGTGGTCGAGCGCCCGTCGGTGTCGAGCATCGAGATCGAAGGCAACAAGGCGATCAGCACCGAAGACCTGATGAAAGGCCTGAAGCAGTCGGGCCTGGCCGAGGGCGAAATCTTCCAGCGCGCCACCCTCGAAGGCGTGCGCAACGAACTGCAGCGCCAGTACGTGGCCCAGGGCCGCTACTCGGCCGAGGTCGACGCCGAGGTGGTGCCGCAGCCGCGCAACCGCGTGGCCTTGAAGATCAAGATCAACGAAGGCACCGTCGCCGCCATCCAGCACATCAACATCGTCGGCAACACCGTGTTCGACGATGAAGAGCTGGCGCAACTGTTCGAGCTGAAGACCACCAACTGGCTGTCGTTCTTCAAGAACGACGACAAGTACGCCCGCGAGAAACTCTCCGGTGACCTGGAGCGCCTGCGTTCCTACTACCTGGACCGCGGCTACATCAACATGGACATCGCCTCTACCCAGGTGTCGATCACCCCGGACAAGAAGCACGTCTACATCACCGTCAACGTCAACGAAGGCGAGAAGTACACCGTTCGCGACGTGAAGCTGTCGGGCGACCTGAAGGTGCCGGAAGACCAGGTCAAATCGCTGCTGCTGGTGCAGCCGGGCCAGGTGTTCTCGCGCAAGGTGATGACCTCCACCTCCGAGCTGATCACCCGTCGCCTGGGCAACGAAGGCTACACCTTCGCCAACGTCAACGGCGTGCCGCAGCCGAATGATGAAGACCACACCGTCGACATCATGTTCGTGGTCGACCCGGGCAAGCGTGCCTACGTCAACCGCATCAACTACCGGGGCAACACCAAGACCGAAGACGAAGTGCTGCGCCGCGAAATGCGCCAGATGGAAGGTGGCTGGGCTTCGACCTACCTGATCGATCAGTCCAAGACCCGCCTCGAGCGCCTGGGCTTCTTCAAGGAAGTCAACGTCGAGACCCCGCCGGTGCCCGGCACCGATGACCAGGTCGACGTCAACTACAGCGTCGAAGAGCAGGCCTCCGGCTCGATCACCGCCAGCGTCGGTTTCGCCCAGAGCGCCGGCCTGATCCTCGGCGGTTCGATCAGCCAGAGCAACTTCCTCGGTACCGGCAACAAGGTGTCCATCGGCCTGACCCGTTCGGAATACCAGACCCGCTACAATTTCGGCTTCGTGGATCCCTACTTCACCGCCGACGGCGTGAGCCTTGGCTACAACGCCTTCTACCGCAGCACCGACTATGACGACCTCGACGTCGACGTGGCCAGCTATGCGGTGGACAGCCTCGGTGCCGGTGTCAGCCTCGGCTACCCGATCAGCGAAACCTCGCGTTTGACCTACGGGCTGAGCGTACAGCAGGACAAGATCAAAACCGGTCGATACACCGTTGATGAAATCTTCGATTTCCTCGAGGAAGAGGGCGACAACTTCCTGAACTTCAAGGCCTCGGTCGGCTGGTCCGAATCGACCCTGAACAAAGGCGTGCTGGCGACCCGTGGTCACTCCCAGAGCCTGACCCTGGAAACCACCATTCCGGGTAGCGACCTGTCGTTCTACAAGCTTGACTACCGTGGTCAGCTGTTCCAGCCGATCAATAACGACTACACCCTGCGCCTGCATACCGAACTGGGCTATGGTGATGGTTTTGGTGGCACTTCCGGCCTGCCGTTCTACGAGAACTATTACGCGGGTGGCTTCAACTCCGTCCGTGGTTTCAAGGACAGCAGCCTGGGCCCACGCAGCACGCCAAGTAACGGCTCTAACCCGGGTACCATTGCCGACCCGGACCAGGACCCGCTGCCGTTCGGTGGCAACGTGCTGGTGCAAGGTGGCGTCGAACTGCTGTTCCCGCTGCCGTTCGTCAAAGACCAGCGCTCGCTGCGCACCTCCGTGTTCTGGGATGTGGGTAACGTGTTCGACACCAATTGCGGCAGCAAACCGGATTGCGAAAAGGTCGGTTTCTCGGGCATGGCCAGCTCGGTCGGTCTGGGTGTGACCTGGATTACTGCCCTGGGGCCGTTGAGCTTCAGCCTGGCAATGCCGGTGAAGAAGCCGGACGATGCTGATACCCAGGTGTTCCAATTCTCTCTGGGCCAGACCTTTTAAGGTCGGCCCTTGCTTAACGACAACGGTTTATCCAGGAGTGCATCGTGCGTAAATTGGCTCAACTGGCCGTAGTGGCCGCGGCGCTAGTCGCCACCCCGGCTTTCGCCGAAATGAAGGTCGCCGTGCTGAACTATCAGATGGCCCTGCTCGAATCCGATGCCGCCAAGAAGTACGCGGTCGATGCCGAGAAGAAGTTCGGCCCGCAACTGACCAAGCTGAAAAGCCTGGAAAGCAGCGCCAAAGGCATCCAGGACCGTCTGATCAAGGGCGGCGACAAGATGCAGCAGCAGGAGCGTGAGCGCCTCGAGCTCGAATTCAAGCAGAAAGCCCGTGACTTCCAGTTCCAGTCCAAGGAACTGAACGAGGCCAAGGCCGTTGCCGACCGCGACATGCTCAAGCAACTGAAGCCGAAGCTGGACGGCGCTGTAGAGGAAGTGATCAAGAAGGGCGGTTTCGACCTGGTTCTCGAGCGCGGCGCGGTCATCGATGTCAAACCTCAGTACGACATCACCCGCCAAGTCATCGAGCGCATGAACCAAGCGCGTTGATATGACCCTGACCATGACGCTCGGCCAGCTGGCCGAGGCCCTCGGGGCCACACTCAAGGGCCCTGAGGCGCTGCTTGTTACCGGGTTGGCCACGTTGCAGGAGGCCGGCCCCGGTCAATTGAGCTTCCTCGCGAACCCGCAGTACCGCAAATACCTGGACAACTGCCAGGCTGCTGCGGTGCTGCTCAAGGCTGCGGATGCCGAAGGCTTTGCCGGCAATGCACTGATCGTGGCCGACCCGTACCTGGCTTATGCACGCATTTCCCACCTGTTCGACCCCAAACCCAAGGCTGTGGCGGGTATACATCCCAGCGCCGTGGTGGCCGAGGACGCCCAGGTGGATGCCAGCGCCAGTATCGGGCCGTTCGCGGTCATCGAAAGCGGTGCGCGCATCGGCGCCAACGTCAGCATCGGGGCGCATTGCTTCATCGGTGCCCGTTGCGTGGTGGGTGAAGGCGGCTGGCTGGCACCGCGGGTCACGCTATATCACGATGTGACCATCGGCAAGCGTGTGGTCATCCAGTCGGGTGCGGTGATCGGTGGCGAGGGCTTCGGTTTCGCCAACGAGAAAGGCATCTGGCGCAAGATCGCCCAGATTGGCGGCGTCACTATCGGTGACGACGTGGAAATCGGCGTGAACACGGCCGTTGACCGTGGGGCACTGTCCGATACCCGGATCGGCGACGGGGTGAAGCTCGACAACCAGATCCAGATCGCCCATAACGTGCAGATTGGCGATCACACGGCCATGGCGGCCTGTGTCGGTATCTCCGGGAGTGCGCGCATCGGCAAGCATTGCATGCTGGCGGGTGGTGTCGGCCTGGTGGGGCATATCGATATCTGCGATAACGTATTCGTCTCCGGAATGACCATGGTGACCCGTTCGATCACCGAACCTGGCTCCTATTCTTCCGGTACGGCCATGCAGCCCCTGGCTGACTGGCGCAAAAGCGCGGCGCGTATTCGCCAGCTCGATGACATGGCCAAGCGTCTCCAGCAGCTGGAAAAACGTGTCGATACCGTGACCTCAGGTGGCCAGCCGGCATCAGAAGGCTGATACCATTTCCTGAGCAAGAGTGAACAGTCGCTAACTGGCTCCTCTTTGGACTGCAAAAGGAGCGTGTGGTCAGCACCTGCGCTCCCTATTCTTATTACAGGCTTCCCCCCGAAATGATGGACATCAACGAGATTCGCGAATACCTGCCTCACCGCTACCCGTTCCTGCTGGTAGATCGCGTGACGGATCTGGACTTCGAAGCCCAGAGCATTCGTGCCTACAAGAATGTCAGCATCAACGAGCCGTTCTTCAATGGCCACTTCCCGGCGCACCCGATCATGCCGGGCGTCCTGATCATCGAAGCCATGGCCCAGGCGGCCGGCATCCTTGGCTTCAAGATGCTCGATGCCAAGCCGGCCGATGGCACCCTGTATTACTTCGTCGGGTCCGACAAGCTGCGTTTCCGCCAACCGGTTCTGCCGGGCGACCAGTTGGTACTGGAAGCCAAGTTCCTCAGCCGCAAGAGCATGATCTGGAAGTTCGAGTGCCGGGCCCTGGTCGACGGCAAGCCGGTGTGCTCGGCCGAGATCACCTGTGCGGAACGCTCCCTATGAGTTCGATTGATCCGCGGGCGATCATCGATCCGTCGGCCAAGCTGGCCGATGGCGTCGAGGTCGGCCCGTGGTCGATCGTCGGCCCGGATGTCGAAATCGGCGAGGGCACCGTCATTGGTCCCCACGTAGTGCTCAAGGGGCCGACACGGATTGGCAAGCACAACCGTATCTACCAGTTTTCCTCGATTGGCGAAGACACCCCTGACCTGAAGTACAAGGGCGAGCCCACGCGCCTGGTGATTGGCGATCACAATGTCATCCGCGAAGGCGTGACCATTCACCGTGGTACGGTCCAGGACCGTGCGGAAACCACCCTGGGTGATCACAACCTGATCATGGCCTATGCCCACATCGGCCACGACAGCGTCATCGGCAACCACTGTATCCTGGTCAACAACACCGCGTTGGCCGGGCATGTGCACGTGGGCGACTGGGCGATCCTGTCCGGGTTCACTCTGGTGCATCAGTACTGCCACATCGGCGCCCATGCGTTCTCCGGCATGGGCACGGCGATCGGCAAGGACGTGCCGGCCTTCGTCACGGTGTTCGGCAGCCCGGCCGAAGCTCGCAGCATGAACTTCGAAGGCATGCGCCGCCGTGGTTTCAGTGACGAAGTCATTCATGCCCTGCGCCGTTCCTACAAGATCGTCTACCGCCAGGGCCTGACCGTGGAAGAGGCAATCAAGGAACTGGAAGAGCTGGCCGGCAAGCATGAGCAGGTGGAGCTGTTCCGCCAGTCCATCGCGAACTCCGCCCGCGGCATTACTCGCTGACATGGCGCAGCTTTGCGTAGCCCTGGTTGCGGGCGAGGCCAGCGGCGATATTCTCGGGTCCGGTCTGATGCGCGCCCTCAAGGCGCGCCATCCCGATATACGCTTCATCGGTGTAGGTGGGCCACTGATGGAGGCCGAAGGTCTTCAGTCCTACTTCCCCATGGAGCGCCTCGCGGTCATGGGGCTGGTCGAGGTACTGGGCCGTCTGCGCGAGCTGCTCAAGCGGCGCAAGGCGCTGATTCAGACTCTGATCGGCGAACAGCCTGATGTGTTCATCGGTATCGACGCCCCCGATTTCACCCTCAACATCGAACTGAAACTGCGCCAGGCCGGGATCAAGACCGTACATTACGTCAGCCCCTCGGTCTGGGCGTGGCGGCAGAAGCGCGTGCTGAAGATCCGCGAAGGTTGCGACCTGATGCTCACGCTGCTGCCATTCGAAGCACGTTTCTATGAAGAACAGGGCGTACCGGTGCGGTTCGTTGGCCACCCGTTGGCCGATACCATTCCGTTGGAGGCCGACCGGGAGGCTGCGCGCAGCGACCTGGGTCTGGCTGATGGGCCGTTGGTCGCCTTGATGCCGGGTAGCCGTGGGGGCGAGGTAGGGCGCTTGGGGGCGTTGTTCCTCGACACCGCCCAGCGTCTGCGCGAGCGGGTGCCGGGCGTGCGTTTCGTGTTGCCGTGCGCCAATGCGGCGCGTCGTGCCCAGGTCGAGCAGATGCTCGAGGGCCGCGATCTGCCGTTGACCTTGCTCGATGGCCAGTCACATCAGGCCCTGGCTGCCTGTGACGCGGTGCTGATCGCGTCTGGTACTGCCACGCTGGAGGCGATGCTGTACAAGCGCCCGATGGTCGTGGCTTACCGCCTGGCGCCGCTGACCTACTGGATTCTCAAGCGTCTGGTGAAAAGCCCCTACGTGTCGCTGCCGAATCTGCTGGCCCAACGTGAACTGGTGCCTGAGCTGTTGCAGGAAGCCGCGACCAGCGAAGCCCTGGCGCAGGCCCTGGCGCCGCTGGTCACCGACGGAGCCCAGCAGACCGAACGCTTTGACGAGATTCACCGTACCCTGCGCCGCGACGCCTCCAACCAGGCGGCCGACGCGGTGCTGGCCTTGCTCAAGGACCGCTGACATGCAGATTGGACTGGATTTCAACCTGGTCGAAGACCTGGTCGCCGGCGTGGACGAAGTCGGCCGCGGCCCGCTGTGTGGTGCGGTGGTAACCGCGGCGGTGATTCTCGACCCGACTCGGCCGATTCTGGGCCTGAACGATTCGAAGAAGCTCACCGAAGCCAAGCGCGAAGCGCTGTTTGACGAGATCTGCGAAAAAGCCCTGAGCTTCTGCATTGCCCGTGCCGAAGTCGATGAAATCGATCGGCTGAACATCCTGCAGGCCACCATGCTGGCCATGCAGCGAGCGGTGGAAGGGCTGCACGTGACGCCGAAGCTGGCATTGATCGACGGTAACCGTTGCCCGAAGCTGGCGGTGCCAGCTGCACCCGTGGTCAAGGGCGATAGCCAGGTGCCGGCGATAGCCGCGGCATCGATCCTGGCCAAGGTGACCCGCGACCGGGAGATGAGTGCGTTCGAGCTGATCTACCCGGGTTACGGAATTGGCGGGCACAAGGGCTACCCTACGCCGGTGCACCTCGAAGCCCTGGCGCGCCTCGGACCGACGCCCATTCATCGGCGTTCGTTCGCACCGGTGAGGGCAGCCTGGGAAGCCCGTCTGGGTGTTACCGATTCTCTGATCTGAGCCTTTGGGGCCGCTTTGCGGCCCTTCGCGGGCAAGCCCGCTCCCACAGGTACTGCGCTGTTCCTGAGGATTACCTTATCTCCTGTGGGAGCGGGCGTGCCCGCGAAGGGGCGCAAAGCGCCCCAAATCCCCCTCGTAATTACGCTACAATCCCGCCCTTGTCGTTCAGCATTGCTACAGGACTTTCCATGTCGGTTCCCTTCGTTCACCTGCGGGTCCACTCCGAATTCTCGCTGGTCGACGGCCTGGTGCGGATCAAGCCGCTGGCCAAAGCGCTGGCGGGGATGAACATGCCGGCAGTGGCGATCACCGACCAGAGCAACATGTGCTCGCTGGTCAAGTTCTACAAGACCGCCATGGGCGCCGGCATCAAGCCAATTTGCGGTGCCGACCTGTGGCTGGCCGGTGCCGATCCGGAAGCACCGTTGTCGCGTATCTGTTTCCTGGCCATGGACCCCAAGGGCTACCGCAACCTCACCGAGCTCATTTCCCGTGGCTGGACCGACGGCCAGCGCAACGGCCTGGTGATTCTCCAGCGTGAATGGATCGCACCCGCCAGTGAAGGGCTGATCGCTCTGTCCGCAGGCAAGGAGGGCGATATCGGCATGGCCCTGATGAACGGCCGTCAGGACGAAGCCCAGGCGTTGCTGCAGGACTGGATGGGCATGTTCCCCGAGCGCTTCTACGTTGAAGTGCAGCGCACCAACCGCGCTGGCGACGAAGAATACGTGCACGCTGCCGTGGCCCTGGCCGACCAGCTTGGCGCGCCGCTGGTGGCCACCAACGACGTGCGCTTCATCAAGCAATCCGACTTCGATGCTCATGAGACCCGCGTGTGCATCGGCGAGGGCTGGACCCTCGACGACCCGCGTCGCCCGCGCGGCTACAGCGACCAGCAGTACCTGAAGTCGGCCGAGGAAATGGCCGAACTGTTCAGCGATCTGCCCGACGCCATTGCCAACACCGTCGAAATCGCCAAGCGTTGCAACATCCAGGTGCAGCTGGGCAAATACTTTCTGCCTGACTTCCCGACGCCTAACGGCATGGGCATCGACGACTACCTGCGCCATGTTTCCCACGAAGGCCTCGAGGAGCGCCTGGCGGTGCTCTGGCCGAAAGAAACCACGCCCAATTACGAAGAGAAGCGCCAGGTCTACCTGGACCGGCTGAAGTTCGAACTGGACATCATCATCCAGATGGGCTTCCCCGGTTACTTCCTGATCGTCATGGACTTCATCAAGTGGGCCAAGAACAACGACGTGCCGGTCGGCCCGGGCCGGGGTTCGGGTGCCGGCTCGCTGGTGGCCTACGTGCTGAAGATCACCGACCTCGACCCGCTGGCCTATGACCTGCTGTTCGAGCGCTTCCTCAACCCTGAGCGTGTTTCCATGCCCGACTTCGACGTCGACTTCTGCATGGACGGCCGTGACCGGGTGATCGATTACGTGGCCGAAGCCTATGGCCGCAACGCGGTGAGCCAGATCATCACCTTCGGCACCATGGCCGCCAAGGCGGTGGTGCGCGACGTGGCGCGGGTGCAAGGCAAGTCCTACGGCCTGGCCGACCGCCTGTCGAAGATGATCCCGTTCGAAGTGGGCATGACCCTGGAGAAGGCCTACGAGCAGGAAGAGATCCTGCGCGACTTCCTCAAGGGCGACGAGGATGCCCGCGAGATCTGGGACATGGCGCTCAAGCTCGAAGGTGTCACCCGTGGTACCGGCAAGCACGCCGGTGGCGTGGTGATCGCCCCGACCAAGCTCACCGACTTCTCGCCGATTGCCTGTGACGAAGAAGGCGGTGGCCTGGTGACCCAGTTCGACAAGGACGACGTCGAAGCAGCGGGCCTGGTGAAGTTCGACTTCCTCGGCCTGCGTACCCTCACCATCATCAAGTGGGCGATGGAGATCATCAACCGCGAGCAGGCCAAGCAGAACCTGCCCGACCTCAACATCGACTTCATCCCGCTGGACGACCGCAAGACCTACGAACTGCTGCAGAAAGCCGAGACCACGGCGGTGTTCCAGCTCGAATCGCGCGGCATGAAAGAGCTGATCAAGAAGCTCAAGCCCGACTGCCTGGAAGACCTCATCGCACTGGTGGCACTGTTCCGTCCGGGCCCGCTGCAGTCGGGCATGGTGGACGACTTCATCAACCGCAAGCACGGCCGTGCCGAGCTGGCCTACCCGCACTCCGACTACCAGTACGAAGGCCTCAAGCCGGTACTGGCGCCGACCTACGGCATCATCCTGTACCAGGAACAGGTGATGCAGATCGCCCAGGTGATGGCGGGCTACACCCTCGGCGGCGCCGACATGCTGCGACGAGCCATGGGTAAGAAAAAGCCCGAGGAGATGGCCAAGCAGCGCGGTGGCTTCATCGAAGGTTGCGTCGCCAACAACATCGAGGCGGATCTCGCAGGTAACATCTTTGACCTGGTAGAGAAATTTGCCGGTTACGGCTTCAACAAGTCCCACTCCGCGGCCTATGGCCTGGTGTCGTACCAGACGGCCTGGCTGAAGACCCACCACCCTGGGCCGTTCATGGCAGCGGTGCTGTCGGCGGACATGCACAACACCGACAAGGTGGTGGTGCTGGTCGAGGAAGTGCGCAGCATGAAGCTGCGCCTCGATGCGCCGGACGTGAACTTCTCCGACTTCAAGTTCACCGTCAACAACGACGGCCGTATCGTCTATGGCCTGGGCGCGATCAAGGGTGTCGGCGAGGGCCCGGTGGAGGCCATCGTCGAGGCCCGCGCCCAGGGTGGCCCGTTCAAGGACCTGTTCGACTTCTGTGAGCGCATCGACCTCAAGCGGGTCAACAAGCGTACCCTCGATGCGTTGATCCGCAGCGGTGCGCTGGACCGCCTGGGCCCGCACTTCCATGACGAGATCAAGGCCTACCACGCCAGCATCGACGTCAACCGTGCCACCTTGCTCTCGGCGCTGGGCGAAGCGGTCAAGGCCGCCGAACAGGCGGCCCATACCGCTGACAGCGGCCACGTTGACCTGTTTGGCGGCATGTTCGACGAGGTGGATGTCGACGTCTACGCCAACCACCGCAAAGTGCGTGAGCTGACGCTCAAGGAGCGCCTGAAGGGCGAAAAGGACACCCTGGGCCTGTACCTCACCGGCCACCCGATCGACGAGTATGAAACCGAGATCCGCCGCTTCGCCCGTCAGCGGATCATCGACCTCAAGCCATCGCGCGAGACCCAGACCATTGCCGGGATGATCATCGCCCTGAGGGTGATGAAGAACAAGAAGGGCGACAAGATGGGCTTCGTCACCCTGGATGACCGCTCCGGGCGCATCGAGGCCTCGCTGTTCGCCGATGCCTACATCGCGGCACAGTCGTTGCTGCAGGCCGATGCCATGGTGGTGGTGGAGGGCGAAGTCAGCAACGACGACTTCTCCGGTGGCCTGCGCCTGCGAGTGAAGCAGGTGATGACCATGGAGGATGCGCGCACCAAGCTGGCCGAAAGCCTGCGGCTGAAAGTGGCGCACGAAGCGCTCAAGGGCGACCGCCTGAAGTGGCTGGGCGAATTGATCACCCGCCACCGGGGTGCCTGCCCGATCACGCTGGAGTACACCGGCAGTGATGCCAAGGCCATGCTGCAGTTCGGCGAGCAGTGGAAGATCGACCCGGCCGATGGCCTGATTCAGGCGCTGCGTGACCAGTTCGGGCGTGAGAACGTCTTCCTGCAATATCGTTGAATCGACGAAATTTAATCTCGACCTATATGCGCCTGATCCCTTAAGGTAGGGCGCCAAACGGATCAACCGGCCGGCCGCCTGGCCGTAGACCCAAGACGGATGACTATGAACCCGAATTTTCTCGATTTCGAACAGCCGATTGCCGACCTGCAAGCCAAGATCGAAGGCCTGCGCCTGGTAGGCAACGACAACTCGCTGAACATCAGCGATGAAATTGCCCGTCTGCAAGACAAGAGCAACACCCTGACCGAAAGCATCTTCGGCAACCTGACCAGCTGGCAGATTGCCCGCCTGGCCCGTCACCCGCGTCGTCCATACACCCTGGACTACCTGGATCACATCTTCACCGAGTTCGAAGAGCTGCACGGCGACCGCCACTTCTCCGACGATGCTGCCATCGTCGGGGGTACCGCGCGTCTGGACGGCAAGCCGGTGATGGTGATCGGCCACCAGAAAGGCCGTGAAGTGCGCGAGAAGGTACGCCGCAACTTCGGCATGCCGCGCCCTGAAGGCTACCGCAAGGCCTGCCGCCTGATGGAAATGGCCGAGCGTTTCAAGATGCCGATCCTGACCTTCATCGACACCCCGGGCGCCTACCCGGGCATCGACGCCGAAGAGCGCAACCAGAGCGAGGCCATCGCCTGGAACCTGCGCGTCATGGCACGCCTGAAGACCCCGATCATCGCCACCGTGATCGGTGAGGGTGGTTCCGGCGGTGCGCTGGCCATCGGCGTATGCGATCAGCTGAACATGCTGCAGTACTCCACCTATTCGGTGATCTCGCCGGAAGGCTGCGCCTCGATCCTGTGGAAGACTGCCGACAAGGCGGCCGACGCCGCCGAAGCCATGGGCATCACCGCAGAACGCTTGAAAAGCCTGAACATCGTCGACAAGGTCATCCCGGAGCCGCTGGGCGGCGCCCACCGTGACCCGGCGAAAATGTCCGAAAGCATCCGTGCCGACCTGGTGCAGCAGCTGGACATGCTCGGCAAGCTCGACAACGACGCGCTGCTTGCCCGTCGTTACGAGCGCCTGATGAGCTACGGCCTCTGATCTGGATTTGCCCCGGGGGCCGCTTTGCGGCCCTTTCGCGACACAAGGCCGCTCCTACAGGCGACCGCGTTCCCCTGTAGGAGCGGCCTTGTGTCGCGAAAGGGGGGCAAAGCACCCCCCGGCAATCTCAAGCCAAGTGAGGCGCATATGATCAACCTCACCCCCTGGCTGACAGCCCCCACCTGGTACATCGCCTTCTCCGGCGGCCTCGATTCCACCGTCCTCCTGCACCTGCTGGCCAACCACGCCCGCAACCACGCATCCCCCCCGCTGAACGCCATTCACATCCATCACGGCCTGCAATCCGCAGCCGACGCGTGGCCGGCCCACTGTCAGGCCGTCTGCGAAAAGCTGGGTATCGAACTCCAGATCCTCCACGTCCAGGTGACCCCCGGCGCCAGCCTCGAACAGGCGGCCCGCGACGCCCGCTATGCCGCCCTGGCGAAAGTCCTCGGCCCCGGCGACATCCTGTTCACCGCCCAACACCGCGACGACCAGGCCGAAACCTTGCTCTTCCGCCTGCTGCGCGGTGCCGGCCTGCGTGGTCTGGCGGCGATGCCCGGGCAGCGCCCGCTAGGGCAGGGCAGCCTGGTCCGGCCGCTGCTGGGCACCTCGCGCCAGCAGTTGCATGACTACGCCCAGGCCAAAGAGCTGGTGTGGATCGAAGACCCGACGAACGTTGATACCGCCTTCGACCGCAACTACCTGCGTGCACAGGTGTTCCCGCATTTGCAGCAGCGTTGGCCGCAGGCCAGCCAGAACTTCGCACGATGTGCAGAGCATCTGGGCGAGGCGCTGGGCTTGCTCGACGAACTGGCGCAGGGTGATCTGGGCGACGCCGGGGAGGGCGCCGTTCCGGCCTGGGCGACCTTGCAATCGCTCGATCTGGCGGTGCTCACCCGCTTGTCGCCGGCACGGCAGCGCAATGCCCTGCAGCATTGGCTACGCCCGCGAACCCGCTTGCCTGATACCCGTCATTGGGCCGGCTGGGCGGACCTGCGCGATGCCGCTGCAGATGCACAACCCATCTGGCGGCTAGCCGACGGTCGGTTGGTGCGCAGTCATGGCCGTATCTGGTGGTTGAGTGGTGACTGGCTGCAGCAACCCGCGGGCGAGTACGCCTGGGCCGACCCAGGCGCGGTCCTGGCATTGCCGGGCAACGGCAGCGTACGCCTGGAAGCCGCTGAGCCGCTGGGGGAACTGCGGATCACCTATCGCCAGGGCGGCGAGGTACTGGACATGCCCGGACGCGGCCGGCGCGACCTCAAGCGCCTGCTCAACGAACTGCAGGTCCCGCACTTCGTGCGCCCGCGCCTGCCATTGCTATATGGCGGCGATCGCCTGCTGGCAGTGGCCAATCTGCCAGCGCTGGCGCAGGCCGATTGCCAGCTTCACTGGCAGCCGCCGACGAACGCGCAAGGTTTGAGCTGAAGGGTACATTCCGGTAGACTACCCTCCCTTCTTGATACAACTTCTGTGGCTTCCCCGGAAACACAGCAGTTGCCGATTACCAAGCAGTTTTTTGCTGGGCTGATTCTGGAAATGACGAGCGAGCTCCATGCCGGGGATACCCCCGGTCTGTACAGACGCGGCAGTTTTTCGAGATGCACTGTGATTGACGCAGGTGATCGGGGGCTTCGGCCTTCCTTCGCTTTCTCCGGCGGCGCTGGCCGCCTTAACGCAGACTTCTAGGGTTTTTCATGACGCGCTACATATTCGTCACGGGCGGTGTTGTTTCTTCATTGGGGAAAGGCATTGCCTCGGCTTCCCTGGCGGCCATCCTGGAAGCGCGGGGCCTGAAGGTCACCATGCTCAAGCTGGATCCGTACATCAACGTCGATCCGGGCACCATGAGCCCGTTCCAGCATGGTGAAGTGTTCGTCACCCACGATGGCGCCGAGACCGATCTCGACCTGGGCCACTACGAGCGGTTCATCCGCACCACCATGACCCAGAACAACAACTTCACCACCGGCCGTATTTACGAGCACGTGCTGCGTAAAGAACGCCGGGGTGACTACCTGGGCGCGACCATCCAGGTCATCCCGCACATCACCGACGAGATCAAACGTCGCATCATCAAGGGCGCCGACGATGCCGACGTGGCCCTGGTGGAAATCGGCGGTACCGTGGGTGACATCGAGTCGCAGCCATTCCTCGAGGCGATCCGCCAGCTGCGTGTCGAAGTGGGCTCCAAGCGCGCCATGCTGATGCACCTGACCCTGGTCCCGTACATCGCCACCGCCGGCGAGACCAAGACCAAGCCGACCCAGCACTCGGTCAAGGAGCTGCGCTCCATCGGCCTGCAACCTGACGTGCTGATCTGCCGTTCCGACCACCCGGTCGACGCTTCGTCGCGCCGCAAGATTGCGCTTTTCACCAACGTCGAAGAGCGCGCGGTGATTTCGCTGGAAGACGTCGACACCATCTACAAGATCCCAGGTGTTCTGCACGCCCAGGGCCTGGACGACTTCGTCGTCGAGCGCTTCGGCCTGCAGTGCAACAGCGCCGACCTGTCCGAGTGGGACAAGGTGGTCGATGCCAAGCTCAACCCTGAGCAGGAAGTGACCATCGCCATGGTCGGCAAGTACATGGAGCTGCTGGACGCGTACAAGTCGCTGATCGAAGCGATGAGCCACGCCGGCATCACCAACCGGACCAAGGTCAACCTGCGTTACATCGATTCCGAAGACATCGAGAACCAGGGCACCAGCCTGCTCGAAGGCGCCGACGCCATTCTGGTCCCGGGCGGTTTCGGCCTGCGTGGCGTTGAAGGCAAGATCACCGCGGTGCAGTACGCCCGCGAGAACAAGGTCCCGTACCTGGGCATCTGCCTGGGCATGCAGGTGGCCGTGATCGAGTTCGCCCGCAACGTGATGGGCTGGAAAGACGCCAACTCCACCGAGTTCGACCGCAACAGCGGCCACCCGGTTGTCGGCCTGATCACCGAGTGGGCCGATGCAACCGGTGCTGTCGAGACCCGTACCGAAGCGTCCGACCTGGGCGGCACCATGCGCCTGGGCGCGCAGGACTGCCAACTGGCTGCCGGTTCCAAGGTGCACGACTGCTACGGCAAAGACGTGATCACCGAGCGTCACCGTCACCGTTACGAGGTCAACAACAACCTGCTGCCGCAACTGGTTGACGGTGGCTTGGTGGTTTCCGGTCGCTCCGAAGACGGCGCGCTGGTCGAAGTGGTCGAGGCCAAGGACCACCCATGGTTCGTTGCCTGCCAGTTCCACCCGGAGTTCACCTCCACCCCGCGTGACGGCCACCCGCTGTTCAGCGGCTTCGTCAAGGCGGCCCTGGCCCAGAAGAACAAGGCCTGATTTTTTCAGGTCTTTGATGAGTTTTCCGACGGTTAAAGCCGCGCAAGGCTCATTTCTCGGGTAAAGTACGCCCCGATCTACCCCTGACCGCTCGGTCAGGGGTTGCTTCTGCCAGGCCTGCCTGCTGCATCCCCGCCTGGTACAAGGCAAGAATTCCTTAAAGCTGCGTTGTTTTCGTCAATTCTGGAGTGCTTACAACAATGGCAAAAATCGTCGACATCAAAGGTCGTGAAGTTCTCGATTCGCGTGGCAACCCCACCGTGGAAGCCGATGTACTGCTCGACAACGGCATCATCGGCAGCGCCTGCGCGCCGTCCGGTGCTTCCACCGGCTCGCGCGAAGCGCTGGAGCTGCGTGATGGCGACAAGAGCCGTTACCTGGGCAAGGGCGTGCTGAAGGCCGTCGGCAACATCAACGGCCCGATCCGTGAGCTGCTGCTGGGCAAGGATCCTTCCGACCAGAAGGCCCTGGACCGCGCCATGATCGAACTGGACGGTACCGAGAACAAGGCCAAGCTGGGCGCCAATGCCATCCTGGCTGTTTCCCTGGCTGCCGCCAAGGCCGCTGCACAGGACCAGGACCTGCCGCTGTACGCGCACATCGCCAACCTGAACGGCACCCCGGGCCAGTACTCGATGCCAGTACCGATGATGAACATCATCAACGGTGGCGAGCACGCCGACAACAACGTCGACATCCAGGAGTTCATGGTTCAGCCAGTAGGCGCCAAGACCTTCTCCGATGGCCTGCGCATGGGCACCGAGATCTTCCACCACCTCAAAGCCGTGCTCAAGGCCCGTGGCCTGAACACCGCTGTAGGTGACGAGGGTGGTTTCGCCCCGAACCTGGCTTCCAACGAAGACGCCCTGGGTGCCATCGCCGAAGCCGTTGAAAAAGCCGGCTACAAGCTGGGCACCGACGTGACCCTGGCCCTGGACTGCGCCGCTTCCGAATTCTACGAAGGCGGCAAGTACAACCTGTCCGGTGAAGGCAAGTCGTTCGATGCCGAAGGCTTCGCCGATTACCTGAAAGGCCTGACCGAGCGCTTCCCGATCATCTCGATCGAAGACGGCCTGGACGAGTCCGACTGGGCTGGCTGGAAGATCCTGACCGACAAGATCGGTGAAAAGGTACAGCTGGTCGGTGACGACCTGTTCGTAACCAACACCAAGATCCTCAAGGAAGGCATCGAGAAGGGCATCGGTAACTCGATCCTGATCAAGTTCAACCAGATCGGCTCGCTGACCGAAACCCTGGAAGCCATCCAGATGGCCAAGGCTGCCGGCTATACCGCAGTGATCTCGCACCGCTCCGGTGAGACCGAAGACTCGACCATCGCCGACCTGGCCGTGGGTACCGCTGCCGGTCAGATCAAGACTGGCTCGCTGTGCCGCTCCGACCGCGTCTCGAAGTACAACCAGCTGCTGCGCATCGAAGAGCAACTGGGCGCCAAAGCGGTTTACCGTGGTCGTGCCGAGTTTCGCGGCTAAGCAAGAGATGGTAAAAAGACAGCAGCCGAGGTTGTCAGAACTTTCGTAATGAATTTTCTGGCGCTTCATGCGGGTTTCTGTCAACGAAGCCTGGCCTCGGCCAGGCTTCGTGCTATATGACGCCCGTGTGCGGCGGTCTTTAACCTGGATACCTTGATGCGCAGTCCCTATTGGTTGTTCCTTGTCCTGCTCCTGCTGCTCGGTGGCCTGCAGTACCGCCTTTGGGTGGGTAACGGCAGCCTGGCGCAAGTGGCCGAGCTCAAGCAGCAGATCGACGAACAGCACGCCGAGAACGAACGGCTGCTGGAGCGTAACCGCGTGCTCGATGCCGAGGTGCTGGAGTTGAAGAAAGGTATGGAGACCGTCGAAGAACGGGCTCGTCATGAATTGGGAATGGTCAAAGAGGGCGAAACCCTCTTCCAGCTGCCGCAAAAATGATTGAACCACTACCGGTCTTCTGGGCCGTGATTCCTGCTGCGGGCGTCGGTGCCCGCATGGCTGCCGACCGCCCCAAGCAGTACCTGGCGCTGGCCGGGCAGACCATCCTCGAGCACAGCCTCGACTGTTTCCTTGGCCACCCCTCGCTCAAGGGCGTGGTGGTCAGCATTGCCGAAGACGACCCTTACTGGCCAGGCCTGCGTTGCGCCAGCGATCCGCGCATCCAGCGTGCGCCGGGCGGCGACGAACGGGCCGACTCGGTGCTCAATGCCTTGTTGCTGTTGCATGCCCAGGGGGCGTCGGACAACGACTGGGTATTGGTGCACGATGCCGCGCGGCCTAACCTTGCGCGCACTGACCTGGACAAGCTGTTGTCGGAGCTGGCCGATGACCCGGTAGGCGGGCTGCTGGCAGTGCCGGCACGCGATACCCTCAAGCGCGCCGATGCCAATGGGCGGGTCGCAGTGACGGTGGACCGCAGCACCATCTGGCTGGCCTACACGCCGCAGATGTTCCGCTTGGGGGCGCTGCATCGGGCCCTGGCCGAGAGCCTGGTTTCTGATGTGCTGGTGACCGATGAAGCGTCGGCGATGGAGTGGTCGGGGCAGGCGCCACGGCTGATCGAAGGGCGCAGCGACAACATCAAGGTCACCCGGCCGGAAGATCTGGAATGGCTGCGCCAGCGCTGGACGGGTAGGCGCTGAGATTGTCGGGACCGCTGCGCGGTCCTCTCGCGACACAGGGAACTGCGACCTCCTGTAGGAGCGGCCTTGCGTCGCGAAAGGGTCGCAAAGCGGCCCCAGCACCCGATCAGGTCACCCGATACTCCGGCAACCCCGCCAACCCTTCCTTCAGATAATCCACCAGCCGCCTGACCTTCGGCGACAGATGTCGCTGCTGCGGATACAACGCCCACACCGCCGTATTCGGCGGCTGATGCCCCTCCAGCAACGACACCAGCGCGCCACTGTTGAAGTGCTCCAGTACGTAATAGTCCGGCAACTGGCACAACCCCATCCCCAGCAGCGCCGCATCCAGCACCGCCTGACCACTGTTGCAGCGCCAGTTGCCCTGCACCCGCTGGCTGATCTCACGGCCATCCTGCTGCAACGCCCACAAGTCGGAACTGCCGATCAGGCAATTGTGCCGGGCCAATTCCGACAGACTGTGCGGCCGCCCATAGCGCTCCAGGTACGCCGGCGATGCGCACAGGTACATGCGCCGCGGCGCGAGGCGCGTGGCCACCAGCCGTGAGTCGGCCAAGCGGCCCAGGCGGATTGCCAGGTCCATGCCTTCGTGCAGCAGGTCCAGCGTGCGATTGCTCAGTTCCACCTCGACGCGCAATTGTGGATACAGCGCCATGAAGCGCGTCACCAGTGGCACGATGAAGCGCTCGCCATAGGCCACCGCACAGGTCATGCGCAGCAGCCCCTTGGGTTCGCTGGCCAGGTCACCCATGGCGCGCAGCGCTTCTTCCCGGCCGTCCTGCAGGCGCTGACAGTGCTGCAGAAAGGTCTGCCCGGCTTCGCTCAAGGCCACCCGACGGGTGCTGCGGTACAGCAGGCGGGTTTGCAGACGTTCCTCCAGGCGGGCGATCTGTCGGCTGATATGTGAAGACGACACGCCCAGACGCTCCGCGGCAGCCGTGAACTGGCCAGACTCGGCCACGGCGACGAATTCGTCGATGCCTTCCCAGCGGCTGCTCATGAATTATCCCTGTATGGCAATAATGTTTTGGCTTTGGCCTGATTATTCATCAAAAGCGCGTGGATTACACTGCTGGACTGAACCGATCCTCTGTCTGGAGACCCTGTGATGATCAAATCCCGTGCTGCCGTTGCCTTCGAGGCCAAGAAACCCCTGGAAATCGTCGAAGTCGACGTGGCCATGCCCAAGGCTGGTGAGGTCCTGCTGCGGGTGGTCGCCAGCGGTGTCTGCCACACCGACGCCTACACGCTGTCCGGCGCCGACCCCGAAGGCATCTTCCCGTCGATCCTTGGCCATGAAGGCGGTGCGATCGTCGAAGCCGTTGGCGAGGGCGTGACCTCGTTGGCAGTCGGCGATCACGTGATCCCGCTGTACACGCCGGAGTGCGGCAAGTGCAAGTTCTGCCTCTCGGGCAAGACCAACCTGTGCCAGGCCATCCGCGCCACCCAGGGCAAGGGGCTGATGCCGGACGGCACCACCCGCTTCTCGTACAAGGGCCAGCAGCTGTTCCACTACATGGGCACCTCGACCTTCTCCGAGTACACCGTGCTGCCGGAAATTTCCGTGGCCAAGATCCAGAAGGAAGCACCGCTGGAAAAGGTCTGCCTGCTCGGCTGCGGCGTTACCACCGGTATCGGTGCCGTGCTCAACACCGCCAAGGTCAAGGCGGGTGACACCGTGGCCATCTTCGGCCTCGGTGGCATCGGCCTGTCGGCGGTGATTGGTGCAGTCAAGGCCAAGGCCTCGCGCATCATCGCCATCGATATCAACCCGGCCAAGTTCGAGATCGCCCGCCAACTCGGCGCTACCGACTGCATCAACCCGAAAGACTACGACCGCCCGATCCAGGAAGTGATCGTCGACCTCACCGATGGTGGCGTGGACTTCTCCTTCGAGTGCATCGGCAACGTGCAGCTGATGCGCGCGGCCCTGGAGTGCTGCCACAAGGGCTGGGGCGAATCGGTGATCATCGGTGTCGCCGGTGCCGGCCAGGAAATCGCCACCCGACCGTTCCAGCTGGTGACCGGCCGCGTCTGGCGTGGTTCGGCATTCGGCGGCGTACGTGGCCGCAGCGAGCTGCCAAGCTACGTGGACATGGCCGAGAAGGGCGAGATCCCGCTGGATACCTTCATCACCCACACCATGGGCCTGGAGGACATCAACAAGGCTTTCGACCTGATGCACGAAGGCAAGAGCATCCGCAGCGTGATCCACTTCTGAGGTGAGCCATGAGCCTGGATAACATCTCCTGCCAGAAAAGCTTCGGCGGCTGGCACAAGCGTTACCGGCATCACTCCAAGGTGCTGGGGTGCGACATGGTGTTTGCCGTCTACCTGCCACCGCAGGCCGAGCAGGGCGAGAAGCTGCCGGTGCTGTATTGGCTCAGCGGCCTCACCTGCACTGACGAGAACTTCATGCAGAAGGCAGGTGCCCAGCGCCTGGCCGCCGAACTCGGCCTGATCATCGTCGCCCCCGACACCAGCCCGCGTGGCGAGCAGGTGGCGGGCGACCCTGACGGTGCCTGGGACTTCGGCCTCGGCGCCGGGTTCTATCTCAACGCCACCCAGCAGCCCTGGGCGCAGCACTACCGCATGCACGACTACGTGGTGCAGGAGCTGCCAGCACTGATCGAGGCGCACTTCCCGGCGTCCGGCCAGCGCAGCATCAGCGGCCATTCCATGGGCGGGCATGGCGCGCTGGTGTGCGCCTTGCGCAACCCAGGGCGCTATCGCTCGGTGTCGGCGTTCTCGCCGATCAGCAACCCGATGGACTGCCCGTGGGGTGAAAAAGCCTTCAGCCGCTATTTGGGTGAAGACCGTGCGCGCTGGCGTGAATGGGATGCCAGTGTACTCCTGGCGGAAACACCTGCAGGCGAGTGCCCGCCGTTGCTGGTGGACCAGGGCGACCGTGACGACTTCCTCGAGAAGCAGCTCAAGCCTGAAGCGCTGGAGCAGGCCGCGCGCAAGGGCGGCCATGAGCTGACCTTGCGCCTGCAGCCGGGCTACGACCACAGCTACTACTTCATCGCCAGCTTCATCGATGAGCATCTGCGCCATCATGCAATGGCACTGGGGCGGCTGTAGGAGCGGCCTTGTGTCGCGAATGGGCCGCAAAGCGGCCCCAGGTTTCGGCGCCACCGCTTCAATCGCCGGGGCTGCTGCGCAGCCCTTTCGCGACGCAAGGCCGCTCCTACATGACGGCCCCAATAGCGGCTAAAGCAGGTAGAATCACGCCCTGACTCAATCAGGGCGTTTTTCTATGCGTATTGGCCACGGCTACGATGTGCACCGTTTCTGCGACGGTGATTTCATTACCCTGGGTGGGGTGCGTATCCCCCACAAATACGGCCTCCTGGCCCATTCCGACGGTGACGTGCTGCTGCATGCCCTGAGCGATGCCTTGCTCGGCGCTGCGGCGCTGGGTGACATCGGCAAGCATTTCCCCGACACCGACCCGCAGTTCAAGGGCGCCGACAGCCGCGTGCTGCTGCGTCATGTGGTCGCGGTGGTCCGGGCCAAAGGCTGGAAAGTCGGCAATGTCGACGCCACCATCGTCGCTCAGGCCCCGAAAATGGCCCCGCATATCGAAACCATGCGCCAGCTGATTGCCGAAGACCTGCTGGTCGAGCTCGACCAGGTCAACGTCAAGGCCACCACCACCGAGAAGCTCGGTTTCACTGGCCGCGAGGAGGGCATCGCCGTGCATTCGGTTGCCCTGCTGCTGCCAGCATGACCGAACTGGACCTGCTGGGCCCGCGGGCGTCGGGCGAAGCGTTGGGTAGTGCCGTGCTCAAGGCCGTGGCTGAAGACTTCCAGGTCGACGAGGTGCTGGACATCCCGCTGTCCGGCCAGGGCGAGCACCTGTGGCTGTGGGTCGAGAAGCGTGACCTCAACACCGAAGAGGCTGCCCGCCGCCTGGCCCGTGCCGCCGGTGTGCCGGTGCGCGCCATCAGCTACGCGGGCCTGAAGGACCGCCAGGCCCTGACTCGCCAGTGGTTCAGCCTGCACCTGCCGGGCAAGGCCGACCCTGACCTGTCGCGTGCCGAAGACGACACCCTGCGCGTGCTCAAGCAAGTGCGCCACCAGCGCAAGCTGCAGCGCGGCGCCCATTCGGCAAACGGCTTCACCCTGCGTCTGACTGCCCTGGCCGCCGATCGTCAGGCCCTCGACGCCCGCCTTGAGCAGCTCAAGCAGCACGGCGTGCCGAACTATTTCGGCAGCCAGCGTTTCGGTCACGCCGGTGGCAACGTCCACGATGCTCAGGACTGGGCTGCGCGCAAGGCTCTGCCGGAGCAGCGCAACGTGCGTTCGCGCCTGCTCTCGGCGGCGCGCAGCTATGTGTTCAATCAGGTGCTGGCGGCACGTGTGGCCGATGGCAGCTGGCAGCGCGCCCAGGTCGGGGATCTGCTGGCGTTCACCGATAGCCGTAGTTTCTTTCCCGCTGGGGAGCAGGAATGTTCCGATCCTCGCTTGGGAATTCTCGACTTGCACCCGACCGGCCCGATGTGGGGTGAAGGCCCTTCGCCCGCAGCTGGCGCGACCTGCGAGCTGGAGACGGCGGTCGGCGAGCAGCACCTGGCACTTTGCCAATGGCTCGCGTATGCGGGCATGAGTCACGAACGGCGCATCCTGCGGCTCCCTATTGGCGGCTTGACGTGGCATTATCCCGAGCCTGATATCCTGCAACTGGAATTCGTCCTTCCGGCCGGATGCTTCGCCACCGTGGTGGTGCGCGAACTCGTCGATCTGGTGCCGGCAGGGCAGACGGACAGCCCATGCGTATTCTGATTTCAAATGACGACGGTGTTACGGCACCGGGCCTCGCCGCGCTACACGGTGCGCTGGCGGATTATGCCGAGTGCGTGGTGATCGCCCCGGACCAGGACAAGAGCGGCGCCGGCAGTTCGCTGACGCTGGACCGGCCGCTGCACCCGCAGACCCTGGCCAACGGCTTCATCAGCCTCAACGGCACGCCTACCGATTGCGTGCACCTGGGGCTCAACGGCCTGTTGCCGGAGCCGGTGGACCTGGTCGTTTCGGGCATCAACCTGGGGGCCAACCTGGGTGATGACGTGATCTACTCCGGCACGGTCGCTGCCGCGCTGGAGGGCCGTTTCCTGGGCGGCACCTCGCTGGCGTTCTCGCTGTTGTCGCGGTTGCCCGACAACCTGCCGACTGCCGCCCATATCGCCCGTCGCCTGGTGGAGGCGCTGCCGCGTCTGCAACTGCCGCCGCGTACCGTGCTCAATGTGAATATTCCCAACTTGCCCCTTGAGCACATCCGTGGCATCCAGCTTACCCGCCTTGGTCATCGGGCGCGGGCGGCGGCGCCCACCAAGGTGGTCAACCCGCGCGGCAAGGAAGGCTACTGGATCGCCGTGGCCGGGGATGCCGAGGATGGCGGGCCGGGCACCGATTTCCATGCCGTCATGCAAGGCTATGTATCGATCACCCCGTTGCAGCTGGACCGCACGTTCAATGATGCCTTCGAACAGCTCGACGGCTGGCTGGAGGGCCTGCTCTGATGCGTGAACAGGACGATCTGCAGCGCCGTGGCGGTATCGGCATGACCTCGCAGCGCACCCGCGAGCGGCTGATCCAGCGCCTCTATGAGGAAGGCGTGTCGAACGCCAAGGTGCTTGACGTCATTCGCCGTACCCCGCGCCACCTGTTCGTCGACGAGGCGTTGGCGCACCGGGCATACGAAGACACGGCGCTGCCGATCGGGCACAACCAGACCATCTCCCAGCCCTTCATGGTGGCGCACATGAGCGAGCTGCTGCTCGAAGCGGGGCCGTTGGACAAGGTGCTGGAGATCGGCACCGGCTCTGGCTACCAGACCGCGATCCTGGCCCAGCTGGTCGAGCGGGTGTTTTCGGTGGAGCGGATCAAGGTGCTGCAGGATCGGGCCAAGGAACGCCTGGTCGAGCTCAACCTGCGCAATGTGGTGTTCCGCTGGGGCGACGGCTGTGATGGCTGGCAGGCGCTGGCGCCCTATAACGGCATCATCGTCACTGCGGTGGCGGCGGAAGTGCCGCAGGCGCTGCTGGACCAGCTGGCGCCGGGAGGGCGCATGGTGATTCCGGTCGGCCCGGCCGGCGAGGTGCAGCAGCTGATGCTGATCGTGCGCGAAGAGCACGGTTTTTCCCGTCGCGTACTGGGTGCAGTGCGTTTTGTGCCGCTGCTCAACGGCCCGCTGGCCTGAGCCGCCAGGAATATTTGCAGCAGCAACGAATTCTTGCGGCATGGCCCTGTCTATCTGGCGGGGCCTGGACCCTGCCAATGCCGCCTGGCTTGGTTATAATTGCAACAATATTGCATTTCATATCGTATTATCGATTTTCGGCACCATGAGGGGAGCGCGGGTGGGGCACACAGTCATTCGGCAGCGCAAGGATCGGTCGGGTTTCAAGCTTCTGGTGATTGCACTGGTCATGGGCACCCTGCTGACAGGTTGCTCCAGCACAGGCTCCAGCGGCGCGCGTGTGATCGACCGCAACACGGCTGCGCCCAAGCGACCTGCAGTGACTTCGGGGCAGTACGTCGTCAAACCTGGCGACACGCTGTTCTCCATCGCATTCCGCTACGGCTGGGACTACAAGGAGCTGGCTGCACGTAACGGTATCGACGCTCCGTACACCATCCGCCCGGGCCAGGCGATCCGTTTCAGCAGCGGGTCCACCAGCAGCACCACTGTGGTCTCCAGCCCGTCTTCCTCGAGCAAGACAACGGTCATTCGTCGCCCCGCAGGAACGCCTATCACCCCATCCGGAAACGGCGGAAAATCGACGCCAACAACGCCCGCCACGCCTGCGCCGGTGATCACCACGGTGCCCGCCGCAGAGCGTGCGGTGGGGAGCTGGACATGGCCAGCCAATGGCGTGCTGATTGGAAAATTTGCTTCAAACGGTAGTTTGAATAAAGGCATTGATATCGCCGGTGATTTGGGACAGCCTGTTTTTGCTGCGTCTGATGGTGCGGTGGTCTACGCCGGGAGTGGTTTGAGGGGCTACGGCGAACTGATCATCATCAAGCACAGCGACACCTACGTCAGTGCCTACGGCCACAACCGCAGGCTGTTGGTTCGGGAGGGGCAGCAGGTCAAGGCAGGGCAGTCGATTGCTGAAATGGGGTCCACGGGCACTGATCGGGTGAAGCTGCATTTCGAGATTCGCCGCCAGGGCAAACCCGTCGATCCGCTCCAGTTCCTGCCACGCCGTTGATCGTTGCACCCCGGCCTGTTCCTTGGATGTAGAGGGGACAGGCTCCTGCGATGCCAGGGAGACAGGCGCCGCATGAGTCTGAGTTCGAACTCAGCAAAGGACTATAACAATGGCTCTCAGTAAAGAAGCGCCGGAGTTTGACATCGACGATGACGTCCTCCTCATGGAGACGGGCATCGTTTTGGAAACGGATGTGGTGTCAGACGAACCTGCTGTACCTTCGGTTCGGACCAGGGCCAAATCAGGCTCTTCGCTCAAGCAGCACAAGTACATCGATTACAGCCGGGCACTCGATGCCACGCAGCTGTATCTCAACGAGATCGGATTCTCGCCTCTGCTTTCGCCGGAAGAGGAAGTCCATTTTGCGCGCCTGTCGCAAAAGGGTGACCCGGCCGGCCGCAAGCGCATGATCGAAAGCAACCTGCGCCTGGTTGTGAAAATTGCCCGTCGTTACGTCAACCGTGGCCTGTCGCTGCTCGATCTGATCGAGGAAGGCAACCTGGGGTTGATCCGCGCGGTGGAGAAGTTCGACCCGGAGCGCGGCTTCCGCTTCTCTACCTACGCGACCTGGTGGATCCGCCAGACCATCGAACGGGCGATCATGAATCAGACCCGCACCATTCGCCTGCCGATTCACGTGGTCAAGGAGCTCAACGTCTACCTGCGTGCCGCGCGGGAACTGACCCAGAAGCTCGATCATGAGCCTTCACCTGAAGAAATCGCCACGCTGCTGGAGAAACCGGTCGCCGAGGTCAAGCGCATGCTGGGCCTGAACGAGCGTGTGTCTTCGGTGGACGTGTCGCTCGGCCCGGACTCCGACAAGACCCTGCTCGACACGCTGACCGACGATCGCCCGACCGATCCGTGCGAACTGCTGCAGGACGATGACCTGTCGCAGAGCATCGATCAGTGGCTGGGTGAGCTGACCGACAAGCAACGTGAGGTGGTGGTACGCCGCTTCGGCCTGCGTGGGCATGAGAGCAGTACCCTGGAAGATGTTGGTCTGGAGATCGGTCTGACCCGCGAACGCGTAAGGCAGATCCAGGTGGAGGGGCTCAAGCGTCTGCGCGAGATCCTCGAGAAGAACGGGCTTTCCAGTGAGTCGCTGTTCCAGTAAACCTGGCGTTACCGTATGCAAAGCGCCCCGATGACCTCGGGGCGTTTTTGTGTGCGCCGTTCGGGTAGTCCCGCTCCGGCCTCTTTGCGGGCATGAAACCAGGGCCAAGCAATGTGTACGGCGCTACCCCTGATGCTTGCCGTGTAAGCCTTTGCTTACTCTTTGTGTAAGCCATCTGTGTAACTACCAGTAAATCAAAGTCGTTTTCAGATCCGGTTTATTCGCAACTATCTGAAATTAAAGTGATTTTTGGCTGTGTGGAAATGTGTCCCCAGTAACATCCTGAGAGATCTTGCTGTTGCCTGCCTCGGGGAACTCGCTAGTATTCGAACTGTGCACACGGACATGCACAGGCTTTCAGGGAGAAGGCCAAGGACATCGCAAGAGGCGATTTCATCAGGACGATGTTTGGGACAAGCAGGGACTACGGAAAAAAATGTGGGCGGGTCAAACCGCCCCTTTTTTTTTGCCCGCAGATAATGAAAAAAGGCCCGTTGCGGGCCTTTTTCGTTTCTGGGCGCTTAGCGCTCCAGATCGGCGATCTTGCCGGTCTTGCCGTCCCACTCCTCAGCGTCGGGCAGGGCGTCCTTACGCTCGGTGATGTTCGGCCAGACTTCCGCCAGCTCGGCGTTGAGCTCGATGAAGTTTTCCATGCCTGCGGGGATCTCGTCTTCCGAGAAGATCGCCTGGGCTGGGCACTCAGGCTCGCACAGTGCACAGTCGATGCACTCGTCCGGGTGAATCACCAGGAAGTTCGGGCCTTCGTAGAAGCAGTCCACCGGACAGACTTCCACGCAGTCGGTGTATTTGCATTTGATGCAGTTGTCGGTGACGACGAAGGTCATTTCTAGTTCTCTCCTCAGGCGACGGCGGCGGCCCTTCCTCTCAGGGCCGCGCGGTTTACAGGCATGTGGCTGCAGGCCAGGCTAATAACCTGCAGCACCAGCAAACCGCGGCGGATTCTACCAGCTTGTAGTGGGCGCCGTTATAACAGGTTCTTTAGTTGATATAGCATTTCGATAGCTTGACGCGGGGTCATGTCATCCAGGTCCAGCTTGCCCAGCTTCTCGATGGCCGGGTGAGGCAGGCTGGCGAACAGGTCGCTCTGGTGCGGGGCTTGTGGCTCGTCCTTGGCCTTCTTCGTCAGCGGTGCCTCATGGGGCAGGCTGGCGGTCTCCAGCCTGCCCAGGTGCTCGCGTGCACGCAGGATTACGGGCGCCGGCACGCCCGCCAGCTGGGCCACGGCCAGGCCGTAGCTTTGGCTGGCCGGGCCAGGCAGCACGTGGTGCAGGAAGACGATACGTTCGTTGTGCTCGGTGGCGTTCAAGTGCACGTTGGCCACCAGCGCTTCACTCTCCGGCAGCACGGTCAGCTCGAAGTAGTGAGTGGCGAACAGGGTGTAGGCACGCAGCTGGGCCAGGCGCTCGGCGGCGGCCCAGGCCAGTGACAGGCCGTCGAAGGTGCTGGTGCCGCGGCCGACTTCGTCCATCAGCACCAGGCTGCGGTCGGTCGCGTTGTGCAGGATGTTGGCGGTTTCGCTCATCTCGACCATGAAGGTCGAACGCCCGCCGGCCAGGTCGTCGCTGGAACCGATTCGGGTGAAGATGCGGTCGACCAGTGACAGCTCGCAGCTGGCCGCCGGTACGAAGCTGCCGATGTGTGCCATCAGCACGATCAGGGCAGTCTGGCGCATGTAGGTGGACTTACCGCCCATGTTCGGGCCGGTAATGATCAGCATGCGCGTGCTGTTGTCCAGGCCCAGGTCGTTGGCCACGAATGGCGTGGTCAGCACCTGCTCGACCACCGGATGGCGGCCCTGCTCGATGCGCAGGCAAGGCTCGTCGGTGAAGCGCGGGCAGTTCAGGTCGAGATTCAGCGCACGCTCGGCAAGGTTGCTCAGCACATCGATCTCGGCCAGCGCGGCGGCGCTGTCCTGCAGCGGCGCCAGGTGGCTGATGAGGGTCTCCATCAGCGCGTCGTAGAGCATTTTCTCGCGCGCCAGGGCGCGGCTCTTGGCCGACAGCGCCTTGTCCTCGAAAGCCTTGAGCTCGGGCGTGATAAAACGCTCGGCGCCCTTGAGCGTCTGGCGGCGGATGTAATCGCCCGGCGCCTGCTCGGCCTGTTTGGTAGGCAGCTCGATGAAGTAGCCGTGCACGCGGTTGTAGCCGACCTTGAGGTTGGCAAGGCCCGTGCGGGCCTTTTCGCGGGTTTCCAGGTCGATGAGGAACTGGCCGGCGTTCTCGCTGATGGCCAGCAGCTCGTCCAGCTCGCTGTCGTAGCCGGCCTTGAGCACACCGCCATCGCGAATCACCGCTGGCGGGTTGTCGATGACTGCACGTTCCAGCAGGCTGGCCAGCTCGGGGTAGGTGCCGGTAATGGCAGCCAGGCGCGCCAGGTGCGGGGCCTCCAGCTCGCTCATGGCGTTCTGCAGTTCGGGCAGGGCGCCAAGGGCATCGCGCAGGCGCGCCAGGTCACGCGGACGGGCATTGCGCAGGCCGATACGGGCGAGGATCCGCTCGATATCGCCGATTTCCTTCAACTGCGGCTGCAGCTTTTCGAAACGGTAGCTGTCGAGCAGGCAACGGATTGAGTCCTGGCGTGCCTGCAGCACCTTGAGGTCGCGCAGCGGGCGGTTCAGCCAGCGGCTCAGCAGGCGGCTGGCCATGGCGGTCTGGCAACGGTCGATCACCGATTGCAGGGTGTTGTCACGCCCACCGGCCAGGTTGATGTCCAGCTCCAGGTTGCGACGGCTGGCGCCATCCAGAATGACCGTGTCGTCCAGGCGCTCGTGGCGCAGGCTGCGCAGGTGTGGCAGGGCGGTGCGCTGGGTTTCCTTGGCGTAGGTCAGCAGGCAGCCGGCGGCGCCGATCGCCAGGGTCAGCTTGTCGCAGCCAAAGCCTTTGAGGTCCTTGGTCGCGAACTGCTGGCACAGGGCCTTGCGTGCCGAGTCGCGGTCAAAGTCCCACGGCGCGCGGCGACGGGCACCCGGACGCTTCTCGGCGGGCAGGTCGCGCGGCCAGTCATCGGGGATCAGCAGCTCTACCGGGTTCAGGCGCTCGAGTTCGGCCAGCAGGTTTTCCCAGCCTTTGATCTCCTGCACGCTGAAGTTGCCGCTGGTGATGTCCAGCACCGCCAGGCCGAACAGGCGTTCGTCACCGAGCAGCGCGGCGATCAGGTTGTCGCGGCGCTCGTCGAGCAAGGCCTCGTCACTGACCGTGCCTGGGGTGATGATGCGCACCACCTGGCGTTCCACCGGGCCCTTGCTGGTGGCGGGGTCGCCGATCTGCTCGCAGATCACCACCGACTCGCCGAGCTTGACCAGCTTGGCCAAATAGCCCTCTAGCGAATGGAACGGAATGCCGCACATGGGGATCGACTGGCCGGCCGACTGACCGCGCGCGGTCAGGGTGATGTCCAGCAGTTTCGCGGCTTTCTTCGCATCTTCGTAGAAGATCTCGTAGAAGTCGCCCATGCGGTAGAACATCAGCTGGTCCGGGTGCTGATTTTTCAGCTTCCAGTACTGTTGCATCATCGGGGTGTGTGCGGAGAGATCAGACATTCAGGGCCTTACAGCGGGTGATCTGGTTGGCGATTTTGAAACCGGCAATGGTACAGGCTTTTTCATCCAGATGCAGGCAGGGCGCTCGTCGCTCAATCTGGTGAAGCATCGCGCACTTCTCTACAATGCGCGGCCCCTTGCAGAGCCATCCCCGAGTTTCACGATGAATGTTTGCAACACGGTCTCCTTCGCCAAACAGCAACTGATCTATCTTCTCTACGGAGAGCGGCGCATCTACCAGCTGGAGGCGAAACTGAGCATCCTCACCGCGCTGGCGCGCAGCAAGCCGGGGGAGCTGCCGACCATACGCGTGCTTACCGACCAGCCGCAGGCATTCGATGGCTGGCCCGTGCAAGTGATTGCCCTGGACCCAGCACTGCTCGAAGCCTGGAGCGGCGATGGCGGCTACACCCACCGCCGCAAGGCATGCGCTATTGCTTACGCTGCGCCGTGGGCAGAGAAGACCATCTTCATCGATACCGACACGGTGTTCCTGCAGGCTCCGGTGCAGTTGTTCCAGCAGGTTGATGCAGGCCACTTCCTCGTGGATGAACTCGAAATGAGCTGGGAGCAGGCGTCCCGCCACCACTATTACTCAGCTTTCACCCAGGCGCTGGCGAGCGCCGGGGAAGCACCGGAAAACGACTTGCAGCTTTGTAACAGCGGTGTGCTGGGCTTTGCCCTGGAAAACGCCAGCATTGCCGAGCGTGCCGTGCACCGCATTGACGCCTGGGCGCCCTTTGCTGCGAGCCTGCATACTATCGAGCAGATCGCTTTTTCATTCGAGCTGCATGGCAAGCAGATCAATCAGGCGCGTGGCATCATCAGCCACTACTTTGCGATGAAGCCGTTCATTCATGCCATTCTGGAAGTGTTCTTCGCACGCAACGGTGACCGCTTCGATGCGCGCATGCTCGAACAGGCATTGCAAGTACCTGTGCAGAGGCCAGAGCCTTCATGGTTCGATCGCCTTACCGCCAAGTGGTACCTCAAGCGGATGCCGCGGAAAACGCGTGGTATCGGCCGCAAGCTGCTGTACGGCAGCTTCATCGGCAGCGACGAGTATCAACGGGCATGCAAGGCGATCTGGTGGCACTCGGCGATCGAGGACATGCGTCGGATCGGTGGCTTCGACTGGTCGACCGGCTGGCCGCAAGGCCTGCCGCGTCTGCGGGAGGCCGATGAACAGGTGGTTACGGCAATGGCCCGAATAAGCCGGGCGATGTCCTGAACGCTGCATTGCTTTCGGTTTCGTATGCCTGCATTATGCATGCTATGCAAAAACGCAACGTAGCCTCCGTACTCAGAGAACTGCTCGACCGCCACGGCCTGTCCCCGACGGAGCTGTACCGGCGCACGGGCGTCCCTCAATCCACCTTGTCGCGGATTCTCGGCGGCAAGATCGTCGACCCTTCCGACAAGCACGTGTCGAAAATCGCCGAATACTTTGGCGTGAACACCGAGCAGCTGCGCGGTCGCGCCGAGCTTGGCGAGTCGCGTGAAGCCGCGCTGCCGGCCCACGGCCACGCAGACCTCAGCGACATCAGCCTGTGGGACGATGAAACCCCCGTCGAGGATGACGAGGTCTCGGTACCTTTCCTTCGTGAGGTCGAATTGGCAGCAGGATCAGGAAGATTCGTCATTGAAGAGAGCGAGCGTGCGCGACTGCGCTTCGGCAAGCGCAGCCTGCGCCACAATGGCGTGCAGTTCGACCAGGCCAAGTGTGTGACCGTGCGCGGCAACAGCATGCAGCCGGTATTGCGCGATGGCGCGACGGTGGGCGTGAACACCGGCAAATGCGCGATCGGTGACATCATCGATGGCGACCTCTACGCCATCAACCATAACGGCCAGTTGCGGGTGAAGCAGGTCTATCGCTTGCCAACCGGCATTCGCCTGCGCAGTTTCAACCGTGACGAACACCCAGATGAGGACTACAGCTTCCAGCAGATGCAGGACGAGCAGATCAGCCTGCTCGGGCATGTGTTCTGGTGGGGCATGTACGCTCGCTGACATACCTGCTCCCAAGAAACCCGCTTCAGCGGGTTTTTTTTCGCCTGCAGAAAATCCCTACACGGCAAGTCGTGCATAGCCTGCATGCATATCAGCAAAAAACCGCGCTTTGAAACTTGAATAAATGCATTGACTGCTTATGCATCAATGCATAATCTGTGTCTCAAGCCGGGCGGAAACCGGTTGTTACACAGGTGTCGAAGTGCAGGCTTCGGCTGTTCAGAGCCTTGGCGACAAAGGAGACAGGACGGTGGCGATCGAGCAACAAGTGTTACTGGAGATGCCGCTCTGGCTGGTAATTGCCCTGGCATTGGTGGGCGGCTTGTGCGGCGAGATGTGGCGGGCCGACAAGGCCGGTGCCACGGGCTGGGCGCTGCTGCGCCGGCTGGTATTGCGCTCCGGAGCGTGCATGGTTTGTGGCGTGTCGGCCGTGATGCTGTTGTATGCCGGTGGCCTGTCGATCTGGGCGGCCAGTGCATTTGGATGCATGACTGCTGTAGGTGGCGCCGACGTCGCCATGCGGCTGTATGAGCGCTGGGCCGTCCGCCGTCTGGGCTTGCGCGATACCAAGCGGGCTGATGAGCATGAGGAGAATATGCATGGATGAGCAGGCCCCTCTGCAAAGATCAGATGAACCGTGGCCTAACCGACCCTCCAATTTCGATGCATCAAGGACATTTTCTGGAAGGAGTACAGACATGCTCACTGAATCGCAATTGCTTCAGATCTTGCCAAATGCCCGTCCTGTTGCGGACGTATTTCTAGCTGCACTGAATGTCGCCTTGCCTCGTTGGGAAATTGACAAACCCAAGCGTCTGGCGGCGTTCATCGCCCAGGTCGGCCATGAATCTGGCGAGTTCCGCTACTTGACCGAACTGGGTAGCGAACACTACCTGGCCCGCTATGACACCGGTCGCCTGGCTCTGAGCCTGGGCAATACGCCACAGGCAGACAATGATGGCCAGTTGTATTGCGGGCGTGGCCTGATCCAGATTACCGGGCGCAGCAACTACGAGGCCTGCAGCCGCGCGCTGTTCGGCGACGAGCGCCTGCTGGCACAACCCAGGTTGCTCGAACAGCCGCGCTGGGCCTGCGAGTCGGCGGCGTGGTTCTGGCACTCGCGAGGGTTGAATGCCTTGGCTGACCGGGGCGAGTTCAACCGCATCACGCGCCATATCAATGGTGGGCTCAATGGCCTGGAGGAGCGTCTCAAGCTCTGGGCGCGGGCGCGCGAGGTGTTGTGTTGAGCTGATTGCAACTGGGCCTTGGGGCACTGTTGTTGGATTATGTGCGGGAGGTGCGTGGGGGCATTAGTGCATGCCTTGAGAGCTCTAGCGCCTATGAGATCGAGCGCCGCCCGCGCGGCGCTCGATCTCACAAGCGCTGAAAACTCAAGGCATGCACCCAGCAGGCACGGATCAATCGAACCTGGCCCATCGAAGACCATCCCCATCCCCTTCACCAAATGCTACGGTGTCCCCACCCCCCAAAGGACCCACTCATGGACCCGATCACCGTACTCGCTACTCGCCTCGGCGAACACCTGCGCCGCTTCAACGCCCAAGTGACCACTGCCGAATCCTGCACCGGCGGCGGCATCGCCGAGGCCATCACTCGTGTGCCCGGCAGTTCGGCCTGGTTCGAGGTTGGCTACGTGACCTACTCCAATGCCCAGAAAACCCGCCAGCTGAACGTGCCTGAAGCGCTGTTCGCCGACGTCGGCGCCGTTAGCCGGGAGGTAGTCGAGGCCATGGTTCGTGGTGCCCAGGCCGCCAGCGGCGCTCGCTTTGCAGTGGCCGTCAGTGGTGTGGCCGGGCCCGACGGTGGATCGCCGACCAAGCCAGTGGGTACCGTCTGGCTGGCCTGGGCGGATGGCGGCCAGGTAACCAGCGAGCGCCGGCACTTCGACGGTGACCGCGAAGGCGTGCGCCGACAGACGGTGATCGCCGCGTTAGACGGCTTGTTACAGCTTGGTGCCGAGTAAATCGACAACAGGGGTTTGCTCGCGCGCTTGCCTGTGGAATAATACTGGCTACTTATACAGGTATTCCGGCCGTCAGGGCCAAGTCGAACACGTGAGGATTTCAATGGACGACAACAAGAAGCGCGCCTTGGCTGCGGCCCTGGGTCAAATCGAACGCCAATTCGGCAAAGGCGCGGTCATGCGCATGGGTGACCACGAGCGCCAGGGTATTCCAGCCATTTCCACCGGCTCCCTGGGCCTGGACATCGCGCTCGGCATCGGTGGTCTGCCAAAAGGCCGTATCGTCGAAATCTACGGCCCGGAATCCTCGGGTAAAACCACACTGACCCTGTCGGTCATCGCCGAAGCCCAGAAGAACGGCGCTACTTGCGCCTTCGTCGACGCCGAACACGCCCTCGACCCTGAATACGCCGGCAAGCTGGGCGTCAACGTTGACGACCTGCTGGTCTCGCAGCCGGACACCGGCGAACAGGCCCTCGAAATCACCGACATGCTGGTGCGCTCCAACGCCGTTGACGTGATCATCGTCGACTCCGTGGCTGCACTGGTGCCGAAGGCCGAGATCGAAGGCGAGATGGGCGACATGCACGTCGGCCTGCAGGCCCGTCTGATGTCCCAGGCGCTGCGCAAGATTACTGGCAACATCAAGAACGCCAACTGCCTGGTCATCTTCATCAACCAGATCCGTATGAAGATCGGCGTGATGTTCGGCAGCCCGGAAACCACCACCGGTGGTAACGCCCTGAAGTTTTACGCCTCGGTGCGCCTGGACATCCGCCGTACCGGCGCGGTCAAGGAAGGCGACGAAGTGGTCGGCAGCGAAACCCGCGTCAAGATCGTCAAGAACAAGGTCTCGCCTCCGTTCCGTCAGGCCGAGTTCCAGATCCTCTACGGCAAGGGTATCTACCGCAACGGCGAAATCATCGACCTGGGTGTATCCCAAGGCCTGGTGGAGAAGTCCGGGGCCTGGTATGCCTACCAAGGCAACAAGATCGGCCAGGGCAAGGCCAATGCGGCCAAGTACCTGCAAGAAAATCCAGCTATCGGCGCCGAGATCGAGAAACAGATTCGCGAGAAGCTGCTCAAGGCCGGTGCTGTAGCCGAGGCCGGCAAGGCCGCTGCCGCTGACGCCAATGCAGACGATGTGGCTGACGCCGACGCCGGTTACTGATAGCTGCTGGTATGTCCGCCGTACTCGACACCCCCGTCGCCGTCAGGCGGACAGCCATGGACCTGCTCGCGCGCCGTGAGCATGGTCGCGTCGAGCTGACGCGCAAATTGCGTCAGCGCGGTGCCCCGGATGAACTGATCGAGCCTGCGCTCGATCGGCTCGCCGAAGAAGGGCTGCTTAGCGAAGCACGCTACCTCGAGAGTTTCATCCGATACCGTTCCGGTGCCGGCTATGGTCCTGCGCGTATTCGCGAGGAGCTGGGTCAGCGCGGGCTGGACCGAAGTGATGTCGAGCGGGCCCTGCGCGAAAGCGAAGTGGACTGGGCAGCGCTGTTGCGCGATACCTGGCAGCGCAAGTTCGCAGGCCTTCGCCCCCACGACCCGCGCAGTCGCGCCCAGCAGACCCGCTTCCTTGCCTACCGTGGTTTCCCCATGGACATGATCGGCCGGCTGCTCAGTGGTCGGGATCTGGATGATTACTAGTCAAATGGCCTCCTCGCTGGGAAACCCGCGATGAGGCCATTTGCTTCACCCCGCAAAATTGCCCTTTAACTGACCTTCAACGCCTCCCGCGCACGCTGAGTGGTGTGCATCGGCTCTGGCTTGGCCCAGTTTTCCGGCAAGTTGATGAAATCGACCAATTCCCGTAGCCGCCCCTGGTCACGACCGTTGAAGGCAAACGTCAGCCGGGTCAAATGACTGAAGTTGCCCACCTCGTGCTCGGCACCGCTGTCGGCGTGCTGGTGATACCGGCCACTCAGACGCAAGTCGGCAAAACCTTCCTGAATATCATGCAGTGCGGCCTCGCTGAGTCGATGGTGCATACGGATCACGAACTGATTTTTCAGCCAGCGGCTGGAGTGGTAGTTGCTGTAGAACTGGTTGATTTCTTCCACTGCCTCATCGGCGGTGTACACCAGGCGCAGCAGCTTCAGGTCACTGGGCAAGATGTAGCGGTTTTCTTCGAGTTGGCGGCTGATGAACGCCAGGCAGTCCTGCCAGAACGTGCCTCCCGGTGAGTCCAGCAGTACCACCGGTACAAGTGGGCTCTTGCCGGTCTGGATCAGCGTCAACACTTCAAGCGCTTCGTCCAGGGTGCCAAAGCCGCCAGGGCAGAGCACCAGTGCATCCGCTTCCTTGACGAAGAACAGCTTGCGAATGAAGAAGAAGTGGAAGGGCAGCAGCTTGTCGGTGCCATCCACCGTGGCATTGGCATGCTGCTCGAAGGGCAGGGTGATGTTGAAGCCCAGGCTGTGGTCACTGCCGGCTCCCTCATGGGCCGCTGCCATGATCCCGCCACCGGCCCCGGTAATGACCATCAGCTCGGAGCGGGCAAGGGTTGCCCCCAGCTCGCGAGCCAGGGCGTACATCGGGTGTTCAACGGGGGTCCGTGCCGAGCCGAACACGGTGACTTTGCGTCGCCCACGGTAGCGCTGAAGCATGCGGAACGAGTGGTCCAGTTCGCGCAGGGCCTGCAAGGTGATCTTGGCGTTCCAGCGGTCGCTGTCGTCATGGGCCATGCGCAACACCGTAAGCATCATGTCGCGGTACAACGGCAGGTTGGGGCTGTGCGGTGCGACCAATTGCAGTTGCTGGTCGATCATGCTCAGGTCGATGCCGTAGTCCTTGAAGTGATTGAACAGGTGTTCATTCGATTGGTAAGGCATTCAACGTCTCCTTCTGCAGCAAAACCTCTGACCGGGCCGATGGCGTGGCTCGGCCGCGACACTGCATGTGTCGCTGGCTGCCGTGACTCGAGTGTGCATCTCGAGCATTGCAGTAGGCCTTCAAGGCCGTGGTGCAGGGTGTCAGTCCATCTTGTTGTTTTTCGGGTGTTCGCTATCAATCTAGACCGTTGCGACTGATTGTGCAGGAGGGATCAGCGTGGCCACTCGTCGGTCTGTGACCATCCCCGGCGAGGGTTTGGTTAACTGGAGAAGCGAAACGTGTCGATGCAGGAGGTGGCGGTATGCATCGCTTGGTCATCGAGGTAGACCGGCAGCTCTATCAGCAGCTGGAACATGCGGCCCAGGATCATCATGTGAGCCTGGAAGTGGAGTGCCGTCGCAGGTTGGCCGCACTTGAGTGCCAGTCACGCCACCTGCAGGCACTGCTGGCCGATATGCGCGCCGACGAAGAGCCGCAGCGCGCCGAGGGGGAACGGGTTATCTAGTTACTTCTTCTTTTTGTTACCAGCGGTGCAGCTGGCATTGTCGAAGGCCTGGTCCATGACCGGCTGGTTGGTCTTGTACACCGTGAAGCGATAGACCATCACCGCACCTTTGGACATCAGGTTGCGAAAGCCACTGTTGCGGCACACGCTGTCGCCCAACTGGCTGCGTACCTGCTCAGGGTTCTGCTGCATGCGTGCGGCATGCTCGGCACGTACGCTGAGGTGATTGACCAACGCCTTGCCTTCAACGGTGTAGCCCTGATCGAGGATGTCTTCATTGATGGCGCGTGGGGTGCCGACACTGCTTTCCGTGGCAACCTTCTGCAGCGTCTTGTTGAGCTCGAACTCCTGCTTGGAGGCAGCCTGGGCTGTCAGTGGCAGGGTGAGCAACAGGCTCAGGGCCGGGACGATAAAACGCAGCATGAATCTCTCCTGGTTCGGTGACTGGCGCTTGGACATGCGCCGGCGACGGGCGTTCCGTGAAACCCGCTGCGTCGCAGGCAAATTCACGATGGCCGATGACGCCGATTATAAGGGACCGATTGGCTCCGCTGCACGGCCAAATGGTGCTTGCTCTGATAGACTGGCGCTTTGTTTATTCCGAGTCCCTGCAGTGTTCAGTCACAACCCGTCTACAGGCTTGCCAGCATGAGCCACGCGGTCGCACGCTTGCGTGCCGAACGCCTGGCGCGCAGCAACAAGCCTTTCATTGCCCGCGGTTCACGCGCCGAGCGTTGCTCCGATTGCCGGGTGATCGCCACCCATTGCCTGTGTGCGTGGAAGCCCAAAGTGCAGGCCGACTCTGGCGTGTGCCTGATCATGCATGACACAGAGCCATTGAAACCGACCAATACCGGCTGGTTGATCGCCGACCTGATCGAAGACACCTGCGCCTTCGGCTGGTTACGTACCTCGGTGGACGAGCGCCTGCTGGCATTGCTCGACGACCCACAATGGCAGCCCTACATCGTCTTCCCCGGCGAATTCGTCGCCCAGGAGCGTGTGGTCAGCGAGGTCGTGCGCGAACCCGGCAAACGCCCGTTGTTCATCCTGCTTGACGCCACCTGGACCGAGGCCCGCAAGATGTTCCGCAAGAGCCCGTATCTTGATCGCTTCCCGGTGCTGAGCCTGCAAGCCGAGCAGATGTCACGCTATCGCCTGCGCCGGTCCAAGCGCGATGACCATTTCTGCACGGCCGAAGTGGCGGCCATGTGCCTGGATCTGGCGGGTGACAGTCAGGCGTCCGAGGCGCTGGATGCCTACCTGGACGTGTTCAGCCTGCATTACCTCAGCGGCAAGCGTCGCCTGCCACTGGATGAGCAGGATGACACCCACCAGCGTTTGCATACCTTCCTATAGTCCAAGGGGCATACGTTCCACTTTGGTTCATAATGACGGGGCTGGCAGCCAGGGTGGGCGAGACGGCTGGGTAGTTGGTTCGACCACCTGCGGCTGTGCTCGGCATCCTCGGCGCCGATTCCCCGCCAGGCGCTTCACTTCCCCACATGCGCCTGGCACAGAACAGGATCCATAGATCGATGGCCACATACGAAATCCTGATTGCCGATGACCACCCGCTGTTTCGTAGTGCTCTGCGCCAGGCCGTTACCCTCGGCCTGGGTACTGATGTGCGCCTGGTTGAAGTGGCGAGCATCGCCGAGCTGGAAACCCGCCTGAGCGAAAAAGCCGACTGGGACCTGGTCCTGCTGGACCTGAACATGCCGGGTGCCTACGGCTTCTCCGGGCTGGTCCTGCTTCGCGGCCAGTACCCGCAGATTCCGGTAGTGATGGTCTCGGCGCAGGAAGAGGCCGCCGTGGTGGTCAAGTCCCGCGAGTTTGGTGCCAGCGGCTTCATTCCGAAGTCCAGCGGCCTGGAAGTCATTCAGGATGCCGTGAGAAAAGTGCTCGATGGCGACGTCTGGTGGCCACCGCAAGCCTTCGAAAAAGTCGATGTCTCGGCTGAAGCGAAGGCCGCCAGCGAAGGGCTGGCCAGCCTCACCCCGCAGCAGTTCCGCGTGCTGACCATGGTTTGCGAAGGTTTGCTGAACAAGCAGATTGCCTATGAGCTGAGTGTGTCGGAAGCGACCATCAAGGCCCATGTTACAGCCATCTTCCGCAAGCTGGGTGTGCGCACCCGCACCCAGGCCGCGCTGTTGCTGCAACAACTTGAATCGGTTGCCAGCAACTGACACCACCTGGATTCACGCTTTTTTGACCCGTGCCGCACTAGTCTGCTGGCCTTTCTGTTGTGAAGTGACTCACATGACATCGCCATTCAAAGGCCAGACCGGCCTGAAACGCATTTTCAACGCCGCCGGCTACTCGCTGGACGGCCTGCGCGCCGCCTTCAAGGGGGAGGCCGCCTTCCGCCAGCTGGTGCTGCTCAACGTATTGCTGATTCCGATCGCCTTCTGGCTGCCGGTCAGCCGTGCAGAGCGGGCAATCATGATTGCCGTGTGCCTGCTCGGCCTGATCGTCGAGCTGTTCAACTCGGCAGTGGAGGCCGCCATCGATCGCATTTCGCTGGAGCGCCACCCATTGTCGAAGAACGCCAAGGACATGGGCAGCGCAGCACAACTGGTGGCGTTGAGCATGGTTGCGCTGGTGTGGGGTGTGATCCTGCTTTAAGCGATTGCTGGTAACACGATCTCATCACTGCGGGTAAAGCCCGCAGTGAAATTGCGGCATAACTCCAGGAATTCACGCATCGCCGACGTCTGGTATTTCTGTTTGTGCCAGATGAAATAGAACTGGCGCATCAGGTCCAGCTCCGGGGTCTCCACCGGCACCAGGCTGCCGCGGCGGAAGGCGTCGCGCAGGGCCAGCCGGGAAATGCAGCCGATCCCCAGGCCCGATTCCACGGCGCGCTTGATCGCTTCGGTGTGTTCCAGCTCCAGGCGGATGTTCAGGCTGGTGCGGTGATGACGCATGGCCTGGTCGAAGGTCAGGCGCGTGCCTGAGCCCTGCTCACGCAAGATCCAGGCCTCCTGCGACAGGGCTTCGACATCGGCGCGCCCTGCCTTGGCCAGGGGGTGTTGCGGTGCGCAGAACACCACCAGTTCGTCCTCCACCCAAGGCTGCACCTCCAGGTCCGGGTGGTTGCAATCACCTTCGATCAGACCCAGATCAATTTCGTATTGCGCGACCTGGTGCACGATATGCGCAGTGTTCTGCACATGCAGTTTCACCTGGCTCTCCGGGTGTATCTGCATGAAGCTGCCGATCAGCAGGGTCGCCAGGTAGTTGCCGATGGTCAGCGTGGCGCCGACCGCCAGCGAGCCGAAGCCGGACTTGCCGTTGAGCAGGTCTTCGATTTCCTTGGCCTGGTCGAGCAGGGCGACGGCCTGGGGCAGCAACTGATGGCCCAGGGCGTTGAGGGCCAGGCGCTTGCCGGCACGGTCGAACAGCTGGCAGCTGGATTGCCGCTCAAGTTCGGTAATGGAAGTGCTCGCCGCCGACTGTGAAAGCGCGAGCACGCTGGCCGCCCGCGACACACTCTGGTGCTGGGCCACGGCGACGAATACCTGAAGCTGACGAAGAGTAAATCGCATATCTATATAACCGATAACACATATCTTGATAATTCAGTTAACAGATATTCTCGCTGCCCCTAAACTATCGCGCAACTGCGCGTTTTGCGCGCTGCGTTTTCTTCAGGAGCCCCATCGATGAGCAACATGAACCACGAACGTGTCCTCAGTGTGCACCACTGGAATGACACCCTGTTCAGCTTCAAGTGCACCCGCGACCCGGGCCTGCGCTTCGAGAACGGTCAGTTCGTGATGATCGGCCTGCAGCAGGAAAGCGGCCGTCCGCTCATGCGCGCCTATTCCATCGCTTCGCCGAACTGGGAAGAGCACCTGGAGTTCTTCAGCATCAAGGTGCCGGACGGCCCGCTGACCTCGCAGCTGCAGCACCTGAAGGAAGGCGACGAGATCATCATCAGCAAAAAGCCAACCGGTACCCTGGTCCTGGACGACCTGAAACCGGGCAAGCACTTGTACCTGCTGAGCACCGGCACCGGCCTGGCGCCGTTCATGAGCGTCATCCAGGACCCGGAAACCTACGAGCGCTTTGAAAAAGTGATCCTGGTTCACGGTGTGCGTTACGTCAACGAAGTCGCCTACAAAGAATTCATCACCGAGCATCTGCCGCAGAACGAGTTCTTCGGCGAGTCGGTCCGTGACAAGCTGATCTACTACCCGACCGTGACCCGCGAGCCGTTCGAAAACCAGGGCCGCCTGACCGACCTGATGCGCAGTGGCAAGCTGTTCAGCGATATCGGCCTGCCACCGATCAACCCGGAAGACGATCGCGCAATGATCTGCGGCAGCCCAAGCATGCTTGACGAAACCAGCGAAGTGCTCGACAGCTTCGGCCTCAAGGTGTCGCCACGTATGCGCGAGCCGGGTGATTACCTGATCGAGCGTGCTTTCGTCGAGAAATAAGACGAACGCGGCAACGAAAAAACGCAGACCCGGGTCTGCGTTTTTTATGCCTGCAAGGCGGTGATGTTCAACCTTCCCGAACGACTTCCAGCACTTGGATGTGGTCCGGTTGCGGGTAATGCCAGCGGACCTGAACGTCCCAGAGCTTTACCCCGTACACCCGCTCCGGCGGTGGCACCTGATACGCCGGGCGCGGGTCCTGTGCCAGGCATTGCTCGATCAGCTCCGGCAACGGCTCGCCAAGACGCAGCCCATGTTCGTGGGCCTGGGGCAGGGCATTGTCGCTCCAGGTCACGTCAATCACGACCGGCGCATCACTGGCCATCAGGTTGCGTGCGCCGGTGACACTGTCGGCATAAGGCACATACGGTTTGATATCCAGTACCGGCGTGCCGTCCAGCAAGTCGATCCCGGACAGCAGCAGGCGCCCCGGCTCCACGCCCTCCAGGCGCACCACCGACTGGCCGATGCCATTGGGGCGGTGCGTGGCGCGGGTGGCGAATACGCCCATGCTCTTGTTGCCGCCCAGGCGTGGTGGGCGCACTTTCAGGCGTGGCTTGTCTTCCAGGGCCTGATGGAACAGGAACAGCAGCCAGACATGGCTGACCTGCTCCAGCCCTGCCACCGCATCGCCTTGATCGAACGGTGGCAGCAGTTCCAGCACGCCCCGGGCGGCTGGCGCCAGCTGGGGCTGGCGCGGGATGGCGAACTTCTCCTTGAAGCAGGAGCGGACGATGCCAACCGGTGCAACCGTATGCTGCATGGTCATTCAGCCGCGCACGCGCTGGGTCAGGCCCTTGAGGAAGTTGCGCAGCAGCTGGTCGCCACACGGGCGGTAGTTGTCATGCCCGACCTTGCGAAACAGCGCGCTGAGTTCGGGCTTGGACACGGGGAAATTGACCGACTTGAGGATGACGTGCAGGTCTTCTTCCTTCAGTTCGAAGGCCACCCGCAGTTTTTTCAGGATGGTGTTATTGGTCACCGGCAGCTCGACCGGCTGCGCCGGGCGGCTGTCGTCCTTGCCCCGGCGATGGATCACCAGGCCGTCAAGGAAGTGCGCCATGACCCGGTCCGGGCAGCGCACGAAACCGGCCTCGTCTTCCTTCTTCAAGTAGGTAGCCAGTACGATCGGGTTAACTTCGAGGCCGGACAGCGCGATGATTTCGGCCATCTTGGCGTCGTTCACCTTGAGCATGTAGCGCAGGCTGCGCAGGACATCGTTGTGGTTCATTGCTGCAAAATCCTGTTCAGTAGCCACGCCAAGGCGTGGCGCGGTGCTTAGAAACGTTCGGTCGCCGCCAGGTAACGCCACTGCGCCACGGGCAGCTTGCCCATCGATACACCACCCAGGCGAATGCGGCGCATGCCCAGCACCTCCAGGCGCAAGTAGGCGCACAGCTCGGAAAGCTGCCCGGGTTGCGGGTTTTTCACGACCATGCGCAGGTGGGTCTCGTTCTGCCAGCTGGCCTTGGCCCTGGGCAGCTCCCGGTCATTGCGCGTGGCGCCGCGCGCCAGGCGCTCCAGGGCCTGGGGTGTGGTCTCGCCGCGCACTTCGATGATGTATTCCTGTTCCATGCGACGCAGGTCGGCGTCGATCTTGCGCGTAACCCGCCAGTCCTGAGTGAACACCTGCAGGCCGCTGGCACCGCGTTCCAGCGGAGCCAGGCAGGTCAACCGGGCGAAATGCCCGTGCAACGGCCGCACGCCTTCGCGGTGGGCCTCGCTGAGGCTGCCCATGTTCATGCTGGCGCGAGCGGTTTCGCTGTCGACACCAGCCGCCTGATGCAGCAGCAGAGTGACCGGCTCCAATGCCTCGGCGCGTGCGCCTGGCAGCAGTTCGACGCGCTGGTCGTCGACCTTGAACTGGGGTTGCTCGACCACCACGCCATCGACCGTGACCCAACCTCCTTCGATGTACAGCTCGGCCTCGCGGCGGGAGCAACCAAGCTGCTCGATGAGGCGTTTGGACAGGCGGACGAGTTCGGACATGGGGCAATTCGCACGGCAGGGAAAGACCTGCATTGTACCTGCCTGCAGGCGGTTGATGATGGGAATCTGTGTCAAATGCGCCATTTTGGAGGCAGAGCACGGCATATTCGGACGCCGCCTTAGAAGGCTGTAGGAATGAGCCTCATATGCAGCAGGGGATAAGGCTGCCCCAAGCCATCCGTTTCCGAGCGGCCGACCACTTCGAAGCCTTCATGCAGGTAGAAGCCCAGGGCCTGGGGATTCTGTTCGTTGACGTCCAGGCGTACGGCATTCAGTTCATCGATGGCGTACCGCAGCAAGCGCTTGCCAACCCCCATGCCACGGCAGCCCGGAGCCACGAACAGCATGTGTACGCAGCCGTTGGCGACCCCGGCAAAGCCGCAGATATGTTGACGATCCCGGCAGCAGATCAGCATCACGGCGTCGAGGTAGCGGCGCAGCACCTGCTCGCGCAACAGCAGGATGTAGCCGTCGGGAAGGAAGTCATGGGTTGCCCGCACCGAGTCTTCCCAGAGCTGCACCAGTTCGCCGTAGTCGCTGTAGCGCGGGGTTTGCAGCGTCAGAGCCGAATGCATGCCGGTGTACCTCCTGGGCGATCAGGAAACCATAGCAGGCCAGCCACGCATCCTGACGAAAAAAGCCCCTGCCGGGTATTTCCACATTGGGAATACCCGGCAGGGGCTTTTCATGTCTCGGCCGGTTTAGACAGGCTCGGCCCACATGTCGTATTCATCGGCATCCACCACGCGGCAACGCACTTTGTCGCCCGGCTTGAAACCATGGTCGCCGTCGATGAACACGCTGCCGTCGATTTCCGGCGCATCGAAGAAGCTGCGGCCAACCGAACCCTGCTCTTCGACTTCGTCGATCAGTACTTCGATTTCCTTGCCGATACGCAGCTGCAGGCGTGCGGAGCTTATGGCCTGCTGGTGCGCCATGAACCGGTCCCAACGCTCCTGCTTGACATCATCGGGCACTTCTTCCAGGCCGAGGTCATTGGCCGGTGCACCTTCGACCGGCGAGTACTGGAAGCAGCCGACGCGGTCGAGCTGGGCTTCGGTGAGCCAGTCCAGCAGGTACTGGAAGTCTTCCTCGGTCTCGCCAGGAAAGCCGACGATAAAGGTCGAGCGGATCACCAGCTCAGGGCATTGCTCGCGCCAGTTCTTGATGCGCGCCAGGGTGCGGTCTTCGAAGGCCGGGCGCTTCATCGACTTGAGGACCTTGGGGCTGGCGTGCTGGAACGGGATGTCCAGGTACGGGAGGATCTTGCCAGCGGCCATCAGCGGGATCACGTCGTCGACGTTCGGGTATGGGTAGACGTAGTGCAGGCGCACCCAGGCACCCAGGCTGCTCAGTGCTTCGCACAGTTCGAGCATGCGGGTCTTGACCGGGCGGCCGTTCCAGAAGTCGGTCTTGTACTTGACGTCGACGCCGTAGGCGCTGGTGTCCTGGGAGATCACCAGGATTTCCTTGACCCCGGCCTTGACCAGGCGCTCGGCCTCGCTCAGCACTTCACCGACCGGGCGGCTGACCAGCTTGCCGCGCATCGACGGGATGATGCAGAAGCTGCAGCTGTGGTTGCAGCCTTCGGAAATCTTCAGGTAGGCGTAGTGGCGCGGAGTCAGCTTGACACCCTGCGGCGGCACCAGGTCGATCAGCGGGTTGTGATCCTGGCGCGGTGGCACCACTTCGTGTACGGCGTTGACCACCTGCTCGTACTGCTGCGGGCCGGTCACCGACAGTACGCTTGGGTGCACATCACGGATACTGCCTTCTTCGACACCCATGCAGCCAGTGACGATGACCTTGCCGTTTTCCTTGATCGCTTCACCGATCACTTCCAGCGACTCGGCCTTGGCGCTGTCGATGAAGCCGCAGGTGTTGACCACCACTACATCGGCATCCTCGTAGGTGGGCACGACTTCATAGCCTTCCATGCGCAGCTGGGTCAGGATGCGCTCGGAATCGACCAGGGCCTTGGGGCAACCCAGGCTGACGAAACCAACCTTGGGGGTGGCGGGAGTGGTGGACATGACTAACCTCGGTATTGAATGCAGTTCGCCCTGGCGCAGCCGGGGCGATCTTGACGGGCGCTTTGGGCGCCTCTGATCAAAAAGTGCGCAATTCTAGCGAGCGCAAGGTCGCTTGACCAGCAGAAAAGCGACGAACGCTGCGCTATGCTTCGCGCCATTGCACCGGGTTCAATGCGTGCCCTTGGCGCAGAGGTGAATTCTACTGGCCTTCAAGGCCACCTGCGGGAGTGTTCGATGGTTCAGGCAAGCAGTCACGCCGAAGGCGGGCACGCGGGGAAGCAGGGCGCGACACGGTCGCTGGGCCTGCTCGTGGCGGCGGTCGGGGTAGTTTACGGCGATATCGGTACCAGCCCCTTGTATACCTTGAAAGAGGTATTCACTGGCGGTTACGGGGTGCCGGTCAACCATGATGGCGTGCTGGGCATCCTCTCGCTGATCCTCTGGTCACTGCTGTGGGTGGTGTCGTTCAAGTACGTGATGTTCATCCTGCGCGCCGACAACCAGGGCGAGGGTGGCACCATGGCGTTGACCGCACTGGCGCGACGGGCCACGGCGGCCCATCCGCGCCTGCGCGCGCTGATGGTCGTCTGTGGCCTGATCGGCGCCTCGCTGTTCTACGGTGACAGCATGATCACCCCAGCGGTGTCGGTGTTGTCTGCGGTAGAGGGCATGGGCCTGGCCTTCGACGGCATCGACCACTGGGTAGTGCCCATTTCGTTGGTGGTGCTGGTGGCCTTGTTCCTCGTGCAGAAGCACGGCACCGACAAGATCGGCAAGTTATTCGGCCCGATCATGGTCGTCTGGTTCCTGGCCCTTGCCGCACTGGGGGTGCATGGCATTTCCCAGAGCCCGGAAGTGCTCAAGGCATTCAACCCCGGCTGGGCGGTGAACTTCTTCATCGTCCACCCTGGGATGGGGGTGGCCATTCTCGGCGCCGTGGTGCTGGCGCTGACCGGCGCCGAGGCACTGTATGCCGACATGGGGCATTTCGGGCGCAAACCGATCGCTCGCGCCTGGTTTGCCCTGGTGCTTCCGGCACTGGTACTCAACTACTTCGGCCAAGGCGCAATCTTGCTGCAAAACCCCGAGGCCGCCCGCAACCCGTTCTACCTGCTGGCGCCAGGCTGGGCACTGCTGCCGATGGTCGGGCTGTCGACCATGGCCACGGTGATCGCTTCGCAGGCTGTGATTTCCGGGGCCTTCTCCCTGACTCGCCAGGCCATCCAGCTTGGCTATATCCCGCGCATGCAGATCCAGCATACCTCCAGCCACGAACAGGGCCAGATCTACATCGGCGCGGTGAACTGGACATTGATGGTGGGTGTGGTGCTGCTGGTGATCGGCTTCGAGTCCTCCGGCGCACTGGCGGCAGCTTATGGTGTAGCCGTGACCGGGACCATGCTGATGACCACTGTGCTGGTGTCTTCGGTAATGCTGTTGCTGTGGAAATGGCCACCGGTGCTGGCGGTACCGATCCTGCTCGGCTTCCTCTTCGTCGATGGGCTGTTCTTCGCTGCCAACGTGCCGAAGATTGTTCAGGGCGGTGCCTTCCCTGTGCTCGCAGCCATCGTTCTATTCCTGCTCATGAGCACCTGGAAGCGCGGCAAGCAGATTCTGGTGGAGCGCATCGATGAAGGTGGGCTGCCGCTGCCGGTGTTCATCAGCAGCATTCGCGTGCAGCCCCCGCATCGGGTCGAAGGCACGGCGGTGTTCCTGACGGCGCGGGCAGATGCGGTGCCCCATGCACTGCTGCACAACATGCTGCACAACCAGGTGCTGCACAGCCAGGTGGTGTTGCTGACCGTGGTCAGTGAGGACCGCCCACGGGTACCGGACCAGGAGCGTTTCGAGGTCGAGGCCTATGGCGATGGCTTCTTCCGCGTGCTGCTGCACTTTGGTTTCATGGACGAGCCGGATGTGCCGGCGGCGCTGAAGTTGTGCCACCTGGACGAACTGGATTTCAGCCCGATGCGCACCACCTACTTCCTTAGCCGGGAAACGGTCATTGCATCGCGTCTGGAGGGTATGTCGCGCTGGAGGGGCAACCTGTTCGCGTTCCTGCTGAAGAACGCCAACGGCAACTTGCGCTTCTTCAACCTGCCGTTGAACCGGGTGATCGAATTGGGCACCCAGGTCGAGATCTGAGTTGCCGGGGCCGCAGAGGGGCCCCAATCATTTTCAGTTCTGTGCAGCCACGCTGGATTTGCCCTGACGGGTCTCGATCTCGTCGATCAGGCGTTTGGCCAGTGCCGGGTAGTTCTCGTCGAAGTGATGGCCACCTGGCAGCTTCATACGCTCGCCCACTGCGGTCTTGTCAGTGCAGCCGCTTTCGTCGGACTCTTCGACGCCATATACACACACCACCTTGGACGCCGGCAGCCTGGCCATTTCCGGCCCGGTCGGTGCCTCCTGGCCTTCCTTGCCCAACCAGCCCTCAACTTCGATCTCGAAGCTGCCACTGCGGGCGAACGCCAGCAGCACGACTGCGTCGATACGCTGCTGGTCTTCGGCCGGCAGGCGGTTGTAGATGGCGGGCAGCACGTCGGCGCCGAACGAATAACCGGTCAGCACGAAGCGCTTGGTGCCCCACTTCTGACGGTAATGCTGCATCAGCTCCGACAGGTCGGCGGCGCTTTGCTCCGGGGTCTTGTGCTGCCAGTAGTAGCGCAGGGTGTCGATACCGACCACCGGGAAGCCGAGCTTGGCCATTTCGCCTGCCACGTCGCGGTCCAGGTCGCGCCAGCCGCCGTCACCGGACAGGAACAGGGTGACGGTGTCGGTGGTCTGGCCGGCCGGGACTTCCACCACCGGGATTGCCAGGGCGTTGCCGTCGCGGCCGACCAAGGCCTGGGTCAGCTGGGCCTTGAGCACCTGTGGCAGGTGAATGTCATAGTCGCTGATGCTGGTCTCGGCGTTGGCCTGGTCGCGCACGAAGGCGGCACTGGCGTCGTCCGGGTTGTCGTTCCAGGCGACGTTCCAGTGGCCGTGGACGGCCGACTTCGGCAGTTCGGCCTTGCAGCCCGGCTGCTCCAGGTTGAAATCGACCGAGATGGCCCGTGCCTTGTCGTCACTCTGGGTGGCCAGCCAGCGCCATGCCTGGGCTGCCCCTGGGCCGATGCCGGCGACCAGGGTCGGTTTGTCGGAAAGCTTGGTCAGTGCCTGGTCCATGGCCTGTTGTTGCTTGGCGCAGTCGTTGGGCGGCAGGATTACCTGGACCAGTTGCGCTTCGCCGGCCTGGCTCAGGTCCATTAGCTGCTTGTCGGTCAAGGCCTGGTCCTGGGGTACGCCGATGGCGACCCGGGCCTTGGCATGTACGCCCGGGGTGACGCGGGTGATGCTGGTGTCATCGAGGGTCAGTTGCTCCAGCCGTGCCTCGGGGGCTGGCCGGGCCCACAGCCAAAAGCCCGCGGCGCCTGCGAGGGCGGCCAGTAACAGGGGAATCAGTACGTACAGCCAATAGCGTCGGATCATCAACGTTTCACCAATCCAGTCAGGCCGCCGGCAATCAGGGCGGCAGTATCGGCCAGTGCCACCAGCGGGTCGAGCCCGGCCGGCACGGCCATGTAACGAGGTTCCCAGTCCGGCTGGAACTTGTCCTTGAAGCGCCGTAGGCCCTGGAAGTTGTAGAGCTGCTCGCCACGGCGGAACACCATGGAACCCAAGCGCTGGGTCAGGGGCGCGCCGCGCCGTGGCTGCAGGCCGGAAAGCGGGACCATGCCCAGGCTGAAGCGCCCGTAGTCATGGCTTTTGTAATGCAGGATCAAGCCGATCATCATGAATTCCATGGTCAGCTTCGGCGCTTCGGGATGCGCGCGCATCAGGTCGAGGCTGGCCAGTTCGTTGCGGTGGGTTTCCAGCAGGTTGGCGAACGCCACCGGCCGGCCCTGGAAACGAATCAGTGCGATACGGAAGTGCTGCAGGTACTCGGGGCTGAAGCGTCCCAGCGAGAAGCCTTTCTCGCGTACGTTCTTGCCGCCCAGCCAGGCGTCGGAAATCTCCTTGAGCTCGGCCAGCGGGGCGTGGCCGGGTTCGTGGATCTCCAGGCTCAGGCCATCCCGACCACCGCGGTTCCAGGTGTAGCGCAGGTCCTTCATTTCCTTGCCCTTGGCTTCGAGGTCGAAACGGCGCAGGTCGACCCGCGCCTCTTCGCCCAGCTTCAGGGCAGTCAGGCCGATATCCATGTAGAACGGCAGGTTCTCCGCGCGCACCTGGTAGAACACCGGGCGGGCGTGGTGCAGGTCGCACAGGTCGCGGAACTGCCAGATCATTTCGGCACGTTCCTGGGCCGGGCCGATCGGGTCGTACAGCGCCACCAGGCTGCGGCCGCGACGGGCATACATGAGGAAAGCATTGTCGCTGGGGTGGAACAGCAATGCCTTGTCACCGGTCAGTGCCAGGCCGCCGTCAGGCTGGTCGGAGGCCAGCAGGATACGGTTGGCGCGCTGCAACTCCGTGTCGTCTGGCAGGTGAATGACCGGGCGGGCGGTGCGCAGCAGCCAGGTCAGGGCGACGATAACCAGCAGCACCGCGCTGCCCAGTGCCGCACGCAGGCCGCGCGGGGCGTCGGCGTCCAGGGTGAATTGCCACCACAGCTTGTGGGTATAGGGTACGTCCTGGTAGGCAAATAGCAGCAGCCACACCGAGGCACCGACCACGCAGGCGCTGGCGACCAGGTACACCGGCGAGAACGGCAGTTCGAGCAGGCGGCTCGGCCGGTAGAACGAACGGCGGAATATGGCCAGCAGCGCGGCGGTCAGGGTCAACAGGCTGGCTTCTTCCCAGTCGAAGCCTTTGAGTATCGACAGCAGTGCACCGACCAGCAGCAGCACGGTGGTCAGCAGCCAGGCCGCCGACAGGCGTCGGCGCAAACCCTGGGCCAGCAGCAGGCAGAGTACGCCGATCAGGCTTGCGCCAAAGTGCGATGCGTCGATCAGCCGGTGCGGTACGAGAAAGCCCATGTGCTCCAGTCGCGTGTCGATCTCCGGGGTAGCGCCGGAGAACAGCAACACTACGCCAGACAGGAACACCAGAATCGCCAGAATCGGCGCGCCTAGCCCCGATGCCGCCTTGATTGCCTGCTGGGCGAACAGCAGGCGGCGTGCTTCGTTGACCAGCAACAGCCCACAGGCTAGCAGCAGGGGCAGGACCACGTAGATCAGCCGGTACAGCAGCAGCGCGGCGGCCAGGGGCGCGGCACCGAGCTGGTCGGCGAAAGCGGCCAGCAGGATCGCTTCGAATACGCCGACACCACCCGGCACATGGCTGAGTACGCCAGCGGCCAGTGCCAGCAGATAGACCAGCACGAAGGCACCGAAAGGTGGGGCCTCGGGCAGCAGCAGGTAGAGGACGGTGGCAGCAGCGGCTACGTCCAGCGCGGTGATCAGCAGCTGCAGGGCCGCCAGGCGGCCACCGGGCAGGCGCAGGGTACGACGGCCCAGTTGTACCAGCAGGTTGTCAGCCAGCGGCTGTGCCGGCAGGCGGCGACGATACAGCCCGATCACCAGCACGGCAGTCAGGACCAGCACGGCAACGGCGATGCCGGCCAGCACCGTCGCTGGCAAGCGCAGGGCCGCTGCCGCCGCCGGCAGGTTGCTCAAGGTGGCCAGGGCCGCCAGCGGTGGCAGCGCGCAACCCAGCGACAGGCTGGCAAACACGGTCATGCGCGCGACTTCTGCGGCGCCTAGACCCTGGCGCGCATACAGGCGATAGCGCACCGAGCCACCCGAGAGCATCGACAGGCCGATCGCGTTGCCAATGGCAAAGGCGCTGAAGCCGCCCATCACCAGGGCGCGTGGGGGCAACTTGACGGCTGCGAATCGGCTGGCCGACCACTCGTAGCCCAGCAGGATCACGAATCCTGCCACGGTCGCCAGCAGGGCACCCATCAGTGACTGTGCCGGTACGTCGAGCATGGCATCGTGGAGGGCGTAGATGTCCAGCTCGCTCAACAGATGCCGGCAGGCGATCAGTGCCATGGCAAACAACAGCAGTGTCACAGCCAGGCCAATCGGTTGACGGTAACGGCTTATACGCTCCAGCCAGGGCAGGCGTTGGGCAGCAGTCGGCAGGGCCGAGGCAAGGGGCACCTGAGGTTCAGGGTTGTGCGATGTCATGAGATGCCTCGAGCGAACTGCGCGAGGTGGGGGAGAGCGGCGGCCAAGTGAAAGTCCCTTTGGTAAACGTATCCAGATATTACTCCGGGCAACGTTACTTTCAGTCGTCCGGCAGTGTTAAAGATAGTTCATCCTCAAGGCGAAGCCTCAAACGGGCGGGTTTGCTTGAGGCAGAGGAAATTTTTCAGGCGACGAAATGCAACAAACCCCGCGCTGCTGTTACACAGGCGGGGTTTGTTCTGACGAATATGGTTGCGGGAGCCGGATTTGAACCGACGACCTTCGGGTTATGAGCCCGACGAGCTACCAGGCTGCTCCATCCCGCGTCAGAGGTGCGCATTCTATAGACTTGCTTGATCAAGTCAAGCGTTAGCTGAAAAATGACGCGTAATGGTTTCAGGCATTTATCTGCAGGCAAAGAAAAAGGCCACTGCGTTAACAGTGGCCTTTTCTCGAATCTGGTTGCGGGAGCCGGATTTGAACCGACGACCTTCGGGTTATGAGCCCGACGAGCTACCAGGCTGCTCCATCCCGCGCCTGTGGGATCGAATTCTACAGCGTAAGCGCCTGGTGTCAAGCGCTAGTTGTTGATTTCTCTTGGTTTTATTTCACCGGTCAAATTCGGGGCAAAAGAAAAAGGCCACTGCGTTAACAGTGGCCTTTTCTCGAATCTGGTTGCGGGAGCCGGATTTGAACCGACGACCTTCGGGTTATGAGCCCGACG
>NZ_JBIVGA010000003.1:0-38239 GCF_044748405.1 Pseudomonas sp. NPDC089996 | reverse complement strand
GAGCTACCAGGCTGCTCCATCCCGCGCCTGTGAGATCGAATTCTACGGATTTTCTTCCCCATGTCAAGCGATATCGTAAAAAACCCTTTTTCGTTCAAACCCTTAGCGTCTATGCCTGGCTGCGGCTCAGGCGCGACGGGGCTTGCAAGCCGATTATCGAGGGAGGCTGTCTCAGCATCGGCGGCATGCGCTACTATCTGTATGAATTTACAGTGGTGGCCGTCATCAATGTCCGTGCGCAAGATCATCCACATCGACTGCGATTGCTTTTACGCTGCGATCGAGATGCGTGACGACCCGCGCCTGGCCGGCCGCCCCATGGCAGTGGGGGGCTCCCCGGACCGTCGCGGGGTAATCGCCACCTGCAATTATGAGGCGCGTGCCTTCGGAGTGCGTTCAGCGATGTCGTCTCGCCATGCGCTCAAGCTTTGTCCAGACCTGGAAATCGTCAAACCGCGCTTCGAAGCCTATCGGGAAGCGTCGCGTGAGATCCACGCCATTTTTCGTGACTACACCGAGCTGATCGAGCCGTTGTCACTGGATGAGGCCTATCTGGATGTCAGCGAAAGCCAGTGGTACGCCGGCAGCGCGACACGCATCGCCGAGGACATTCGCCGGCGCGTCGCCCGTACCTTGCATATCACGGTATCCGCCGGGGTCGCGCCGAACAAGTTTCTGGCCAAGATTGCCAGCGACTGGCGTAAGCCCAATGGCATATTCGTGATTACCCCGGAGCAGGTCGAGGCGTTCGTTGCTGACTTGTCGGTGGCCAAGCTGCATGGTGTGGGCAAGGTAACCGCAGAAAAGTTGAACCGCCTGGGTATCGACACCTGCCTTGACCTGCGTGAGTGGTCGCGGCTGTCATTGGCGCGCGAATTCGGCAGCTTTGGCGAACGGCTCTGGGGGCTGGCGCGGGGGATCGACGAGCGTGCGGTGCACAACGATAGCCGCAGGCAGTCTGTCAGCGTCGAAAACACCTATGACAATGACCTACCGGACCTGGCCAGTTGCCTTGAACGCTTGCCTGAGCTGCTGGAAAGCCTCAATGAGCGGATTGCCCGGATGGACAGCAGTTACCGCCCGGACAAGCCGTTCGTCAAGGTCAAGTTCCATGACTTCAGCCAGACGACCCTGGAGCAAGCGGGGGCGGGGAGGGACCTGGAAAGCTATCGTCAGTTGCTGCGCCAGGCGTTCGCCCGGGGTGGCAAGCCGGTGCGCTTGCTGGGGGTGGGGGTGAGATTGCGGGATTTGCGCGGGGCGCATGAACAAATGGAGCTGTTCCCGACCCATTGAAAAGAGGCCGCATGACGGCCCCTTCTTTATATAGCTACTGCGCGCCTGGATCAGCGACCAACCGGCCAGTGGCCTTGGTCAGTGCAGCCAGGAATTCCTGTTGCAGCTCCGGATCGTTGCGTGTCAGCTCGATCAGGCTCTGTTCCATCTCGCTGGCTTCCTCTTCCAGGCCCAGCTCGGACAAGCGCTTGACCCGGTGTACCCACTGGCCGACATCGTCATCCTCGAGGTCATCGAAGATCAGCTCGTGGGCCTCGCGCAGCTTGTTGCGCAAGCTGGCGCTGACCAGCAGGCTGGCATCGCCACGCACGCCGTTGTCCTCGTCGACCACCTGCATGTGCAGGGTGCCGACGTGGTTCAGGTGTTGTTCCGAGAACGGGCTGTCCAGCAGATTCAGGCGTAACACGCCGTTTCTGTCGGTGGTCAGCTCGTGAGCCATCTTGCCAGCCTTGACTTCGACCAGCCGCTCGCTCCAGGGCACACTGGTGAATTCTTCACGCTTGTCTTTCTGCACTTCGCTGATGCCCGCCAGGTTCTGCTGGGCACGGCCATTGGACGGGGTGTTCATGAACGGGTTGAGGCCATCCACACCATAACTGAGCCAGTCATGGGTCATGCTCTGCGGCAGGTTGCCCAAGGCGAACACGTTGACCACGTTGGCACCAATACCGGCCACCACGGCGACCGCACCCAGCGGGATCTCGTAGATCTCCCGCCAAGGCTGGTACGGGGTATAGCGATCATAGCTACGGGTGACCTCGTACTCGGTCACTTCGAAACGCTTCTGCTCATGGATGCGCACACGTCGTTGCGGAAGCTCCATCACCTTCGGCTCGCCGACATCGATCTGCAGGGTGTGTTCGAGCAGCTTGCGCTCGACGCGCTCCTCATGGTCGCTGCGCTGGGACATCTGATTGGCGCAACCGCTGAGGAGCAGGGCGCCGCACAGTGCGGCGCCCCCCAGGGTAAAGGTACTTCGCTTGGACATGATTACTCGTGCATTGATTATCAGCGGCCGACGCGGGCCTGCAGGAAGGTCAGCACTTCATTGAGCGGCAGCTGCTGGGCGTCCTGCTCGGTGCGGTGCTTGTACTCCACGTTGCCGTCGGCCAGGCCGCGGTCACTGACCACGACGCGGTGTGGAATGCCGATCAGCTCCATGTCGGCGAACTTGATGCCGGGGCTGGTCTTCTTGTCGCGGTCGTCCAGCAGCACCTCGTAACCGGCAGCTCTCAGTTCGGCGTACAGCTTGTCGGTGGCCTCGCGGACCACGTCGGTTTCGTAGCGCAGCGGTACCAGGGCGATCTGGAACGGTGCCAGGGCGTCGTTCCAGATGATGCCTTTGTCGTCGTAGCTCTGCTCGATGGCGGCGGCGACCACGCGGGACACGCCAATGCCGTAGCAGCCCATGGACAGCACCACTGGTTTGCCGTTCTCGCCCAGTACCTGGCACTTGAGTGCCTCGCTGTACTTGGTGCCGAGCTGGAAGATATGGCCGACTTCAATACCGCGCTTGATGACCAGGGTGCCCTGGCCATCCGGGCTCGGGTCGCCTTCGACGACATTGCGCAGGTCTGCAACCTGTGGAACCGGCAGGTCACGTTCCCAGTTCACGCCAAAGTAGTGCTTGTCATCGATGTTGGCACCGATGCCGAAGTCGCTCATCAGGGCGACCGAACGGTCGATCACGATTTCCAGTGGCAGGTTCAGTGGGCCCAGCGAACCGGCACCGGCACCAATGGCCTCGCGCAGTTCGGCGTCGGTAGCCATTACCAGCGGATCGGCAACCTGCTCAAGCTTGGCAGCCTTGATTTCGTTGAGTTCGTGGTCGCCACGGACGATAAGGGCGATCAGCTTGCCTTCTTCGGCGCCGCGCACGATCAGGGTCTTGACGGTCTTCTCGATCGCCAGGCCGTGGTTTTCCACCAGTTGGGCGATGGTCTTGGCCTCTGGTGTGTCGACCAGGCGCAGTTGCTCGGCAGGGGCAGGGCGTACGGTTTCACGCGGGATGGCTTCGGCCTTCTCGATGTTGGCGGCGTAATCGGAGCTGTCGCTGAAGATCACGTCGTCCTCGCCCGACTCGGCCAGCACGTGGAATTCGTGGGAGTAGCTGCCACCGATGGAGCCGGTGTCGGCCTGCACTGGGCGGAAGTCCAGGCCCAGGCGGGTAAAGACGTTGGTGTACGCCTGGTGCATGCGGTCGTAGGTTTCCTGCAGGGAAGCCTGGTCGGCATGGAAGGAGTAGGCGTCCTTCATGATGAATTCGCGGCCGCGCATCAGGCCGAAGCGTGGGCGAATCTCGTCACGGAATTTGGTCTGGATCTGGTACATGTTGAGCGGCAGCTGTTTATAGCTGGACAGCTCGTTGCGGGCCAGGTCTGTGATCACTTCTTCGTGGGTCGGGCCGACGCAGAAGTCGCGCTGGTGGCGGTCCTTCAGGCGCAGCAGTTCAGGACCGTACTGTTCCCAGCGGCCGGATTCCTGCCACAGCTCGGCAGGCTGGATGCTTGGCATCAGCACTTCCAGGGCGCCGGCGGCGTTCATTTCCTCGCGCACAACGTTCTCGACCTTGCGCATCACCCGCAGGCCCATCGGCAGCCAGGTGTACAGGCCGGAGGCCAGTTTGCGGATCATGCCGGCACGCAGCATGAGCTGATGGCTGATGACCACTGCGTCGGCAGGGGTTTCTTTCTGGGTGGCGAGCAAATATTGACTGGTGCGCATGGTTAGCCGTGTCGATTGCCTAAGACGTTGAAATAGCCCCGCATTGTACGGGGGCGAAACGAAGGCGTACAGAATGCCCCAGGGCGTGGCCGTTGTCAGCCAAGAAAAAGCCCGGCAAGTGTGCCGGGCTTTTTCAGGTGCGGGGCACTATAAGCCAGGCTTACAGGATGCTCAGCGGGTATTCGACGATCAGGCGCAGTTCGTCGATCGAGCTCGAACCGTAGTACACGCCATCGCTGGAGCGGTAGGTGGCCTGACGAACGCGGAAGCTCAAGTCTTTGGCAGGGCCTTCCTGCAGTACGTACTTGATGTCCACGTCGCGTTCCCATTCCTTGCCATTGCTGGTGGAACCGGTGTTGGCATCGCTACCACGCACGTAACGGGTCATGAAGGTCAGGCCAGGCACGCCGAACTCGGCGAAGTTCAGGTCGTAGCGAGCCTGCCAGGATTTTTCGTCTTCGGCGTTGAAGTCGGAGCGGGCCACGGAGTTGGCCAGGAAGATGGTGCCGCCGCCGTCCACGCCATAGCCGTAGTCGCCGTCACCGTGGACCTTCTGGTAGGCCAGGGTGAAGGTGTGGGCGCCGATATTGTAAGCGCCCGACAGGCTGTAGGCCTGGTTGTCGAGCTTGGTCACGCCATCTTTCTCGGCGCGCTGCAGGCCTTGGCCATCGCTCTTGGTGTCATAGATGTTGAAGTCGAACACCAGGCCCTGCTTGTCGGAAATAGGCAGTGCCCAGTTCACGTTGGCGTAGTACTTGCGCCAGTAGTCTTCGACCTTGGAGTAGTACAGGCTGGTGGACAGGTTGTCGGTGAAGGCGTAGGTGCCACCGATAACATCAGCCTCTTTCAGGTGCAGGCTGTCGTGGTCGGTCTCGGACTGGGCGTTCAGCGCGGTGAAGCGACCGGCGTTGAGGGTCAGGCCCTGGATTTCGTTGCTGGTGATCAGCGCGCCCTGGGCCACTTCTGGCAGCAGGCGGCTGTCATCGGTCGCGAGCACTGGCATGGCAGTGAACTGGTCGCCGACTTTCAGCACGGTATCGGAGATGCGCAGTTTGACCGCGCCGCCGCCTTCGGAGAACTCGTCCTGCGCACTGCCGTCGGAGTTGGTCGGGAACTGGCCGGTGCTGTGGCGGCCCTTGCCGCTATCCAGTTTTACGCCGAGCATGCCGATGGCATCGACGCCCACGCCGATCACGCCTTGGGTGAAGCCCGACTCGTAGGTGCCGAGGAAGCCGAGGCCGGTTTCTTCAACGCGGCTCTGGGTGCCTGGCGCGTTGTTACGGAAGTCGCGGCTGAAGTACAGCATGCGAGTCTTGACGTTCAGCTTGCTGTCTTCGAGGAAACCCTTGGACTCGTCCTGGGAAGAGGCCACTGCCATCTGCGAGGTCCCTGCCGCAACGGCCAGGGCGATCATGCTCCACTTCATCACGCGCATCGTGATTTGCTCCTTTGGTTTTTAGGAAGAGTACCGCTGCGCCCAAGTCTTTTAGTTATATGGGGCAGCTCTTTCTTGTTATGTCGGCGGAAATGTATAGCACGCTGACTGTTGTTGGCGATATGGCTAAAAATATCCTTTCGGGAACTTTATGGTCATGTCGCTTTTAGGAATTTCCATGTCGCAAATCACGCCCCGGTCTTCCGGGTCGTACAACGCCAGCGCTGTTTCATTGCCGTCTCGATTCTGTAAGTACAGATTCCGGCTAAGGAAACTCCCTGGTGTACCCGATCTCGCTGTTGTTATTTGTCGCGTCACCCAGCCAATGCAGGTGTCGTGCCGACTTGGCGTGAAGAGAATGCAACAAGCGTGCTCAAAATTAACAACGGTTCATGAAATTTTCACAAACCCGGCTGCCGAAGGTCGGAAAGTACCGAAAACACGGGGCGGGAGTTGTCTGATGGTGTGCCACGCTTGCGGGAAGTGTTAAAAGAAAAAGCTGCCATAAAAGTCAATGTGTTACCGGCAACTGTTGATCCTGAGTCATTCCTGTGGGTAAAAGCGTAGTGCTGCGCACTTTTGTGGCCTCATTTTGGTGCGAAAAGTAGCGCTGTGTTACCGCCGTTGTGCAAGTCACGGTAATTCATGAACTTAAAGCGTGCAGGCTGCACCCTGACCCATGTCGGCGCAGCCGAAGCAGGGTATCCTTGACGCATGGGTTCACTTGTGGAGATTGATTGTGTTTGATATGGATTCGCGTTTGCAGGAGGATTCCCTGGTTCTAGGCGACTTTCCGCTGTGCCGTTTATTGCTCAGCAAGGATGCCAATTACCCGTGGTTCATCCTGGTGCCCAGGCGCGCGGGCGTGAGCGAGCTGTTCGACCTGAGCCAGGAAGACCAGGCGCAGCTATGGAAAGAAACCACCTGCCTGGCCGAAGCGCTCAAGCATGAGTTCAAGGCTGACAAGATGAACGTCGCCACGCTGGGTAATGTGGTCAGTCAGATGCACATGCACGTAATCGTCCGCCATCAGGGTGATGCAGCCTGGCCTGCGCCCGTCTGGGGCAGAGTGCCGGCTGTCGGGTACGCGGCCGAGCAGGTGGAAGCCATTCGCCAGCGCCTGCGTGTACTGCTGACTCACGATTATCAGGAGGCCTGACATGTCCCCAGAGTCACGCATCATTGAATTGGAAACCCGCCAGGCGTTCCAGGACGACACGATCCAGGCGCTGAATGATGTGGTGGTCGAGCAGGGGCGGGTCATCGAGCGCTTGCAGCTGCAGATGGCCGAGCTGATCAAGCGTCATGAAGAAATGGCCGGGCAGTACGGCATTGGCGGGGAAGAGGCGCCGCCACCGCATTACTGATGCGCGGCAGCCCTGGGCTTGCCCCAGGGCTGCGCAGGGTCAGCGGCGGTTGACCGCGACCACGTCTTCGGCCTGCAGGCCTTTGTCACGGTGCATCACCGAGAACTCCACGCGCTGGCCTTCGACCAGGATCCTGTGGCCTTCACCGCGGATGGCACGGAAGTGGACGAAGATATCATCACCCGAATCGCGCGAAATGAAACCGAAGCCCTTGGAAGTGTTGAACCACTTCACCGTGCCGGTATCCCGCTTGCCGGCCTCCGAGGGCGCGCCCTGGCTGGCGCGGGCTCTCTTGCTGGTGCGGGCGAAACCGGCCACCAGGTGCAAGGCGACGGCCAGCGCGGCGCAAACCAGCGCTGCCAGGTTGCCCATTTCCGGGCGTGCCAGCAGGGTCAAGGTCTGCAGGACCACGGCCACCACCAGCAGGGCGCAGGCCAGGTATTGCAGCTGTTGCCGCGCCCCGCGGTAATACAACGGCACGACCGGGGCCAGCAGCAGGTTGAGCAGGCCGAGCAAGGCCAGATAGACCGCGTCGGGTTGCTGCAGGAAGGGAGTTGCGTCGGGTTTGAGGCTGGGCATGAGCGATAGCAGCAAAGCCGCAACGCCCGTCACCAGGTGGACGATCTTGAACATGGGTTGGCTCACAGTTGATAAGGCCGATCACAGGAAGAGCTGGCGGCACGGTGCGCATGAGGTGTTAAGCGCGAACACGTGGTGGGCCAGCCTATGCACCCGGCAATGACAGTCCGCACGGGTGGCACCGTGCCTATTTAACAGCAAAGGCGAAGGCTTCTCAAACCGCAGGCGCCAGGCGCCGATGGCTTGCCTTGTGTCATGGGCGCGTTCTGCCAAGTATTGATACAGTGTGTCGGACCCGCTTGGTCATCAAGCCTTATGGAAAGGGGAACTTCATGGCAATCGATATCGGTATCAGTGAAGAAGATCGCAAGTCCATCGTAGACGGGCTTTCCCGCCTGCTGTCGGATACCTACGTGCTGTATCTGAAAACCCATAACTTTCACTGGAACGTCACCGGTCCGTCGTTCCGCACCCTGCACCTGATGTTCGAAGAGCAGTACAACGAGCTGGCGCTGGCGGTCGACTCGATCGCCGAGCGGATTCGTGCGCTGGGCTTCCCGGCACCTGGCTCCTATGCCTTCTATGCGCGCCATTCGTCGATCAAGGAAGAGGAGGGTGTACCGCCCGCAGACGAAATGATCCGCCAGCTGGTCCAGGGGCAGGAGGCTGTGGTGCGTACCGCCCGCAGCATCTTCCCGGTGGTGGACAAGGTCAGCGATGAGCCGACCGCTGATCTGCTGACCCAGCGCATGCAGGTGCATGAGAAGACCGCCTGGATGCTGCGGGTGCTGCTCGACGGTAAATGATCGGTTAATTCTGTAGGACTTGTCTCAGGGCCCGGATGAATCCACTTCAGCCGGGCCCTTTCGTTTGTGCAGGAAGGTTTTGCCGCTGCTTTGAACCCTGCGCTCAGCGCTTCATTGAACCCCAGTCGATTGAACTGAGGAAGTGGTGCGATGCAAGCAATCAAGCGTGCGGTGAGGGTGGGGCATTGGCCTGGCAAGCAGTGCATCGACCCGTTCAAGGCCGATTTCGACATGTTGCAGACTCAGCCCGTATCGCGTTCGGTGCGGTTGAACGGTTTTTCCACCTGCCTGCGGCTGGAGTCGGTGTATTGGGGTATCCTCGAGCAAATTGCCGCGGCGAACCAGTGTTCGGTCAGTGCTGTGCTGTCTTATGTCGACCGTGAAGTGCACCTGCGTCAGGGCGGGGTGCGTAACTTCAGCGGGCTGATCCGGGTGATCTGTGTCGCCTGGTTGCGCGATCCGCCGAGTGCACGCTGATCGCCCGGCGGGCTGCGCAGTGCCGGTTAACCATATATAATCCCGCTCTTTGCTGCCCCGGCAGCCAGCGTTGTGGTTGACGAGAGACGTTCATGCCCCTTTATGACTATCAATGTGCTTCCTGCGATCACCGGATGGAGGCGCTGCAGAAGATCAGCGCCGCGCCGCTGACGGACTGCCCGGCCTGTCAGGCGCCGGCATTGAAGAAATTGCTGTCAGTCCCCGGTTTTCGCCTGAGTGGCAATGGCTGGTACGAAACCGACTTCAAGACCGGGGCGAAAAAGAACCTGGCAGGCGGCGACAAGGCCGACTGAGTTGAATTGCAGTAGCCGGGTCTTGCAGTATTAGCCCTCCGGGCGGCCAAGGCCTCCAACGAATACACGAATCACGAGAAGCGAAAACACCATCATGATGCGCAGCCATTATTGCGGCCAACTGAACGAGAGCCTGGACGGCCAGGAAGTCACCCTTTGCGGCTGGGTCCATCGTCGCCGCGACCACGGCGGGGTGATCTTCCTCGACATCCGTGACCGCGAAGGCATGGCCCAGGTCGTGTTCGACCCGGATCGCGCCGAAACCTTCGCCGCCGCCGACCGTGTGCGCAGCGAGTACGTCGTACAGATCACCGGCAAGGTGCGCAAGCGCCCGGACGGCGCGGTGAACACCAACATGGCGTCCGGTGCCATCGAGATCCTCGGCTATCAGCTGAATGTGCTCAACGAAGCGGAAACCCCGCCGTTCCCGCTGAACGAATACTCCGATGTCGGCGAGGAAACGCGCCTGCGTTACCGCTTCATCGACCTGCGTCGCCCGGAAATGGCCGACAAGCTGCGTCTGCGTTCGCGCATCACCAGCAGCATCCGTCGCTTCCTCGATGAAAACGGCTTCCTCGACGTCGAGACTCCGATCCTCACCCGTGCCACTCCGGAAGGCGCGCGTGACTACCTGGTGCCGAGCCGTACCCACGCGGGCAGCTTCTTTGCCCTGCCGCAGTCGCCTCAGCTGTTCAAGCAGCTGCTGATGGTTGCCGGTTTCGACCGCTACTACCAGATCGCCAAGTGCTTCCGTGACGAAGACCTGCGTGCTGACCGCCAGCCGGAATTCACCCAGATCGACATCGAGACCAGCTTCCTCGACGAAGCCGAGATCATGGGCCTCACCGAGAGCATGATCCGCAAGCTGTTCAAGGAAGTGCTGGACCTGGAATTCGGCGAATTCCCCCACATGACCTTCGAAGAGGCCATGCGCCGCTACGGTTCCGACAAGCCAGACCTGCGCATCCCGCTGGAACTGGTCGACGTTGCCGACCAGCTGAAGGATGTCGACTTCAAGGTCTTCGCAGGTCCTGCCAACGATCCGAAGTGCCGCGTCACCGCCCTGCGCCTGCCAGGCGGCGCCAGCATGCCGCGAAGCAAGATCGACGAGTACACCAAGTTCGTCGGCATCTACGGTGCCAAGGGCCTGGCCTACATCAAGGTCAACGAGCGCGCCAAGGGCGTCGAGGGCCTGCAGTCGCCGATCGTCAAGAACATCCCTGAGGCCAACCTCAACAACATTCTCGACCGCGTTGGTGCTGTCGATGGTGACATCGTGTTCTTCGGTGCCGACAAGTTCAAGGTCGTCAGCGAAGCTCTGGGCGCGCTGCGTATCCGCCTGGGCCACGACTTCGAGCTGCTGACCTGCGAGTGGGCGCCGATGTGGGTGGTCGACTTCCCGATGTTCGAAGAGAACGAAGACGGCAGCTTCACCGCGCTGCACCACCCGTTCACCGCGCCGAAGTGCAGCCCGGAAGAGCTGGAGGCCAACCCGGCCACCGCGCTGTCCCGTGCCTACGATATGGTCCTGAACGGTACCGAGCTGGGTGGCGGTTCGATCCGTATCCACCGCAAGGAGATGCAGCAAGCGGTATTCCGCCTGCTGGGCATCGAGGCAGAGGAACAGGAAGAGAAGTTCGGCTTCCTGCTCGACGCATTGAAGTTCGGTGCGCCGCCTCACGGTGGCCTGGCCTTCGGCCTGGACCGCCTGGTCATGCTGATGACCGGCGCCCAGTCGATCCGTGAAGTGATCGCCTTCCCGAAAACCCAGAGCGCCGCGTGCGTCATGACCCAGGCCCCAGGCATGGTCGACGCCAAGGCCCTGCGCGAGCTGCACATCCGTCTGCGCGAGCAGACCAAGGTCGAGTAATCGGCCCCGGGCGCATCCCGGCGGGTGCGCCCAGGCGCTTCGGCGCAGTATTCCCACGTTCCGCCCTTCGGGGCGGAACCTGTTTCTGTTTCAAGGATTCGGAGTCGTTATGGCTGGTCATTCCAAGTGGGCGAACATCAAGCACCGCAAAGAGCGCCAGGATGCCAAGAGAGGCAAGATCTTCACCAAGTGGATCCGTGAGCTGACCGTTGCCGCCAAGCAGGGTGGTGGCGACCCAGCCTCCAACCCGCGCTTGCGCCTGGCGCTGGACAAGGCATTGGGCGCCAACATGAGTCGCGACATCATCGATCGTGCCGTGGCTCGCGGTGCCGGCACCAACGAAAGCGACAACGTCGAAGAGCTCAGCTACGAAGGTTACGGTCCCGGTGGCGTGGCGATCATGGTCGAGGCCATGACCGACAACCGCAACCGCACTGCCGCCGCTGTGCGCCACGCCTTCACCAAATGTGGCGGCAACCTCGGCACCGACGGCTCGGTGGCCTACCTGTTCGAGCGCAAGGGGCAGATCAGCTTCGCCCCGGGCATCGATGAAGACGCCCTGATGGAAGCCGCGATGGAGGCCGATGCCGACGACGTGGTGGCCAATGACGATGGTTCGTTCGAGGTGTTCACCTCGTTCAACAGCTTCTATGCAGTGCGTAACGCGCTGGAAGAGGCTGGCTTCAAGGCCGCTGACGCAGAAATCGTCATGCAGCCGACCACCAGCGCCGAACTGGACCAGGAAGGCGCCGAGAAGGTGCTCAAATTGATCGACATGCTCGAAGACCTGGACGACGTGCAGAACGTCTACTCCAATGCGCAGATCTCCGACGAGATCATGGAAAAACTCGGCTAAGGTTCTTCGGCTGGTTTTGAAGGCCCATTCGCGGGCAAGCCCGCTCCCACAGGTAGTGCATCAGGCTCGGGTTTGGTGCGGTCCCTGTGGGAGCGGGCTTGCCCGCGAATAGGCCGGTACATTTTGAACATGCAGGCGCTATGACTCTGATTCTTGGTATCGACCCCGGCTCGCGCATCACCGGCTACGGTGTAGTCCGCCAGACCGCCCGTGGTTGCGAGTACGTGGCGTCGGGCTGCATCCGCACCGGCAGCGGCGAGTTGCACGAGCGGTTGCAGATCGTTTTTCGCGGCGTCAGCGAGATCATCGCCCAGCATGGTCCCGTGACCATGGGCATCGAACGGGTGTTCATGGCGCGCAACGCCGACTCTGCGCTCAAGCTCGGCCAGGCTCGCGGCGCAGCCATCGTCGCCGCTGCCGAAGCCGGCCTGGAAATCGCCGAATACAGCGCCAGCCAGGTCAAGCAGGCAGTCGCCGGTAGCGGCGGGGCGAACAAAGAGCAGGTGATGCTGATGGTCATGCATTTGCTCAAGCTTACTCAAAAGCCGCAGATCGATGCCTCCGACGCCCTGGCGATCGCCCTGTGCCATGCCCACACCCGCTCCAGCCTGGTGCCACACGGCCTGGCCACGGCGCGGCGACGCGGCGGGCGCTTGCGTCTGTAGGCGCTTCATGCGCAGATACACAATTTATCCGGGTGATGCGTTTGCCCGCTGCTTTTGCTGATAGGGTTGAGCGGTCTTTTGACCGGCTCCCCGAGAGGAAGGACTGGAACGTGATTGGACGTTTGCGCGGCACCCTGGCGGAAAAACAGCCGCCGCACCTGATTATCGACGTCAACGGCGTGGGCTATGAGCTGGAAGTGCCCATGACCACCCTGTACCGCTTGCCCAAGGTCGGCGAACCGGTCACCGTGCATACCCACCTGGTAGTGCGCGAAGATGCCCACCTGCTCTACGGTTTTGCTGAAAAGCGCGAGCGTGAACTGTTCCGCGAACTGATCCGGCTGAATGGCGTGGGCCCCAAGCTGGCGCTGGCGCTGATGTCCGGCCTGGAAGTGGACGAGCTGGTGCGCTGCGTGCAGGCCCAGGACGCCTCGGTGCTGGTGCGTGTGCCCGGTGTCGGCAAGAAAACCGCCGAGCGCCTGCTGGTCGAGCTGAAGGACCGCTTCAAGGCCTGGGAAACCTCTCCGGCCATGTTCACCCTGGTCTCCGATGGTCCGCTGCCGGTGGCCAGCGAGTCGTCTGCCGAGGCCGACGCGGTCAGCGCCCTGGTGTCCCTGGGCTACAAGCCGCAGGAAGCGAGCAAGGCCATCGCCGCGATCAAGGACAAGGCCGGCCTGAGCAGCGAAGAACTCATTCGTCGCAGCCTTAAAGGGATGATTACCAAGTGATCGAAGCCGACCGCCTGATCGCCGCCAGTGGCCGCGACCGCGAAGAGGTCCAGGACCGTGCGATACGCCCGTTGCGCCTGGACGAGTACATCGGCCAGCCGGTGGTGCGCGAGCAGATGGCGCTGTTCATCCAGGCGGCACGCGGTCGCGGCGAGTCGCTCGACCACACGCTGATCTTCGGCCCTCCCGGGCTAGGCAAGACCACCCTGGCCAATATCATCGCTCAAGAGATGGGGGTGTCGGTCAAGAGCACTTCGGGGCCGATCCTCGAACGGCCGGGCGACCTGGCGGCGATGCTGACCAACCTGGAGCCGCACGATGTGCTGTTCATCGATGAAATTCACCGCCTCTCACCGGTGGTCGAGGAAGTGCTGTACCCGGCGATGGAGGACTTCCAGCTCGACATCATGATCGGCGAAGGCCCCGCAGCCCGGTCGATCAAGCTCGACTTGCCGCCGTTCACCCTGGTGGGCGCCACCACCCGCGCCGGCATGCTTACCAACCCCTTGCGTGATCGCTTCGGCATCGTCCAGCGCCTGGAGTTCTACAGCGACAAGGATCTGGCGACCATCGTCAGCCGCTCGGCCAACATTCTTGGCCTGGCCATCGAGGACCATGGCGCCTATGAAATCGCCCGTCGCGCCCGCGGTACGCCACGTATTGCCAACCGCCTTCTGCGCCGCGTGCGCGACTACGCCGAGGTGCGCGGCAAGGGCCAGATCACCAAGGCCGTGGCCGACATGGCGCTGAACCTGCTGGACGTCGACGAGCGTGGTTTCGACCATTCCGACCGCCGCCTGCTGCTGACCATGATCGAAAAGTTCGACGGTGGCCCGGTGGGCGTGGACAACCTGGCTGCAGCCATCAGCGAAGAGCGCCACACCATCGAGGATGTGCTCGAACCCTACTTGATCCAGCAGGGTTACATCATGCGCACGCCGCGCGGTCGCGTGGTGACCCGGCACGCCTACCTGCACTTTGGCTTGAATGTGCCTGGCAGCCTGGGAGGCGCGGGTGAATTTTCCGGGCCAGGCGATGAATGACAGATCAAAACCGGCTTTTCGTGGTCCTACCGCTGGCATGCCGATGGTGCGCTGGCAATACGACATTAATGAAGAAAAAACAGTTGCCGCAGCGGATTGGCAAGCTGAGGAGTAAGCACTAGAGTATGCGCGCGCAAAATGGGCTGGAACCGTTCGCACACCGTTGTCGCGTCTATTACGAAGATACCGATGCCGGTGGCGTGGTGTATTACGTCAATTACCTGAAATTCATGGAGCGCGCGCGCACCGAGCGCCTGCGGCATCTGGGGTTTTCCCAGGCGCAGCTGGCCGAGGACAACCTGCTGTTCGTGGTTCATTCCAGTGAGGCCCGCTATCACGCGCCAGCACGCCTGGACGACGAGCTGAGGGTCACCGCGCAAGTACTTGAACTCAATCGCGCCAGCCTGCGCTTCGTGCAGCAGGTCTGGCGGGAAAAAGATGAAACGCTGCTCTGCGAAGGGCAGTTCCTGGTGGCCGCCGTGCGCGCCGACACTTTCAAACCCCGAGCCATACCCCCCCAGCTGCGCGACGCCTTTGTGGCGGACGGCTCGGGTAATCAATCGAACGCAGGAGAATAAGCGTGGAAGCTAACGTCGTCGACCATACCTCCATGTGGAGTCTGGTCAGCAATGCCAGCGTGGTGGTACAGCTGGTAATGCTGACCCTGGTGGCCGCCTCGGTCACCTCATGGATCATGATCTTCCAGCGCAGCACCATGCTGCGCGCCGGTCGTCGTGCGCTGGATGCCTTCGAGGAGCGTTTCTGGTCGGGCATCGACCTGTCCAAGCTGTATCGTCAGGCGGGCAGCAACCCGGACCCGGATTCCGGTGTGGAGCAGGTCTTCCGTGCCGGCTTCAAGGAGTTCTCGCGCCTGCGCCAGCAGCCGGGCGTTGACCCTGATGCGGTCATGGAAGGTGTGGCGCGTGCCATGCGCGTGGCCATCTCCCGTGAAGAAGAAAAACTCGAGCAGAGCCTGCCGTTCCTCGCCACCGTTGGTTCGACCAGCCCGTACATCGGCCTGTTCGGTACCGTGTGGGGCATCATGAACTCGTTCCGCGGCCTGGCCAGTGCCCAGCAGGCCACCCTGGCCACCGTTGCCCCAGGCATCGCCGAAGCGCTGGTCGCCACGGCCATCGGCCTGTTCGCGGCCATTCCTGCGGTCATTGCCTACAACCGTTTCGCGGCGCGCAGCGAAGTGCTGATCGGCCGTTACTACACCTTCGCCGACGAGTTCCAGGCGATCCTGCACCGTAAAGTGCACACCAGCGAAGAGTAATCAGGTAGAAGCCCATGGCCCGAGTTCGCCACAAACGCAAGCCCGTCGCCGAGATGAACGTGGTGCCCTACATCGATGTGATGCTGGTGCTGCTGGTCATCTTCATGGTGACGGCGCCCATGCTCAACCAGGGCGTGAAGGTCGACCTGCCCAAGGTTTCCAGCGAAGCCTTGCCGCAGGACAACAACGTCCAGATCCTCACCATCTCCATCAAGGCCGACAAGACCTACTACTGGAACCTCGGCAGCGAAGTCGATACCGACAAGCAGATGGACAAGGCCATGACCTTGCCGGACATGACCAGTGCAGTGACCAAGATCATTGCCGCCGGTCGCGACCAGGGCAAGCAGACCCAGGTCTTCATTCGTGGCGACAAGGCTGTCGACTACGGCGCCGTCATGGGCGCCATGGGCGGGTTGCAGAAGGCCGGTGTCGGTAACGTTGGCCTGATTACCGAGGCGCCCTGATGCAACAGCGAGAGCCATCCGCCTCGGAAAGCTACTTCTGGCCCAGTGTCTGGGCCATCGGCCTGCATGTGCTGGTGTTCGCCCTGCTGTTCGTCAGCTTTGCCATGACGCCTGAACTGCCGCCTTCCAAGCCGATCGTTCAGGCTACCCTGTATCAGCTCAAGTCCAAGAGCCAGGCGACCACCCAGACCAATCAGAAGATTGCCGGGGAAGCGAAGAAAACCGCCTCGCGCCAGACCGAAGTCGAGCAGCTGGAGCAGAAGAAGGTCGAGCAGGAGGCCATCAAGGCCGCGGAACAAAAGAAAGCCGACGCCGCTCAAAAGGCTGAGGAAGCACGCGAAGCAGCCGAAGCCAAGAAGGCCGAGGAAGCTGCGAAAACTGCCGAAGCCAAGAAAGCCGCCGAGTCCAAGAAGGCCGAAGAGGCGAAGAAGGCTGCGGAGAAGCAGCAGGCCGACATCGCCAAGAAGAAGGCCGAGGAAGAGGCGAAAAAGCAGGCCGAGGAAGAAGCCAAGAAAAAGGCAGCCGAGGAGGCCAAGAAGCAGGCCGCCGAGGACGCGAAGAAGAAAGCAGCCGAGGACGCCAAGAAGAAAGCGGCGGCCGAGGACGCGAAGAAGAAGGCAGCTGAAGAGGCCAAGAAAAAGGCCGCTGCAGATGCTCAGAAGAAAAAGGCACAGGAAGCGGCCCGCAAGTCGGCGGAAGACAAGAAAGCCCAGGCCCTGGCCGAGCTCTTGTCCGACACTACAGAGCGGCAGCAGGCTCTGGCCGACGAGCAGGGTGACCAGGTGGCCGGCGACTTCGACGACCTGATACGCATGCGCGCGGCCGAGGGTTGGGCACGTCCGCCTTCCGCGCGAAAGGGCATGACGGTGACCCTGCAGGTCAACATGTTGCCGGACGGCACCGTCACCGGTGTCAGCGTGATCAAGTCCAGTGGCGATGGTCCGTTCGACAGTTCGGCGGTGGCAGCAGTGAAGAACATCGGTCGATTGACCGAAATGCAGGGTATGAAGCCGAGCGATTTCAACCGTTATCGTTCGTTCAAGATGACATTTACACCTGAGGATCTAGCGTTGTGATTAAACTCCTTCGAGGAATGCTGATCATGCTCTGCTGCGTGGCCGGCATGGCCATGGCAGAGGAAAAGAACATCCTGGTCACCAGCGGCAGCGATCGGGCCACGCCCATCGCAGTTGTGCCGTTCGGTCTGCAGGGTGGCAGTGTGCTGCCGGAAGACATGGCCGACATCATTGGCAACGACCTGCGAAACTCGGGCTACTATTCGCCGATTCCGCGCCAGAACATGATCAGCCAGCCTACCCAGGCCAGCGAAGTCATCTTCCGTGACTGGAAAGCCCTGGGCGCCCAGTACGTAATGGTCGGCAGCATCGTGCCGTCGGGCGGTCGCCTGCAGGTGCAATACGCACTGTTCAACGTCGCTACCGAGCAGCAAGTGCTGACCGGGAGCGTGGCGGGCAGCACCGACCAGCTGCGCGACATGGCGCACTACATTGCCGACCAGTCGTTCGAGAAGCTCACCGGCATCAAGGGTGCGTTCTCTACCCGCATGCTGTACGTGACGGCCGAGCGCTTCTCCACCAACAACACCCGTTACACTCTGCAGCGTTCGGACTACGACGGCGCGCGTGCGGTGACTCTGTTGCAGTCGCGTGAACCGATCCTGTCGCCACGTTTCGCGCCGGATGGCAAGCGTATCGCCTATGTCTCCTTCGAGCAGAAGCGCCCGCGCATCTTCGTGCAGAACATCGATACCGGCCGCCGCGAGCAGGTGACCAACTTCGAAGGCCTGAACGGTGCGCCAGCGTGGTCGCCTGATGGTTCGCGCCTGGCGTTCGTGCTGTCCAAGGACGGCAACCCGGACATCTACGTGATGAACGTGGCCTCGCGCCAGATCAGCCGCGTGACGGCAGGCCCCGGCATCAACACCGAACCGTTCTGGGGCAAGGATGGCAACACCCTGTACTTCACCTCCGACCGTGGCGGCAAGCCACAGATATACAAACAGTCGGTCAGCGGTGGTGGCGCCGAGCGTGTGACGTTCGTGGGCAACTACAACGCCAACCCGAAACTGTCGGCGGATGAAAAGACCCTGGTGATGATCCATCGCCAGCAGGGTTTCACCAACTTCAAGGTGGCGGCACAGGACTTGCAACGCGGAAGTGTAAAGATTCTCTCGGAAACGAGTCTTGATGAGTCGCCCACTGTCGCGCCTAACGGCACCATGCTAATCTACGCCACCCGCCAGCAGGGCCGGGGAGTCTTGATGCTCGTGTCGCTTAACGGCCGTGTGAGGCTCCCACTTCCTACCGCTCAAGGCGAAGTCAGAGAACCGTCCTGGTCCCCTTACCTGAACTGATTGCGGCGTAATACGTTTTGCTTAACACACTGGGGTTTCATTAGGAGTTTCACGATGGAAATGCTGAAGTTTGGTAAATTTGCTGCGCTGGCTCTGGCCATGGCCGTAGCTGTAGGTTGCTCCTCGAAAGGCGGTGACAACGCTGGTGAAGGCGCTGTTGACCCGAACGCTGGCTACGGTGCCAACACTGGCGCAGTTGACGGCTCCCTGAGCGAAGAAGCTGCCCTGCGCGCAATCACCACCTTCTACTTCGAATACGACAGCTCGGACCTGAAGCCAGAAGCCATGCGCGCTCTGGACGTTCACGCCAAGGACCTGAAAGCCAACGGCAACCGCGTTGTCCTGGAAGGCAACACCGACGAGCGCGGCACCCGCGAGTACAACATGGCTCTGGGTGAGCGTCGTGCGAAAGCCGTTCAGCGCTACCTGGTTCTGCAGGGCGTTTCCCCTGCTCAGCTGGAACTGGTCTCCTACGGCGAAGAGCGTCCAGTTGCCACCGGCAACGACGAGCAGTCCTGGGCTCAGAACCGTCGCGTAGAACTGCGTAAGTAAGTTCTTATGCGTATGTGCCGTCGTGTTGTAACCGTCCTCGCACTCAGCCTGCCGCTTTCCGCGTGGGCTGCGGTTCCTGTAGTTGATGACAACGGGGGTGCTTACCCACCTTCCGGTTATGGCACGAGCGGCGCCTATGCCGGCGCAGGGGCTTCGACCCCTGCCTCGGCACAGGGCCAGCTGTTCATGCAGCTGCAACAGATGCAGGATCAACTTTCCCGTCAGCAAGGCATCATCGAAGAGCTGCAGAACGATGTGTCGCGCATGAAGCAGGAAAACCTGGAGCGATACCAGGATCTTGATCGTCGCATCAACAGTGGTGGCGCGCCTGCCGCGACCCCCGACAATTCCTCCACCGGTGGTGCACCCGATGCCGCCGCCGGTGCAGCAGCAGGCGCCGCTGGCGCTGCTGCACAGCAACCGGCCGCCAACAGCGAGCCCGGTGATCCGGCGAAAGAAAAGCTGTACTACGATGCAGCGTTCGACCAGATCAAGCAGAAGGACTTCGACAAGGCCAGCCAGGCGTTCAACGCCTTCCTGCGCAAGTACCCGAACAGCCAGTACGCCGGCAACGCCCAGTACTGGCTCGGTGAGGTGAACCTGGCCAAGGGCGACTTGCCAGCGGCCAGCCAGGCCTTTGCCCAGGTCAGCCAGAAGTACCCCAAGCACAGCAAGGTGCCAGATTCCCTGTACAAGCTGGCTGACGTCGAGCGCCGCATGGGCCACACCGACAAGGTCAAGGGCATCCTGCAGCAGGTCATCACTCAGTACCCCGGCACGTCTGCCGCGCAGTTGGCGCAACGCGACCTGCAGAAGCTCTGAATGATACCTTTGTAAGAAACCCGCGCTTGCCGCGGGTTTTTTCGTTAGAATTACGGCCCTTTTTATAAACACGCTGCAGCGGATAACGCCATGTCGAGTCCGCGACAGTGCCTGACGGAGGCGGACAGCCTGTTTAGCTGTCACGCCCGTGGCGAGCATGCAAGACACATTACGCATCACCGAAGTCTTTTACTCCTTGCAGGGTGAAACACGAACGGCTGGGCTGCCCACGGTATTCGTGCGCCTGACCGGTTGCCCCCTGCGCTGCCAGTACTGTGACAGTGCCTATGCCTTCACCGGTGGCACCATTCGCACCCTTGATTCGATCCTTGAGCAGGTGGCCGGCTTCAAGCCGCGTTACGTCTGCGTCACCGGTGGCGAGCCGTTGGCCCAGCCCAATGCCTTGCCACTGCTGCAGCGACTGTGCGATGCCGGCTATGAAGTCTCGCTGGAAACCAGCGGCGCCCTCGATATCTCGGCTACCGATGTGCGTGTCAGCCGCGTAGTCGACCTCAAGACGCCGGGGTCGGAAGAGTCGCACCGCAACCGCTACGAGAACATCGAGCAGCTGACCCGCAACGACCAGGTCAAGTTCGTCATCTGTTCCCGCGAGGACTACGACTGGGCGGTGTCCAAGCTGATCCAGTACAACCTTGCCGAACGTGCAGGCGAAGTGCTGTTCTCGCCCAGCCACCACCAGGTGAATGCCAGCGACCTGGCCGACTGGATCGTCGCCGACAACCTGCCTGTACGATTCCAGCTGCAGCTGCACAAGCTGCTGTGGAACGACGAACCCGGACGCTGATTGAGGAGTGAAAGAGATGACTGAGAAACGCGCGGTAATCCTGCTGTCTGGTGGCCTCGATTCGGCCACGGTGGTCGCCATGGCCAAGGCCGAGGGCTACAGCTGCTACACCATGAGCTTCGACTACGGGCAGCGCCACCGCGCCGAGTTGAACGCTGCGGCACGCGTCGCCCGCGACCTGGGCGTGGTCGAGCACAAGGTCATCGGCCTGAACCTCGACGGCATCGGCGGCTCGGCACTGACCGACAGCAGCATCGATGTACCGGAAACCCCGGGTGAGGGCATTCCGGTGACCTACGTGCCAGCACGCAACACCGTGTTCCTGTCGCTGGCCCTGGGTTGGGCAGAAGTGCTGGACGCGCGTGACATCTTCATCGGCGTTAACGCAGTGGACTATTCGGGCTATCCGGATTGCCGTCCTGAATTCGTCGAGGCGTTCGAGCGCATGGCCAACCTGGCCACCAAGGCCGGTGTCGAAGGGCAGGGCTTCCGCATCCAGGCGCCGCTGCAGAACATGAGCAAGGCGCAGATCGTGCAGGCGGGCATTGCCCGTGGGGTGGACTACAGCCTGACGGTTTCCTGCTACCAGGCCAACGATGCAGGCCAGGCGTGTGGCAAGTGCGATAGCTGCCGCCTGCGCGCAGACGGCTTCAAGGCCGCAGGTGTAGCAGACCCGACCCCGTACTTTTGACAAAAGGTTGGCTCGGGTATTGATTTCTTGTTAGAAATCAGTATTATACGCGCCATCCAACGGGTCGTTAGCTCAGTTGGTAGAGCAGTTGGCTTTTAACCAATTGGTCGTAGGTTCGAATCCTACACGACCCACCATATTCACAGCGGTCATGCAGATACTAGGAAGGGAAGACCTTTCACAGCCAATCTAGTCGTGCTGCCGTCTGGAGCGAACCTTAGGCTCGCTTCTATGTGATGTCAATATGGAATATCCCGCCGCTTATGGCGGGCTTTTCCGTTTCTGGTCAAAAACTCAATGAGTTAGCTATCCTTTGCGCTGATGGGCCCTGACTGAGCTTCGTCTGATGCATTTCTGGATCGCGCTTGCCTTCCTTGTTCTTGGTCGACCTGGGCGCAAGGATGATTGTGGCATCGACGATCGTACCTTGGCGCAGCGACAAACCTTTGTCTTGCTAGAAGTTGTTGATCGTTTCCGGAGTCCCAGCGGCGAGCTGATGTTTCTCCAGCCGATGCGGGAAATTCATGATTGTCGTGCCTTCGGAAATCGGTGCACTGAGCGTCGGTCGAGCAAACGGGCGCCTCGAGGTGATCTCGTAGAGCGTTTCCTTCATGGCTGGATCGCTCAGTGAAAACCAGTTCTACAGCTGGTGAATGCGCAGCTTGGTTTCCAAGGGATTCGGCTTATGACTACCACCGGTCTTGGGATAGTGCGGCTCAATAATCGCGACCAATCCGCCCTCGGCATGGCTTGCTCCTTCCCAGCCAGGAAACGCTCTCGACGGGCCTGCTTACGCTTACCGGCGTACTGAAAATCGGAGTTTATCTGACTCATGGGTAAAGCTTAGGGGCTAGCTGAACGGAGACTATTTCAGCACAGGTCGAGCAGCCTGTGCTGGCTTGATCGGAAAGTCCCTAAGAAGAGTGAAGTGTGACTATCACTTCTGATAGTTGACCCTGTGAGCAGGGATCTTTTAAATAAGGAGATTCCTTACCTCTACAGCGAAGTTTAATTCATGCATTTGGTTGTGACAGGCAATCGAAAGAAGGCGGCTGCTTATCTTTTGGCGAGCACGCAAGGCGAACTTTCGCTCGATTCGCAAGTTGATCGAGAACTCGAGCACATACTTGATGAGTTTCCAGTGCAACGCAAAGAAGATCTGCTGGATTATGTCGAGCGGCACCAACAGGATATTCTCGATACGGCGATTTTGTTCAGTGAAACTTCTGGTACGACCGGCCGGCCATTGCAGACACCGCGTAATTCGGTCGATATCAACTGGAACACTCACAATCAGTCGTTCGCCTACCAGCGCTTGTTGAGTGCCGGCAGTGACCGCGTGGCGATCTTGCACCCCGGTATGCTCAGCCCATTCGTCGAAGGCAGCACTTTCGCCTTGCGCCAGTTACAGGTGGGTTATGTGAAGCTGTTCCCCATCGAAGGCATCTGCGATTACGCACGCATTGTCGATGTGCTTGCACGCTATGCCATCACTGCCATCATGACCACGCCGTCGTTGGCCTTGAAGGTGCTCCATGAGGCGGCGCGACAGAACGCCCTGGGTCGCTTGAAAGTGCACAAACTGCTGCTGACCGGCGAGCTGATCTCTTCCGCCTGCGTCGATAACTTCAAGCGCATCCTCGGAGCACAGTGCGAGGTGCATGCTTTCGTCTATGGCGCCAGCGAGACGGCCAGTCTGATGTATGGCGTGGGCGATGGGCAGTACCAAGCCTTCGTCGATGACTTCATTTTTGAGATTGTCGGCGGCAGCCTACAGCCGGTTAGCGACGGCGAGTACAAGGTCACCGGCCCGTTGCTGGTGACCTGGCTGCAGGGTGGCTTGCTGCCCATTCGCCGTTACGATACCGGTGATCTTTTCGAGATCACTGTCAGGCAGGGCAGGTCGTGCGTGTTCAAACCCCTCGGGCGGACCCGTCAGTTGGGTGACAAGGCCCGGGTCGCCCAGCGTCTTGAGGCGATCATCTACGACGCAGCAGTGCCAGTTTTCAACTACCGCGTGACCTTGTCCGAGGCCGACCGGCACTGCCAGATCCAGTTGGTGGCGGCGGAACCGAGCATTGATCGCCAGCGGCTGCTGGTGGCGGTCGGCGAGGTGCTGCCGGAGTATGAACTGGCACTGGCCATCAACGACCCGACCGATCCGTTCCTGGCCTTTGCGGCCAAACCAAAACTCAATCGCTTCATATACCGTGACTAGGAGAGTCCCATGACGTGGTGGATGGTAGATTTATTGATAATGTTGATCTATGGCCTTCAACATACGGTATTGACCACCAAGGTGCTGGTAAAGGTTTATAATGCTGTATTTCCGGCGTGGAGTTGGAACATAAGTTACAGCTTGTTTTCGGTGCTGATATTGGTGATCGGCTTCCGTTTCTGGCAAAGCTCCGGTATTTACCTTTATCACTTTATACCCGGCAGCATTTCTTACCATATTTCAACGATCTTGCTCGCGGCCTCGTTGTTCTTCTTCTTTTATTGCTTCAAATACACCACGTCATTTTGGCAATGGCTGGGTGTGCGCCAGTTAGCGGCTCGGTTGAATAATGAAAAAATGCCGGCGTATTACCGAATTCGCCAGCAAGGTATCAAGCGTTATATCCGTTTCCCGCACCATACCTGCCTGATCGTGCTGTTCTGGACGCACCCGGTGATGACGCTGGACACTTTGCTACTGGCCATCGGCGCCACGATCTACCTGTACCTGGGCACTTATCACCAGGACTTGCGCGGCCTGGCGATGATCGGCCCGACCTGGCAGGAGTACCGAAATAATACCTGCCTGTTGATCCCGACCCCAAAAGTGCTGGTGCGCATGTACCGCGACCTGTTTGGTGGTGCAGAGCCGCAGCCCGAGGACAGTGCCCGCAACGCTGTTGAAACCCACCCAAGCCATTGAGAGCGACCGCCATGTTCCAGGAAGAACTTCACGATCTGCAGCAACAACTGGTGAACCATGAGATCTACGGCTACATCCGCACACCCGAACAGTTGCGTACCTTCATGCAGGCGCATGTGTTCGCCGTGTGGGATTTCATGTCGCTGGCCAAGCGACTGCAGGCAGAACTGACCTGCATCACGCTGCCTTGGTTCACTCCGCAGGATGCGCGCAAGGCTCGCTTCATCAATGAAATTATTCTCGGCGAGGAAACCGATCTGGGCTTCGATGGCCAGCCGGCTAGCCATTTCGAGATGTACCTGGCGGCTATGCAGGACATGAACGGCTGTACCGAGTCATTCGAGCGGTTCGCGTCGGCCTACCACGCAGGCATGCGGCTGAGCCAGGCGTTGGCTGAGGCCAAGGTCCCGGCATATGTGTCTGAGTTCGTGCAGCTGAGCATCGCCACCGCACTGACCGGCAGCCCCGAAGAAGTCGCCAGCAGTTTTTTCTTCGGTCGCGAGGATGCCATCCCGCATATGTTTCAGGCGTTTCTCGATCGCTGGGGGCTCGATGGCGCAACGGCGCCGCGCTTCGTCCATTACCTGCAGCGTCACATCGACCTGGATGGCGACGACCATGGGCCGGCGGCGATGAAAATTCTGGCCGATTTGGTACGCGACGAAGGAAGCCAGACCCGTGCCATTGCTGCGGCGCGCAGGGCGATTCAAGCCCGTATCGATCTTTGGGACGGCATCCTCGCTGACCTGGTCCGCGAAGACCGAGTAAGCGCAGCGCGCGCCGCGGCTGCGGCTGTACCTGCCTGAAGTCGCCCCATTTGAATCAGCTCAGGATGAGAACTGCACCATGATGGAATCCATAGTGTTGGCGGACATCGTATCTCGGCCTTACACCGACGCGGGCTACATTGCGGCGCTCGGTGAGCAGTTCGCCGAGGAAGGCTATGTGACGCTGGAGAATTTCTTCTCGCCCAAGGTCGTTGCGTTGATCAACGAGGAAACTCGCGCCTTGCATGAAATCAGCAACAAACGCGATTTCACCATGGGCGGTTACGAGACGCCGCGGCTTTTATCGGTGGCCGGCGGGCAGAAGATTCTCAGGAACACGGTCTTCATACCGACGTTGTATGTCCATCACCAGCTGAAATCGGTGCTGTCGGCAATCACCCGGACGCCGCTGTTCACCGTCAAGCACCAGCAGGAATGTATCGTCGCCAACAACCTCGACGGCCAGGGGCATACCCATGGTTGGCACTTGGACGATCCGATGTATGCGTTGATCGCCATTCTCGAGGCGCCGCAGGCCGGACGCGGGGGGAGTGTCGAGTATGTCGCCCACTGGCGGGCGCTTTGCGCCCAGTTGGGTCTTGACCCGGTGCACGACACCAAGGCCGGCCTGAAGCATGCCAGGCTGCACGGCCTGGTGCGCAGCGCCAGCCTCAAGTCCGGTGACTGCTACCTGCTCAATGCGGGGGAAAACTTGCACCGTGTCACGCCGATTGCTGACGACTCGTCGCGGCGTCGTGTGATCAACATGGCCTTCGACCACCGTAGCGATTTCGTCTATGGCGACACGGCCGACATTTTGTATGCGGAAGAGGAACTGACCCATGTCCATGCGCTTTGACCGCCATGTGGTGATCATCACCGGTGCCAGCAGCGGCATCGGTGCCGCCACCGCGCGGGCCTTCGCACGCGAGCAGGCAATCGTGGTCCTGGCCGACCTTAGGCCCAACGAGGCGCTGCACCACCAGCTGGAAGGGGAGGGCACGGCGGTACTGTCGGTGACCGTCGATGTGGCAAGCAGTGCCGATTGTGAGCGTCTGGTCAACCAGGTGCTCGAGCGTTTTGGACGTATCGACGTACTGTTTAACAATGCAGGGATCACACGGCGTGCCACGGTCGAGGAACTCGACGAGGCGCAGTGGGACCACGTCATGGCGGTAAACCTGAAGTCAGTCTTCCTGCTATCGCGCTTGGTGATCGGCCCGATGCGGCGCCAGGGTGGCGGAAGCATCGTCAACACTGCCTCGGGCTGGGGCCTTGTGGGTGGCGACCAGGCGGCGGTGTACTGCGCGTCCAAGGGAGGTGTCGTGCTGCTGACCAAGGCTATGGCCATCGATCATGGGCCGCACAAAATCCGCGTTAACTGCATCTGCCCTGGTGACACCCTCACCCCGATGCTGAGCGACGAGGCGCGGCAACTGGGGCTGCATGGCGATGCCTTGGCAGCGGCGGCGAGCAGCCGTCCGCTGGGCCGCGCCGGCCGGCCGGAGGAGATCGCCGATGCGGTGCTGTTCCTGGCGTCGGGCCAGTCGTCCTTCATCACTGGCGAGGCGTTGGTGGTCGATGGCGGTGGCTTGGCAGGCTCGGCGTAGGCTCAAGGAGAACCATTATGTGGGCGATCAGGATCTGCGCTATCAAGCTGCTGTTTACCGCCAGCAACTTCGTCATGCCATTCGCTGCCTTGTTCATTGGCAAGCATTACAGTCTGACAGCCGGTGCTGTCGCGGCCTGGGTGACAGCGTTCTCGGTGTGCTACCTGAGCGGCAACCTCGCCGGTGGCTACGTGGGCGACAAGTTCCAGTCGCGCAAATTGCTCAGGGTGTTTGCGTTGCTCAGCAGTGGGTGCATGCTGGCCAGCATCTTGAGCAGCACGGCGATTTTTGGGCTGGTTGCGCTTTCGTTGTTTGCTGGCCTAGCCGGCGCTGCCAGTCCGGTGCTCAGCAACTACCTGTCCAACAGCGTCGGCGAATGGGATCGGGAGAGGGCCTTCGGTAATCTCTATCTGGCGCACAACGTCGGTATCTCGGTGGTATTCGTGGTCGGTGGTTTCCTGCTCGACCGCGAGTCGCTGTACCCGCTGTACTTCTTTGCGGCAGTGTCCGCGTTGTGCTGTCTGGGGACCCTGGCATTGACCCAGGACGACTTGCAGTCACACGCCACCGACAGGCAGCAGCTTCCCATTGGTCCGGTGCGCCTGCCGTTGTTGCTGCTGGGCAGTTTCGTGCTGTTCTTCGGTCTCGCGTTCCTCGACGCGCAGCGCGAGTACCAGCTGCCGGTATGGCTCAAGGACATGGACCTGGCAAGCAGCGCGTCGTGGTTCGGTACCATTGGCATCGTCAACGCCGCCGTGGTTCTGCTGAGCACTCGCCACGTGGTGCGCTGGTGCGCCGGCCGCAGTCCGATCGCCAACATGGGGCTGGCCGGCTTGTTCTATGCGGCCGGTTTCGGCCTGCACTTCGTGCTCAGTGGCTACTATGCAGTACTCGCGTTGGTAGTGGTATGGAGCGTTGGCGAAATCATCGGCGCCACTTACATGAACGTTTTCATCTCCAAGAATGCGCCCGTGCACTATCGGGCCAAGTTATTTTCCCTGATCCCGATGGTCTTGACCCTGGGCAAGATCCTCTCGATTAGCACCACCACGGCGATCGCCGCTCGTGTCGATATCAACACTGGCTGGCTGTTGGCTGGCGTAGTCGGCATTGCCTGCGCGCTGTTCTCACTGATCATTGGCCGGTCCACTTCCAAGGCTCACATTCATGACAAAGCTCGGCATTCTGCAACTTCCCTATAATCCGGCCGCCTTGCGGCAGTTGGTCAAGCAGTTGGCCAAGTTGTCCGGACAGGTGCTGTTCATCGACCTGCAAGCGCGCATCGACGCCTGCACGCCACTTTCGCTTCCCGACAACGTGCGTTTTGTCGCGTGCCCCTCTTATGAGATCGAGGTGCTGGTCCAACAGGCGCGCGAGCTGCAGTTGGACAACCTGGTGTCCTTCGCTGAGCTGGGACTGGTCCCAGCTGCCCAGGTGCGGGAGGCACTGGGCATGCACGGCCATGACGAGCTCACTGAGCTCAACACGGTCGACAAGCATCGCATGCGAGTGTGCCTGCGTGACGCAGGGCTCAGCCAGGTGCGTAGTACGACCTGTCAGGCGCCGGAGCTGGTCCGGGCGATTGAGGAGTTCGGTTTGCCGGCGGTGGCCAAGCCGGCGAAGCTGACCGGCAGTATCGGTGTGCAGTTGCTGGCGGACATGAACGACGTGCCCGACTACTTGCAACGCTTGCAGGCCAATCCCTATTCCAAGGATTGCCAGTTGGTGCTGGAAAGCTTCATCCCCGGCGCAGAGTACAGTGTCGAGGGCCTGCTGCTAGATGGAGCGATCCATCTTTATGGCGTCACCGAAAAACAGACCACCGAAGCACCCTATTTCGTCGAGACGGGGCACCGCTTCGACGCCAATCATCCCTTGCTAGCACTGTTGCATCCGGCCTTGCAAGCGATCTTCCCGGCGCTGGGCATGAGCATCTGCCCGTTTCACATCGAGTTCAAGATGGTCGAGCAGCGCGTCGAAATTATCGAGATCCACAGCCGCTTCGGCGGTGACTTCATCACCCAGCTGCTGGAGTATTCACTGGGCAACGAGGCCTTCCTCGAATTTGCCGAATACCTTCTACACGGTCATGTTCCGCACCTGGAGAGGCAAGCGGCGACGATCACCGCGGTGGGTTTCGCGCCCGTACCAGCGGGTGTGGTTCGCTCGGTGTCGGCGTTGCCTCGGGCCGATGCCATCGAGTTGCTGGAGCACAGCATTGATGTCAGGCCGGGCGATGTGGTAACACCCAAGACCGGCTTTTACAATCGGCCGGCCTATTTCATTTCACGGCTCAGGGACCGGCAGGCAGCCCAAGTCTTCGAGCAGTGGATGAAAGCCTTTACCATCGAGCTCGCAACCAAGGAATCCGCATGAAGGAACATACCTATAACGTCACCGTGAACTGGGAAGGCAACGCCGGCGACGGTACCTCCAGTTATACCGCCTACAAACGCAATTTCAGTGCCCAGGTCCAGGGCAAGCCTACCCTGCTCGGCTCTGCCGACCCGGCCTTTCGTGGCGACGCCGAACGCTGGAACCCCGAAGACATGCTGGTGGCATCGCTCTCGGCCTGCCACAAACTCTGGTACCTGCACTTGTGCGCGGTCAACGCGGTGAACATGCTGGAATATGTCGACCACGCCGAGGGGCGCATGGTCGAAGCTGATGAGCTACGCAAAGGACATTTCACCGAGGTGGTGCTACGCCCGCAGATCATCGTCAGTGCAGATTCCGATCTCGAGCTTGCCCGGCGGCTGCATGAGGATGCTCACTATGAGTGCTTTCTCGCAAATTCGGTCAGCTTCCCGGTGCGCTGCGCCCCCAGCATCAAGCCTTCGTGCTGATGGTCCGCATGCGTAGTCTGGTACTGCTGGCCTGTCTGGCCTTGCGATCGCCGATGCTCTGAGGCAGGCGGACTACGCTGTCTTGACCCTGCAGCGCAGTGGTGGTGACGTCTACTGTGATTTCTTTCAGGCTGGCGATATGGATCGGGCCTGGAGTGCGGCCGAAAAACTGACCGGCCCTCCGGACTTGCTGGTATTGAACGCTGGCGCCTGTGTTGATGATGATTTTATCAATACTCATCTATCGACATTGGAGTCGACCATTGCGTTGAACGTCTTCAGTCCGATGTTGCTGGCCCGACTGGCTATCCGCAACTGGTAACTTCAGGGCAGGATGGGTCATGTCATTTTCTTCGGCTCCCAGGCGGCGCTACCAGGAGCCAGGCAGACAGGAAATACCCTTTACACTGCCGTCAAAGGTGCCCTGCATGCGCTGATCGGGCCGCTGGCCTGGGAGTGTGGTCCGACCATAAGAATCAATTGCATTGCGCCTGTTGATGTGATGACACCAGGTAAAGAAAGGAGTCTCCAGGCGAGGCCGGCCAAGACTGGAACGCAAGTGCAGGCATTGATTGCCCTGACTGCGGAAAATACGGCACTCAAACGATGGGTAAGGCCTGAGGAGGTTGCCCAGGCGGTAGTTTTTCTCGACCGATGTGATGCAATGACCGGAACTCTGTTGAACCTTAGTGCCGGCGCCGCTATCCATTGAAGGCTCCGATCACAGCCGCGTCATGTTGGGCAAATGTGCAGTGACCGCATAGTCAGTACAAGCTCAATCATCGTGCAATGCCTTGTGATTCAATCAATCTCAAAATCCCCCGGCTGATCCCTGTCACTCGGATCAGTCTCGCTTTTCCTATCTCTTTGCAGAATCCTCTGCTGATGTAGCGAACCGTCTGAATATTTATGACCGCACCACGAGTTAACACGATCAATCTTGCAGGCTTTAAGTTTTGCCGCAGGAATTCCTTGGTTCGACTTGGTGAAGGGGCTGTGCCGGATTCATGCCTCGGCATGTGGGATTGTCCATTTAGTTGTATCGTGATGTGTCTTTTATCTCGGTGTTTGTGGGCGTTAGAGGGATTTCACTGGATTTTTAAATGCCGGATATTTGTCATATTGAGCGGCGTTTAGGGCAAGATCAGAAAATTCTGCCTTTTTGGCTGAATGGTCGTAGGAATGATCTGAAGGCCGTTTCTGTAAAGCAAAGCTTTTAGCAGTTTGGCTAAAATTCGAAAATTTTCCTATTGTTGCCAGTGCGGTTCGCTTGTGGTTTGCTTGGGTTTGTAATGATTTGGAAATTTATGTTAACTGACTAAATTTTGTGTTTTATCGCCTAGGGGGTAGTATGTTTTGTCGGTGTGATGCTGAATATAGGAGTAACTTGGAGTTGTTCGAAAATGTGTCGAGTGTTGGTGAGTTAGGGATCGTGTTAGAAAAGGTCGCTATCCAGTTGGGTTTCAAGCAAGCCTTGCTGGTTGTTGAGTTTCCTACTCCTTTCAGTCGTCATCGCTGTCTCATGATCAAAGGTCAAGACCCCACATGGGTTGGATCAATCGATGATGATTATATTGCTCCTTTGAGGTCTGTCCTATTAAATTGTGCCGGATCGGTTGGGTTGATTAAATGGAGCTTGGAATGCCCTTCGTTTCTAGTTTCGGAACAAAGCAGTCCGCAAGAAAATTCGTTCGAAGGTATTGCCAGTAGTTTTTTGGCACTTGACGGTTCGCTTCATTCGGTCTTGTTTTTTCGATCCATTGAAGGAAAGCAAAAAATCAGTGAGGCAACGTTGAACGTGAAGATGGCCTGTGTCTTAGCTTTGACCAGGCAGGCAGCCATTAATATGCCGGAAGAAAGGAGGTACGTTTCGAATATGACAGAAAGGGAAGTGGAAATTCTGCGCTGGACTGCAGATGGTAAGTGTGCTTCCGAAATATCCAGAATTTTACATATTTCTGAAAATACAGTTATCTATCATATTAAAAAATTGCTTGCAAAAACTGGTTGTGCAAACAAGCTTCACGCGGTTGCCCAAGCTATAGGTCATAGGTTGCTTTGATTCGATAAGTTTTGGAGTTCGGGCCAATCTCGACTGCTGATAGATTTTTTATATTATGGGCACCCTAATGGTTGACATACCTGTAAGGCCCCGTTTCGCGTGAAATGGGGCGGAAACTCCTTCATGCCGACGTTTCGCAGGTTGTAACTAGTATATCGCTGAGCTATTCAGCCCACTCAGGGTCCCCGGTAAACACCACAGTAATCCAGCGATCCGGCCCTTCGCCGCCTACCGCATCGCCGATCTCATTGCGCCACGCATCCCATTCATCGATGGTTTTCGCAGCCATGGTCTTGGGCACGATGAAGTACAGCTCGATCTCCCGCGAGCGCCCGACCTTGGCCACGTAGGCCCGGTACGACTGCAGCCCATGCCTGGCCACGAATTCGCGCGCCACCTCGTCCACGTGCAGCTTCAGATCCCCCGGCGTCACCAGGAAGATCTCCGACAGCGCCTGACGCACCACCGATAGCGGTAGCGGAATGATCACCAGGCACACCAACGCCAGTACCGCCGGGTCGATGTAAGGCGACACCCACTCCCATTGCGTGCCCTGAACGGCGTAGCCGAAGCAGAAGGCGATCAGCAGGGCGGCGGTGATGCTGGCCGACATCACCCAGCCTTTCACGTCCATGCGCACGAAGTCCGACTTCAGTTTGCGATTGGCGCGGTCTTCGACCACGGCGATGGTTGCGCAGGCGACCACGGTCAACAGGGCGTAGACCATGGCGATGCCGAACTCCAGGTGCCGGCCGCCTTGCAGCAGGCTGCTGACCGCGTTGATCAATGCGTAGATGGCGACGCCGCTGAGCAGGATGCCGTTGAGCGCGAGGACCATCGGTTCCAGGTGCCAGAAGCCCATGGTGAAGCGCTCGCGCAGCTTTCGCGAGAGTTGCAGGCTGGTGGCGTGGGAGGTAATCAGTTTGACCACCACCAGCGACAGGCCGCTCATGCTGGCGTCGACCAGCGAGTAGACGCCGTCGAAGACGATCGAGAACGAGCCGGAGGCCAGGCCGAAGCCGATGCCAATGGTGGCGATGAACAGGGTGACGGCGATCGAGGTGCGTAACAGGCCCTGTTCGCTGGTGATGTCGAAGAAAGAAGATCGGGTTGCGGTTTGCATGTGTTTTGCTCGGTAAAAAACAGATGTTGCTCTGTTGGCTGTGCTGGCCTCTTCGCGGGCAAGCCCGCTTCCACAGGGATAGCGCAAGCCTTGAATGCTGCGCCGTACCTGTGGGAGCGGGCGTGCCCGCGAAGAGGCCCTTACAGGCTAGACGCGAAACTGTTCCATCAATGCCTGTTGCTGGTTGGCCAATCGATTGAGAGCCTGGCTGATCCGTGCCGATTCATCGGCCTGCCCGGACAGCGATTCGGTCACGTCGCGAATCCCTGCCACGTTGCGGTTCACTTCCTCGGCCACCGCGCTCTGCTCCTCGGCTGCCGAGGCAATCTGCAGGTTCATGTCGCTGATCACCGCCACGGCCTCGCCGATGCGCTCCAGCGCTGGCAATGCCTGCTCCATGCGCGTGGCGCTCGCCTGGGCCTGGCGCTGGCCTTCGTGCATGGCGCCGACCACGTCCTGGGTGCCTTGCTGCAATCCTTCGATGACCTGGCGAATCTCTTCCACCGACACCTGGGTTCGTTGCGCCAGGCTGCGTACTTCGTCGGCGACCACGGCAAAACCGCGCCCGGCCTCGCCTGCCCGTGCGGCTTCGATGGCGGCATTGAGTGCCAGCAGGTTGGTCTGCTCGGCGATCGCGCGGATCACCTCGAGCACCGAGCCGATCTGCTCGCTGCGCTGTTCCAGCGCACGGGCTTCGTCCATGGCCGTGTCCATGCCGGTTGCCAGCTGGTCGATGGTCTGGCGGGTGCTGGCGATCAACTGCAAGCCTTCACGGCTGGCCTGATCGGCGCCGCGTGCGGCCTGGGCCGCCTGCGCCGCATTGTGGGCGACATCCTGGGCGGTGGCGCTCATTTCGTTGGCGGCGGTAGCCACCTGTTCGATTTCCCGCTGCTGCTGCTGCATGCCATTGCTGGTCTGGCTGGCGATGGCGGCGGACTGGTCGGCGGTGCCGCGGGCTTCGAGCAGCGAGCCTTTGACCTGGGCGATCACCGGTTGCAGCTTGTCGAGGAAGCGGTTGAACCAGCCCGTCAGCTGGCCCAGTTCGTCCTGGCGGGCGTAGTCCAGGCGACGGGTCAGGTCACCTTCGCCGCTGGCGATGTCTTCCAGGCGGGCAGCCACGGCGAGGATCGGCCGGGTAACGCCGCGTGCGGTCAGCCAGACCAGCAGCAGGCCGATAACCGCGGCGCCCAGGCCGATCAGCAGGCTGGTCAGGTTGGCGCTCTGGTTATGGGTGTCCAGGCGCTGGTTGAGGGCCAGGGCTGGCGCCTGCAGGACTGCCTCGGGCAGTTCCAGCTGCACCTGCCAGGGGGTAGCGTCAGGGATGGGTGCGAACGGCCGTGCCACGCGCAGCAAGCCTTGGTCCACCTGCTTGTCCAGCGGCTGGCCCAGCTTGTTGGCATCACGGCTGTGCCCGGCGAGCAGGCCGGCTGCGCTGACGATGCTGACCTGGCCCTGGCCGTCGAACAGTTCCTGACGGCCATCCAGGCTCAGTTGCTGGAGGTTGGCCAGGCCGATGTCCAGGCCGACCACGCCCACGACCTTGCCGTTCTCCAGCAGGGGCAGGGCGATGCTAGTCATCAGCACCTGATGGCCATTGACCTCGTCGAGGTAAGGCTCGAGCACGCACGCCCTGGCGGTTTCCTGCGGGCAGGTCAGCCAGCGGTTCCTGGCCAGGCCATTGGTGCCGGGGCTGTTGTCGCCCAGCATCGATTCCGGCATCGCTTCCAACTCCAGGGTGCCAGGATTCGGTTGCGACCAGTACAGCGAGAAGCGCCCGCTCTCGTTGCTACCGCTGGCCTCCTGGCCGATGAACTGGTTGTCCATCTGGTCGAGCGCATTGGGCTGGAACACCAGGTACAGGCCGATTACATCCGGGTTGCCGGCCAGGCTGGCGTGGGCCTGGCGGGTGAGTTCAGCGCGCAGGTCGCTGCCACCCTTGGCCTTGAGTACCTGTACCAGCCGGGCGAAGCCGTTGCCGTACTGATAGGCGTCCATGAAGTAGCGCTGGATGCGGAACGCCTGCGTCTCGGCATGAGCCTGCAGGCGCAGACGCGCACTGTGTTCGAGCATTTCCGTATTGGCCTGGTTGACCAGCGCCGCGCTGCGCCGCGACTGGGTCAGCGAGCTGGCGACCAGCAAGGCAACGATGGCCAGCAGGCAGAGGCCGGTGAGCAGGGTGATCTTCCACTGGATGGACAGTCGACGCAGCAGCATGAGAGCTTTCCTTATCGTTCAACAACAACGCCCGCGTTCAGGCGCGGGCGTTGTCGGTGGCTGGTGTCATTCAGCGACGTAGTTGGGTGGTGCGACACGGAAGGCCTTGGTCAGCCAGGCCAGGTGTATCAGCCCCGCCAGTGCCCAGAGGCCGCCGAAGATCAACGAATGCGCGTTGAGGTCGAGCCAGAGCTTGGCGATGATGCAGAAGCCGAGCGTCGGCAGTACCAGGTATTTCATCTTGTTGGCCAGCCCCTGGCGATTGCCCTCGCGCAAGTAGCAGTGGCAGATCACCGACAGGTTGACGAAGCTGAACGCTACCAGTGCGCCGAAGTTGATGATCGAGGTGGCGGTGACCAGGTCGAAGAAGATTGCCGAAAGGGCAATCACGCCGACCACGGCAATGTTCACGATCGGGGTCTTGTAGCGCGGATGCAGGCGGGCGAACACGCTGCTCGGGATCACATTGTCACGGCCCATCACGTACAGCAGGCGCGACACGCTGGTCTGCGAAGCCAGGCCCGAGGCGATGGTGTTGATCACCGTACAGGCGATGAAGATCGACTGGAACAGCTTGCCACCGACATACAGGGCAATTTCCGGCAGCGCCGCTTCCGGGTCGTGGAAGCGTGCATTGGTCGGGAAGTACGCCTGCATGAAGTAAGAGACCAGGATGAACACCGCGCCGCCGATCAGGGCGGTGAGGAAGATCGCGCGCGGGATGGTCTTGCCTGGATCCTTGGTTTCCTCGGACAGGCAGGTGACTGCGTCGAAGCCCAGGAACGAGAAGCACAGGATGGTAGCGCCGGCAGCCAGGGCGCTGAGCTGCGTCTGCGAGTCGGCGAACGGTAGCAGGCTCCAGGTGGTCCCCAGGCCTTCGCCCTGGTCCAGGCCGCGTACGCAGAGGTAGATGAACACCGACATGATCATCAGCTGCACGACTACGAACAACAGGTTGAAATGCGCGACCAGGTTGATGCTGCGCATGTTGATCAGGCTGATCAGGGTGACGAAGCCAGCCACCCACATCCACTCCGGCACCTCGGGGAACATGGCCGAGAGGTAGAGCTTGGCCAGCAATGCATTGACCATGGGCAGCAAGAGGTAATCGAGCAGCGAGGACCAGCCGACCAGGAAGCCCACGTGCGGGTTGATGGCCCGTTGCGTGTAGGTGTAGGCGGAGCCGGACTGTGGGAAGCGGCGTACCAGCGTGCCGTAACTCACAGCGGTGAACAATACGCCGGCCAGGGCCAGCAGGTAGGCGCTGGGAACGTGACCGGAGGTAATGCCGGATACGATGCCGAACGTGTCGAACACGGTCATGGGCGTGAGGTACGCCAGGCCGATGATGACCACGTGCCAGAGGCGCAGGGACTTACGAAATTGGCCGTTGCCGGTGGCGTTGTGGTCAGTCTGCATGCTTGTAAGGCTCCATGTTGTTCACCTTTTTGTTTGGAGCAGAAATAGGCGCGGTCTAGGCGCCGTTGTCAGGCTGGCAGTGCCTTGACGAGGAGGTTGAAGCGTGCAGGCAGGGGCATCCGAGCATCATGACGGCGCGACTTTTTCTTCTTCGTGGATCGGGCGCTGGGCGAGGTGGTGAAAATAAAAAACGATTGGTAGGAAGGCGTCAAGTTAAACATGACAAGATGTTGCGAAATTGAAATATTTATCGGTCAAAGCGGCTAAATGTTCGTTTTTTGCGCGTTTTTTTGCGGTTTTGATCGACTTGGATGTTCGTAAAAATTAACGATTTGATGGATTGTCGGACATTTCCCAAGTTCGTCATTTCTACCCAAGCGTCGTCACCAGCCTGTCACCGCAGTGATATCCTTTTGCCCCCTGCCCATATGGACATCGATCGGTTCTCTTCATGAAGAAATCAGTAGGCATCCTTTCCGGCCTGGCCATCGCCATCGCCGTCGTGACCACCGCTGGCGCCTGGTACACCGGCAAACAGCTCCCTGGGGAGCTGGACAACGCCGTCAGCCGCAGCAACCAACAGCTCAAGAAAGCCCTGACCAACTACGGCGGCAGCATGACCGTCGAGCTGGTCTCGCTCGACCGGCATTTCTTCAGCAGCACTGCGCAATACCGGCTCAAGGCCAAGGACATCAACCTCGGGCATGGCGAAGTGGTCAGTTTCGACCTCGGCATGACCGACCAGATCGAGCATGGCCCGTTCCCCTGGTCGCGGGTCAAGGCACTGAAGCTGGTGCCGGTGCTGGCCGCGAGCAGCAGCAGCCTGCAGAAGGATGACCTCACGGCGCCGTGGTTCTCAGCCGCAGGCGAGCAGTCGCCGATCAGTGCACACACCAGCCTGGGCTTCTCGGGCAACGTCGACAGCACCATCACCGTGGCTCCGCTCAAGCATGTCGAGGCCGACGGCAGCAGCCTGGCTTTCTCGGGGATGTCGCTGGAGGTCAGCGGTGATCAGGAGGGCAAGGCGTCGAAGTTCCATGGCAGCGCAGATCGCTTCGAGATGAAACTGGTCGGCGAGGACCATCCGCCGACTTCCCTTGAGCTCTCCGGCCTGAAGGTCGGTGGCAACCTGGCGGCCAGCAAGCATGACGCCGTGTACGTCGGCAATGTCGACCTGCTGCTCGCCGAGGCCAAGGCGACCTTGGGTGAAAAACAGCAGGTGCTGGTGCTCAAGGGTATCGAGCAGAACGCCCTGCAGACTCTGGATGGCCCGGACACCGTGGGCGGCCGAGTGGATTACCGGGTAGCGGACATCACCTGGGATGGCCGCGCGGTGGGGAGCGCGCAGATGGGCGTGAGCGTCAAGTCGCTCAATGCCCCGGCCTTGCAGTCGCTTTCGAAGTGGTACCAGGCTCACCTGCCGGAGTTCGAAGCAGCCCAGGCTGCCGGCCAGCCGGTGCCGGAAATCCAGATGGATGAAGCGGAAAAAGCCAGGTTCCACGGTGACCTGCAACAGTTGCTGGCTTCCAGGCCCAAGCTGGCCATCGAGAACCTGGCGTTCCGTACGGCCAATGGCGAGAGCCGTTTCGACCTGTCGATGGATTTCGCCAGCCCGGCGTCGTTCGACCTGCCGCCAGACCAGCTGAGCAAGCAGCTGATCACCGAGGTGAAGAGCAAGTTGTCGCTGTCCAAGCCAATGATCGGAGACCTGGCGACGTTGCAGGCGCTGCTCGAAGGGCAGACCGATGCCCAGGCCATTGCCGCGCAATCGAGCCAGGCCGGTGAAATGGTCGGCATGATGGCGCTGCAGAGCGGCATGGCTACCGTGCAGGGCAACGATGTGGTGTCGAGCCTGCACTATGCCGACGGCATGGTCGACTTCAACGGCAAGAAGATGACCGTGGAAGAGTTTGCCATGCTGCTGGCGGCGCACTTTGCCGCGATGCAGCCGCAGGGCTGATGTTCAGTCTGCACCGGCCTCTTCGCGGCTAAAGCTACTCCCACAGGTAAGGCGCTGCCCTCGATTGCGGCGCCGACCCTGTGGGAGCAACTGTCTTGCTCGAAATTTGAAAAGCTTGCGCGGCCCCTGTGGGAGCGGGCTTGCCCGCGAACACGGGCGAAGCCCGTGCCAACT